>NZ_JTJC03000011.1 GCF_000817735.3 Scytonema millei VB511283 | reverse complement strand
CTGAATCCATCCCGAACTCAGGTGTGAAACGCGACTGCGGCGACGATACTCTGGGGGTTGCCCCACGGCACAATAGCTCCGCGCCAGGTCGATTTTTCCTCAAAAGCCTCGCTCTCAATCGCGGGGCTTTTGCTATTTCTCGGTTATTTTATTAGAAAAAATATGTTATTGTTTATCACTACTTATGTTTTAGAGATCGCATCAAGACTATACCAATAACTAATCCAATCCCATGCATCCAATAGCCAAGACTGAAAAGATTTACACGGCTATGAATGCTTAAGTTGCCAATACTATAGAATAACTGTTGAATAAACCACCAATACAAATAAAAGGCTATTGGTATCTCTATCGGAATAAATACAGCTAATAACGGTAAGATTGTGTCGATTTTAGTTCTAGGAAACTTGTAGAGATAAGCTCCTAAAACTCCCACGATCGCACCATTCGAGCCAATTAAAGGTAAGTTGAGTGTAGGCTCAACTAAAATCTGCAATCCAAATGTCAAAACGCCACATAGTAAATAAAAATATAAAAACTTGAGATGTCCTAATAAGTTTTCTAAAGTTTTGCCAAAAACTAATAAAAATAGTAAATTGCCAATTAAATGGCTAAAACTACTATGCAAAAATAGTCCTTGAACTAGAGAAAACTGAAGTAATAACCAAGCTATCCAAGCAGCAGGATTCAAGGTAGTAAAAGCTGCTGTCGTGACATGAACTATTGTGGTTGGAGTCACTCCCCAACTATTGATGATATGACTTAGTTCTCCTTTAACATCGAGTTGCCATTCCCAGATAAATAAAAGAATATTTATACCCATTATTAAATAGACAACAACTGGTTGCTTACCGCTAGGAATGCGATCGCTAATCGGAATCATACTATTTGGGGAAAAACTCATTTTTTTTGTCAGATATCAATTGAGCAGACAGAAGGCAGAATAGACGTAAATACTAGAATAGGGAAAAGTTATCGTCAGCACACATTGCCGAAGCAGAGAAACACGCGCTGCGCTCACAGCAACATAGAGAAATGGCAGAAAACTTAGGTAAATTGGCTCGAGCTGAAGAGAATGAGAGCGATCGCGCAGCTCGATCGAAGAATATGATTTATTTGAGATTGTTTCTTTCTCGTTTTTGACCTATATTCCCATCACTGTGCGATAGCGAACTTCAATTTCTGTTACAGTTTGAGATTGGCGCTGGCTATTCCATTGGCTGCGATGAAAAAGTTTTTGTCGTAGTTCGTCAACATCAATAGTTATTAACTTCCCACTACTCACAATTTGCTTGCCATTTACCCAAGCACTATCGACAACCTGAGTTGGGCGACCTAATATTAGTAAACCAATCGGATCGGTACGGGGTAGAATAGATAAATTTGTCAAGTTGTAAAGAACTAGATCGGCTTTTTTACCTACTGTTAAAGTTCCTAGTATATCGGAAACATTGAGTCCTTTCGCGCCGCCGAAAGATGCCATTTCTACTGCTTGACGGGGTGTAATCCAGTGGTGATAATCTGGATCGGTAACGGTGTGTAGAATTGAACCAATTTTGATTGCTTCTAGCAAATCTTGCGAATCATTACTTGCAGAACCATCGCAACCAAAACTCACATTTATTCCTGCTTGACGGTATTTTAGAATAGGAGCGATACCGCTACCTAAACGTAGATTACTTAAGGGATTGTGAACTACAGTTGATTTCGTTTCGGCAAGGATAGCAATGTCGTCGTCATTCAACCATACACAATGGGCTAAAGAAGTGCGATCGCTCAAATAGCCAATTTGTTTTAAGTGTTCTACGGCACTACATCCATACTTTTCTCGTGCTAATTTTTGCTGGGCTTTGGTTTCGAGTAGGTGAGAGTGACGACAGAGATTGTATCGATCGCTCAATTCAATACACCCTGTAAATAAAGCATCAGAACATAGTTGAATTCCTGTAGGGGCGACGAGTAGATTAATTCCTGCCTCTGGGCGGTGGAATTGAGTCACAACGTCCTCCATCATTGCCAATATCTCATTTGTAGAACGAAAGAAAGCTTCTTTTTCTACTTCCTTCCCACCAGTTGGTATTCCCGCAGTCAAAGCTTCATCTTGAATTAGGGGCGCAACGAAAGCCCGAATCCCAATTTCGCGATACGCCCTCACCGCCGCTGCTACAGTTTCAATTTCCTTTCCTGGAATCAAAACCAAGTGATCGACAACACTCGTTCCGCCTGAAAGTAGGGTTTCCACTGCCGTACCCAAAGCACTGAGATAAACCTGTTCGGGATCGAGGGGGGCAAAATCGTACAGTTCTGCAAGCCACAACTCTAAAGGTACGGGAGGAATCATCCCCCGTTGCCACATTTCAGAAGAATGCGTGTGAGCGTTAAAAAAACCTGGTAGGAGTAACTTATTTTTACCATCGATCGCCGTGCCGATTATAGGTAATTGGGGAGCAATAGCAGCAATGCGATCGTTTTCTATCTGCACGTCTACTGTTGTATAACCGTCTTCAACTGGAATTAAGGCTTGTTGAATCGTATAACTCACAAACTTATCCTTACAATATCAACAAATATAAAATCTTGTTATTTAGTGTGACACCAATTCTGTAAAAAAGATTTCTATCCAAGGCATCAAGTCACCAAATAATAATCTTGCATATAGGGGCGTGCGATGCATCGATCGAACCGCATCTGGGCAAACATCTATGCGCCCTTACAATTTCCCCCGGTACGGGCGGGTTTACCGGGATGATGTGCCAACTACAAGGATTATGCAGAAAACCCGCCCGTACAATTTCCTCCAGTACGGGCGGGTTTACCGAGATGATGAGCTTTTCATACAGAGATTATGTAGAAAACCCGCCCCTACAACCAACTTACCACTCTCGAATTCTATGAACCAACTAACAACTCTAGGAATACCACCCAACGCTTGGGCAGTCAATGAAGCGATCGCAGATATCACTCGCCCGCCTTTGGAATCAAAAATTATTACCCTACCAACTCAAACCAAAACTTTACGCCTCGACTTAGCAAAGTCTGCCATCCTAGTCATAGATATGCAAAATGATTTTTGTCATCCCGATGGCTGGCTGGCGCATATTGGCGTGGATGTTACTCCCGCCCGCAGCCCGATTTCACCGCTAAAATCTTTACTACCCGTTTTGCGGCAATTTAATGTCCCCGTCCTCTGGATTAACTGGGGGAATCGTCCCGATTTAGCTAATATTAGCGCTGGTTCGCGCCACGTTTACAACCCCACAGGTACGGGAGTCGGGTTGGGCGATCCTCTTCCTACTAATGGTGCTAAGGTACTAATGGCTGGAAGTTGGGCGGCGGCGGTGGTAGATGAGTTAGAACCACGTCCCCAAGACATCCGCGTCGATAAGTACCGCATGAGTGGTTTTTGGGACACTCCCTTAGATAGTATTTTGCGTAACTTAGGCAGAACGACACTATTCTTTGCAGGCGTAAATGTCGATCAATGCGTCATGGCAACATTACAAGATGCTAATTTTTTAGGCTACGACTGCGTGTTAGTTGAAGACTGTACCGCTACCACATCTCCAGAGTATTGCTGGCTAGCAACTTTATACAACGTTAAGCAATGCTTCGGTTTTGTCAGCGATTCTCAAGCTATCGTGGAAGCAATTAAAGATACAGTGACCAGTGACCAGTGACCAGTTATCGGTTACCTCTCGCCTCTTGCCTATTACCAACTACCAATTACCACGTATGAATACAAATCGTTGTGTAATTCCCGTTGTTAAGTCTCCCCAAGATTACCAAGCCTTTCGGATTAGCCCTCAAGATACCAACAGATTGGCGCTTGTCTTTGACACGGCAACTGCTAACAAGTCACTGACGATGTGTGTAGAAATTTTTGATGTGGATGGCAAGACTCCTCCCAATCGACACCGACGGGCAGTAGAAATGTTTTTTATCCTCAAAGGCGAAGGACGAGCAATGTGTGATGGGAAAACGGTTTCTATCCAAGCCGGAGATAGCATTTTAGTCCCTGCTACCGGAACTCACATCATAGAAAATACTGGTTCGACTCGGTTGTATGCCCTGTGTATCATGGTTCCAAACGAAGACTTTGCCGAACTTATCCGCAGCGGTACGCCTGTAGAACTGGATGAGGAGGATATTTCCGTGTTGCGTCGCTTACCTGCACCAGTTTTATGTTAGCAGTGCGCCCGAAAAAAACTGTTTCTATGCTGACGCGCGTTAGCGAAGCTAAACGAAGTTCTCGCGTGCGGTTGGATGCAGATGTCTATTATCCTGATGCTGAAGGTGAATTTCCTGTATTATTAATGCGTCAACCCTATGGTAGGGCGATCGCTTCTACTGTAGTCTACGCCCATCCAACTTGGTATGCTGCCCGTGGATATATTGTCGTCATTCAAGACGTGCGAGGGCGAGGCACATCAGAGGGAGAATTTAAGTTATTCGTCCATGAAATTGAAGATGGCGAAGATACGGTAAATTGGGCGGCGAATTTACCTGGTAGTAATGGCAAAGTTGGGATGTATGGCTTTTCCTATCAGGGAATGACGCAGTTGTATGCTGCTGCTGCCAAGCCTCCTGCTTTAAAAACAATTTGTCCTGCGATGGTTGCCTATAACCTTTACAGCGACTGGGTATACGAGGGTGGGGCGTTTTGCTTGCAAACGAATTTGGGCTGGGCAATTCAACTCGCTGCCGAATCTGCCAGAATACAGGGCGATGTTGCGGCACACTACACTCTTTATGCTGCGGCTCAAGATATATCTGTCTACGATCGCGTCCCCAGTTTAAATGAGTGCTTGCGTAAATTCGCGCCTAATGCTTTCTATCATGAGTGGTTGGAACACTCCCAAGATGATGACTACTGGCAGGAAATTTCGCCTCAGCGCTATTTGCAACATGTCGATCTACCGATGTTTCATATCGGCGGCTGGTTCGATACATACCTGCGCGGGACGCTGCGTTTGTACAAAGATATGTCAGAACGGAGTCAATATCGCCAGCAATTGCTCGTGGGACCTTGGGCGCATTTACCTTGGTCGCGCAAAGTCGGTGCAGTTGATTACGGACTGGAAGCTGTCAGTCCTGTAGATGAGATGCAAATCCGTTGGTTCGATCGGTTTTTAAAGGGTTTGGATACGGGCTTAGAAGCAGAGTTACCGATTCGTTGGTTTGAGATGGGAGCTAATATGTGGCAAGCTTTTCCCATGATAAGTAAATCAAACCAGAGATCGTATTTTTTGTCAAGCACCGGATTGGCAAGTATTCGAGAAGACTCAGGAATGCTAAGCGAATCTTGTCCCGAATCCTATGCTTCAGATGTTTTCGTTCACGACCCTTGGCGACCCGTGCCAGCGTTAGGGGGTCACGCAGTCGTACCCGCAGGATCGTTTGAGCGATCGCAAATTGACTGTCGGACTGATGTTTTGACGTATACTACTGCGCCCTTAACTACAGATTTGCATTTGGCGGGGGAGGTGATGGCTGAGATTTGGTGCAGTGTGGATACGCCCAGCCACGATCTGTGTGCGGTGGTTTCTGAGGTACATCCGAATGGGAGTGTATATAACCTGACTCAGGGTTACATTCATGTTGCGTCAGGGCAAGATCGACCTTTAAAAATGTCTCTGCAAGCGACGTGTGTGTGTATTAGAAAGGGGAATGCTTTGCGGTTGAGTTTGAGTGCGGCTTGTTTTCCGGCTTATCCAATGAATCCTGGTACGGGTTCGCCTTTGGGTAGCACGCGGTTGATGGATGCTGAAGTTGTGACTTTGAGAGTTGAGTGTGGTGGCGATCGCGCTTCAAGGTTGTTGTTGCCAGTTGTGGATTCTGGTTGAAATGTCACGCATCAGCCGTAGGCGTTAGCGATAGCGAAGGCGAAGCCGTTAGCGTAGCGTTAGACGCAAAGACGCAAAGTAAGGGCGCAAAAGGTATTTTGGTTGTGATGCAAGGTTGTTAAAACCAAAATCTATTTTTTCGTGGTGCGATCGCAATTTCAGCAGAAATAATTTTACCCCCAAGGTAGCGAGTAGGTGGGGAAATAGGACGGTTTTCTGCGTGGGTTGTTAGCCAAGATACAGCTACCAAACAAACGTGGACAATTGAGTAAGTAATGAGGAGTTCCATGTTTATCCAAATTTATGGCTGTAGGGGCGGGTTTCACCCGAAATACCTGTAGGCAAATAGATAATCTAGGTAAACCCGTCGGTACTTCGATACGAGCGATTTTTCCCCGATTTCTCATGCCATCAGAAAGCAATTGCCGAACCAAACCTTCCAGTGATTTAATCAGAGTTGTAGTAGCGTTGCTCGATCCAAATTCGCATTTCTGCTTCGGAACTGAGACTAGTAGATCTACGGGTTTTTGGATCGAATGCTTGCCAGTAAGCGTTACCATTACGGTCTTTTTTGCGCCAAACTTGCAATTCATGACCGCGAGTTAAAGCGTAAATTACACCTTGAAAAATCTTTTGTAGCTTTTCAGAAAGCGATTGAGATATTTTTATCTTCTGTGCAGGCAAAGTTGAGATTCTCATTGTTAAAATCTTTGTAATAGTATTTACTTGCAGCAAGAATTATCGGCAGAAATCTATGTTTTTGCCTTTTGCCTTTTAACTTTTAACTTGCTTATATCTAGTTTTATACTCAGCTCATAAATTCGATAAGGTACGGATTCAGATATTTTTAATAGAACAGTTGAATCGATCTAAAACTGTTCTAGGTAAATAAAGTCAAAGTGTACCATCACAGATTCAGATGAATCATTTATCATATTCAAACAGGCTGAATTCTCATCTTTAAAAAGGATTGCATCGTGAGAATTCCTATAGAAAGACACTCATCTACGGCTGTTTATCTCCAGATCTGCGATCGCATCCGTCATTTGATTGAAACTGGTGCATTGCGATCGGGAGATAAGCTTCCTTCCATTCGCACCCTGTCTGCTAGTACGCGGGTGAATAAACTTACCGTCATTGAAGCTTACAACGTCTTAGCAGCAGAAGGACTGGTAGAAGCCCGTCAAGGATCTGGGTACTTCGTCTGTCCGGCAAAAATCGATCGTGCCGAGTCGAAGCACCAATTTGCGCCACCCCAAGACACGATTGTTTTAGAACAACCCCCCCTACCACCACTGATTGAAGAATTTCAGGGCGGTTCGTCTTTCAATCTCTACATGAAATCGGTGCAAGCCCGTCAGCAACCAGGGACGATCGATCTCAGTAGCGGTTTTTCTTTAGCTTCTGGATTGGACGATTTACCGCGCGTTGCTCGACGTGCCGTGAAACAAATATCGGGTAGCTTATTTAACTACGACTTACCCCAAGGGCAGCTCGTACTGCGGCAACAAATTGCGCGGCTATTGGTACAGCAGCACGGTTTAAATGTCACGGCAGATAATTTAATCATTACTAACGGCTCCAAACAAGGAATATTGTTAGCCGTACATCACTATGTCAAACCTGGTGATTGGGTGTTGGTCGAAAGTCCAACTTGGTACGGTATGCTATCCCTGCTGTACAACATGGGTGCAAGAGTGATTGGTATACCCATGACACCTGAAGGCATAAATTTGGAGTTGTTGGAAAAAAATCTTTACACTTATCGTCCCAAGCTAATATTTACCGTCAGTACATTACACAACCCTACAGGTCTTACCACTTCCTTAGATCATCGCCGTCAATTGTTGGCATTAGCCGAAAAATATGATTGTGTCGTACTAGAAGATAATGCCTATGAAGGACTGAATTTTGAACCCGTGCCAGTGCCAATTAAAGCATTAGATACAACCGATCGCGTCATCTATGCTGGCACATTTTCTAAAACTATCATGCCAGGTATTCGGGTCGGTTATCTCGTTGTAACTGGAGAAGATTATCAGCCTTTGGTAGAGCGTAAATTGCACTACGACATTCACGTATCTACAGTTTCACAGGCTATTGTTAGCGAGTATTTAGCATCTGGACATTATCGCCACCATTTAGCACACTTACAAGCCGTCCATTTGCAAAGTCGCAACGCCATGCTAAACGCCATGCAGCGTCACTATCCTCCTGCGACTTATTGGACGATCCCCAAAGGCGGAACCTTTTTGTGGGTGCAAATGCCTGCCCATTTACCGCTAGCAGAAATTTGTCAAAAAGCGTTAGCCAGAGGCGTGTTCGTTGCTGAAGGAACGCCTTTTTTCCCAGGCGGACAGCAAAGCTATCCTGCTTTACGGCTGAATTTTACCCTTCTACCAGAACAAATCGAGCAAGGGATCGCCATTCTAGGAGAAATCTTGCAAAATTACGTTTAGCATTGAAATGAGATTATTAGCTCAATGTTAGAATCTACTTCACCTAATTTCTCAGGCGAATTATCAGATATTCAGAAGATTCAAATTGTCACCTACCAGTCTCAGTATCAAGCAGCAATTGTCAAGCTCATCTTGAACATTCAACAACAAGAGTTCGGTCTACCAATTACTCTCAAAGACCAGCGCGACTTACTAGACATTCCAAGTTATTACCAACAAGGTAATGGTAATTTTTGGATTGCCTTAGATCGAGAAAAAGTTATCGGTACGATCGCCGCTATCGATATAGGTAATAGTCAGCTAGCCTTGAGAAAAATGTTTGTCGATTCTAAGTATCGGGGTAAGGAAATAGGATTAGGTCAAACTTTATTAAACTCGCTGCTAAATTGGGCGCAAACAAAAGATATTTGCGACATCTATTTAGGAACAGTTGGTGTTTTTCGAGCCGCTCATCGCTTTTATGAGAAAAATGATTTCATCGCAATTAGTAGAAATGTCCTACCTATAACCTTCCCTACAATGGCAGGCGATACAATGTTTTATTGGTTGCGATTGAAATAATACATTTCCGGCAGAATTACTTGTCTTAGTGTTCTTCTTCACGTCTTTGCGTCTTTGCGTGACACATAAATACGCTGCTGCCGCTAAACAAGCTCAAGCGATCGGTTTAGGTGTCAATGCCGGACACGACTTAAATTTACAAAACTTGGCAAAATTCTGCTCAATTCCCAACATACTTGAAGTCTCAATCGGTCATGCTCTGATAGCAGATGCATTAGATATGGGACTATCAACAGCAGTAAAAGAATATCTGAAAGTACTGTCAGAATCAAAAATTTGAAAAAGTCAGACATCGGTTTTACCGATGTCTGACTTTTTGTCGTTGAACAAATCTATCTTTCGAGTTATTGAACTTGGTCACGCTTTCTGCAAACATAGCTTGATTTTCCAAAAATCTAGCTCGATTTGCCTCTTTCATAGCTAAAATATAGCTTTTTTCTTCTGCCAGTTCTGATGGCGTTAGTCTTCTAATGGGGAAGTTACTGACAGTTTCCTCCGCAAATACTTCTGATTCAATTTCTAATTCACTCAAATTACTATCATTTATTTCCTCAATTCCCAACACTTGCTGTACGATCGCTAAATTTTTCTGAATGACTTCTCCAATCGCTTTAATCTTTGTTAAGCCTATATCTTCTGGCATAGCGCACTCCATGACTTCACCAGATTTTGTACGGTCAACTTGTTAATACTCTTTACTAAAAATAGTAAACCATAAACCTAGCACTATTGTTTGTTCGCTGAGGTACAAGTCGATCTATCTATAGGAATCCGGTTCGATCTTGAAAAAATCCCAGTGTGGGTAGGGTGTGTTACGCGCCTTGCGTAACGCATTCTACGTAGATTTCTATTATTCGTTCGCTGCTGCACAAGTTAATTTATCTAGCTACAGAGATTTACATACAGCTTTAGACCGAGTTCTAATCGTTATCAAAGCTTTTCCTTCCTTGGTTCCTGGGTGAACGACGGAAACTTGCAAAGCAGATGCGATCGCGCTAATAATCACTGTCAGAGAAAATAGCACGAACAACGTCAGCGGATCGGGTAGTTTGTTTCCTACTTTCTCTAGCCAAGCTAGAGCTTTTTCCATCCAGCCTGCGTTTTTTTTGTCTGTCTAGATTGTTCTCTACCCAAGCTAGATTTTGGATTGTTGAGGGAATCTCAATTGCCCATCGAATTACCAATCTCAAATTGTCAGACTAAATAGCCATACCTTCTCTAGCACCAATTACCATCTAGTTTTTCACAATCGCTGCACAGAATGGGTTCCTGGCGATACCGCTATTTGTTCAACGCACAGGATATCGTGCTAGTCTATACAGAAGCTCGTTGTGGGTTTTAATGTTACTTCAACTGTGGACAAGTGGCTAAGGATTCAAAGCAGTGGATCACCTTCAAAGTTTCAGAGCTAGAAATGCAAGCGCTCGAAACATATTGTCATCAAACTCAAAGAACAAAAACTGACTTGCTGCGGGAGATGATCCGCAAGCTACCTACATATTCTGAGGACAGTCAAACCTAGTAATTTATGGCGACGCGCCTATTTCACGCCCTAAGCGGCGTGCCAATGAGTTTTGGCTAGCCTGTCATACTTCACCATTAATTCCGCTAGCTGAGTAATTTCTGCACAATCAGCATCCTCAGTGACATCGTTATACAAACAGTAGTAACATTCGTCACCATAAGCTATTTGCATCGTCCAGTCACCTCTGCTGACACTATAGATAACCGCACCAGTTTCTTCATCATAATCGTCATATAGAAAACCATTGTTAGCCAAAAACTGCTCTAACGCGGCTATTTGAATTGGTGTCATGTTGCTGCTGCGCTCCAATTCCGAGTTTATACTCAAGAACTTATAACTATTAACCTACAGGCGAATTCCAGAGACGGCAATTCTCGATCGATCTAGTTAGAGACACACCCCATAATCAGTTCCTCACATCACTAGCCATGTTTAGAAGAATTATTCTGCTAGCTGTCTAGCGACATAGTTTTATTCTTTTAGATAAATTTGAACTATAGGTTAAACCACTACTAAGAACAAGATACATTAAGATACGCTATAAGTGTTCCCGATTTCGAGCAGGAACGAACATTGTTTACAAGTTCTTTAAATAACAGCGATTAATGTACTATGTTTATGAATTTTAGATTAAATCTGGCGCTTGGTTGTTCATTTTTGGTAAGAGGTGAGAGGCAAGGGACAGCAGAAAAATAGCCAGTCTTACGGGCGATCGCTAGCTACTTGCAGATCGCAGCTTGCCCGCTACCGATCGCGATGAAGATTGCTATCAATAGTTAATAAAATATCGTGCGGGTTCGGTGGCGCGGACGTGATTTGTATTCGGGTTGCTGTCCGCGGTTCCAAAGGAAATAGTCTAATTTTAAGGCAGAAACTTTATGCCCTAAGCGACGTAACTCTGCGACTATCAACTCCGCGGCGTGAATAGTACAGGCACGGATTTCAACTTCTTCTTCAGTTCCCGCACCAATTAATTCTTCGGCATCGATTTTGGCAGCCAAACTTTGCTTGTATTGTAAAACATTATCGATACGCAAAACGTGAGGAATGAGATTGTCAGCAAAAATTGTCAATCGTGGTAAGTCGTTGAAAAAACCAAAACTTTGATTTCCTAGCGCAGTTGATAAATCGGCAGCAGTTAGTTGAGCGCGTTTGTAAAATGGAACTTCTAGATTATTATATGTTTGTATGTCTTGAAAATGGGGCATTTTTACCAACAATTCTACTAAACGCTCGGCTGATGAGTCAGCAGCATTGACTAATCCTACAAAATCTCCTTCATAGCGATCGAGCAGATGTCGTCCTAATTCATTCCAAGCTGAGGCAAATAACCCCATCAACTCTCGAATTGGTGGTTTAGTAAGATTTTGCTCGAAAATATTCGCACAATCTTCCGGCGTTAAGCGACAAAGTTCTCGCGCTCTAAAAGCACCACGAGATTCAAACCGCTCTTTCAAAGAGGTGGCAATGGTAAAGTAACCCGAGAGACGAGGACGTTTTTGCAGGTGGGGAAAATAGCCAGAACCAAAGTTGATTGCATTGAGCGTGAGAAGATAAGCGACAATTTCTCGCGGATCGCCAAGATAATGATAGCGGGGATCGAGTTTGGGCGAACTAGCCTGTTCTATGGGCAAAGAAGCAACATAGGCAGGAATACTTGACTCGTCAATGCGGACGTAATTTGCCCTAGCAGCGACTTCTTGCGCGGCTGCACGGACTCGATCTAGTATACCTAAACTCATCTCCACTCCCCTAACTTCATAGCATCGGCATCTTACACCAATTAATTACAAGATGCACAGACGGCATTCCTCAAGTCAATTCCACAAGTTGTGGCGGAAATTCAAATTTGCCATTTGCGCCTCGTGCAAACTCGATTACTTTAATTACAGCATCTATGTTGAGCAAACCGTAAATATGAGGATATTGCTCTCCGGGTTCCGATTCTTCATATTTAATCTCAACAAGCACGCGCTGAGGATCGATACAAAGAACGATTAATTCTTGATGCTGGAAGAAAAACTTATTGGCTACTTGAACGATTTGTGCAAGTGTAGAGCAGTGAATAAACCCTTCCGTATCGAGCGTGTCACCTCGATAGATTCCGTCTCTCCGTGCTTGTTCCCACTGCGATCGCTGCGTGATGTGCAAAATCAGTTGTGTAGCGGTCGCATCTACCTGAGCTGACATTAAATTTACTATCGTTCATATTAATCCCTGCTATTTATCATAGTGTTGCGCTAAGTCATATTTGGCATTTTTTATTTTTTAGTAATGTTTTACACCGATTTTCCATAGAAGGTGAGATTTGTTTAGACTGAGTAGGGTGGTGTGTATGGTGTGTGAAAAGAAGTAACTGATAACTGATAACTGATGACTGATAACTGATTTTTAGTAAAGGGCAAAAGTTAATTGCTTGCGATAGCTCTTAGTTAAGGGATGGTCGTCTTCTAGTAAGCCAAAAATCGTTATCATCGCTTTGCGAGCAGCATCATTCTGATACTTGCGATCGCGCTCTACCATCGCCAGTAAAACAGATAGCGCTGATTCGTAATCTCCCTTAAGAGTCAATTGAGCTGCTTGCAAATATTGTCGGTCTAAATCTGTTTCTGGTACGAGCTGTGCTGCTTGATGCTGCCACTGCATCAACTCTCGCAGCGTTCGTACTTTCGCATCGTAGTCTCGACTACCAGAAGGTACTGCTGCCAGCAATTTTTCTGCCGATTCTAAACTACCAATTCCAATTAAAAACTCTGCGGCAGCGATCGCTAATTTGGGATTTTGGGGATAGAGTTCGATTAGTTCGCGGAAGCGTCGCTTGGCTGCTTCAATATTACCAGCAGTGCGATCGAGATGGATTGCTTCTATTTCGGTATCTAAAGTAGATTTTAAGCCGGATTGAGTTAGTAATTCCCGAATTTGTGCTTCTGGTAGCACGCCGACAAATCCTGGCTGCATTTGTCCTTGACTAAAGATTTTGACATCGGGAACTCCTTCCACGCGATACGCCTGCGCTAGTTCCGGGTTTTTGTCGATATCGACTTTAGCCAGGGTAAAGTTATATTCTTCTACAAGTTTTTCGAGAATTGGTTTGAGAACCTGACAAGGACCGCACCATTGAGCAAAAAAATCGACTAAAACGAGTTGTTGTTGCGATCGCTCGATAACCTCAGTGGCAAAATTATTTTGATTTACTTCAATCGATCGTCCCATACAGTTGTCAGTTGTCAGTTATCAGTTATCAGTGTACAGACTTTATATGTAACGTCTGTACAAAGTTGTCAGAGAGTAGTTGCCGTCAACCGTTAACCGTTAACCGTTAACCAACAACTATCCATTACCAATTTAATCGCGACTGACTAACTTTTCTGTACCAGAGACAAAACTTTTTGCCCCTGGTTGCGCTTCTGGTTTACGAGTATACCACCATGCCCAAGCAATTAAAACTGCTTGTAATGGCAACCTCACCCAATACATAATCGGACTATGAGGAATGCCTTCAATGACAATATCGCTGTGAGTTGCCAAATAAATGTTGGCGGGAAAGACAGCAATAAATAAAATAATCAGCCCCCAAGCCGCAGCAACGCTAATAAAGGGAATTAACAAACCAATCCCACCCAAAATTTCAAAAAAACCGCTGATATAAACTAGTTCGACGGGATTAGGTAGTTGAGGCGGAACAATCTTAGCGTATTCTAATGGTTTGAGAAAATGAGTCGTTCCTACAATAATAATTGATACAGCCAGAATGCCTCGGAAAATCTCTTTGCGTCGATTGGGCTGACTGGTACTTGAGTTCATAGAAAAGTCAAAAGTCAACAGTTAGATGTCAAAATTGTGACAAGCAGTTCTCCCTCGTTAGTTTTAGTTATGATGTCACTGTAAATACTTCTATCTAAAGACATAATTAGCAAACCAAATGTTCGTTAGTCACAAATGACTAATGACTAATGACAATTATTTTCTCATTAGCTGCCAATATAAAGTGACGCGCTGTTGCCATTGTTGCCAATAAGAGGCGATCGCTTCTGGTTCAAACCAAAATACTTCCGCTGGCGTTTGGGGAATTGCGATAACAATTAAGGCGCGATTTAACTGAATTCCATAGTCGCGATAATAGTGATTGACTGCACCTAAATATGCTGCTAACTGCAAAGGATAATCAAATAGCCGTTCGAGGGTTCTTTTGGGTCGATCTGCTGTTTTCCATTCACAGACACAAGGTACACCTCGATAACTGGCAACGCAGTCTACAATTCCAGCATATTTCAACTCTGAGTGAAAAACTGCGCCTTCAATTAACCTGACGACATCAATTTCTTGCAAGACTGGTGCGATACTTTCCCAGTAAGGACGGCTGGCTTCAGAACAAGATATATCTTCACCTTGCAAGTACCGCTGAATGTATTTGTGCGTCTGCGTACCGCGACGGCTGGCGGTGGAGGAGATTTGATTTGCGGTTTCTACACCAACACGCTGTTTCCAATTAAATAGTCTATCTCGATCTGCTTGAGGTTTTGTGGCGTTGAGGATGGTAGAAACACTAGGAAGGCGATCGCCATTTGTACTTAAGTAATATTGCTTACCATTCTCCCGCACGGATTTGGCATGAATGCTAGGTAACAGCTGAATCTCGGATGGCATGAGTTAGATGATTTGCAAATCGATGCTGTTTCATTTTAATCACCTCTCAATTATCTCTGTGCTTGCTTTGCACCTGTAGGCAGAAATACAGCTGAATCGTAGTAGGTGCGGAAGGCTTGTACTAATCCATTGTCAATTTCAATAATGCTGACACCTCGATAGTGTACGTCTTCGCCATTGGATAAAGTCCCTTGCGATCGCCACTCCATGACGGCAGTTTTGCTATCTGCGGTGACATGGGTAAAATCAGAGTGAATGCGATCGAATACTGAGAGATACTTTTGCCAAAATCGACGCGCGCCGTCCTTTCCCCTGAGTGGTTCTACCATTGCTAGGTTAATCGATTCTGCATCCTCGGCAAACATCTCAACTAGTGGTTCTACATCGCCACTAGCTTCGATTTGCTGTAGCGTCTGCATGAAGCGATCGGCGATTTCACTCGTCATTTTGCTGAACTCCTATAACTTCCGTTCTGAAAATTATTAACTTTTGTCAAGGCAGCGACCTCTATCTGTAGAGACATCAGGAAGTCAAAAGTCAAAAGTCAAAAGTCAAAAGTCAAAACGACAAATTCTTCCCTTTTTGGGGATGATTAGGGGGGATCGAGATCTCGATGCTTCAATTGCGTAACTCTCGAGCGCAAAAAAACCTAGCTACTGCGTGAAGCTAGGCAAGTTAATTCTGTGATTTTATAGACAGAAAAAAGTGCAAATGTGGAGCAAGAAGAAATCTCTTACTCCCTTGTTGCTTATCCCTCTAAATTGACTTTGACAACTTTATTTTTTTCTGCCGTAGTCTTGGGGAGAGTCAGATTCAAAATGCCATTTTTATATTCTGCGGTAACATTGGTGTTTTGAATCCGTGCTGGCAAAGGAATGACACGCTGAAACTTACCGTAGTAAAATTCGCTGCGAGTCTTGCCGTTGTCTTCCTGCTTAGTTTCAGACTTGCGATCGCCACTAACGTAAACAGATGCTTCTGTAACTTGCACGTCTAAGTCTTTAGCTTCCATTCCAGGTACTTCTAGTTTGAGGTAGACGGCATCTTCAGTTTCAGAAATTTCTGCGGCTGGCATTTTGGCTATGTTACCATTCGCTACAGAATTAGATGCAAATGAATCTTCAAATAAGCGATCGATTTGACGTTGCAGAGTATTCATTTCTTGCCAAGGATTCCAGCGAACTAATACCATATCTACACCTTAATTGATTGCTTTTAGTTTGTTTTCCGTGTTCTTGCTTCTTATCTTACTGGTGTAGAAAGTTCTAAGAAATTCGGTTTTTATGAATGCTGAAATGATGATTACCGAACTGAAAATATCAGTGGAAAGTCGGTTAAAATTCTGTACGGATATCTGCAATATTGGGAGTACGGGAAACCTAACCTAGTTCAACGTTTCGACTATCCCAGTTTCGGTCTCTCAATTATTTTTGGATTTCAAAACAACAACACCCAAGCATCTACTTGCTTAGCGATTTCCTCATGTTTGTAATCCTATCTGGGGTTGCACCGATCGCAATTCCTGTTCGGAGGAAGGTTAGATCGTCGGTTACATTGCCCTCTGTTTTCAACTAGGAGGAAATATCAGCGTTCGAGTTGGGTGTTGCTGTCGGTCGGTCGGACAGATAGTAAAACAGCTTCTTTTACCTCTTAACTCAGTTGATCTATCGGACTTTTGGCTGTTTATCTGCCACAGAAGCTATAGAAAGCTTCTATTTGTAAGATACTACTAACGACTGGAAAAACACATTTCCTGCAACTAATCTTTACTAATTTCAGTTATCAGTTATCATTTATCAACAAGTGAGGGTGAAACGATGGTCGCCAACTTTCATCTCAGTTCCCAGTACGGGTAGGACGAGATAAAACCGCATCCGGGATGAATGTCTAAAATCATCAGGGAGACAAGGGAGACAAGGGAGAGGGGGGAGACAAGGGAGTAATTCTAGTCACTAGCCACTAGTCACTGTCAACCGTCAACCGTCAACCGTCAACCGTCAACCAACAACAAATGACGAATGACAAAACTGTTATTTCTGAGATTGTGGCAAAACGCAAACTCTTTTAAACTGCACTCTTATCGAGTATTTATTTGCGTTCTGGAAGCAATTCATGAGCAACGAGAGCGAGTACATTAGAGAAACTGAAGCTACGCGGGTAAGAATTCTCAGCGAAGCACTACCCTACATCCAAAAATTTGCCGGACGAATCGTCGTCGTCAAGTATGGCGGCGCAGCGATGAAAGAAAGCTCCCTGAAAGATAAAGTGATCCGCGATATCGTGTTTTTAACTTCCGTGGGAGTGCGCCTTGTCGTAGTTCACGGCGGGGGTCCGGAAATTAATAGTTGGTTAGATAAACTCGGCATCGAACCGCAATTCAAGCACGGACTGCGGGTAACGGATGCGCCGACAATGGATGTGGTAGAAATGGTTTTGGTCGGCAGGGTGAACAAGGAACTAGTTTCTCTGATTAACCGTGCTGGTGGTTCGGCAATTGGGCTATGCGGTAAAGATGCTAACTTAATTACAGCCCGTCCTGAAGGTCGTGAGGGGATTGGTTTTGTAGGAGAAGTTACGAGTATGGACGTGCGGCTGTTGAATTCCCTACTCAAAGAAGGTTATATCCCGGTCGTATCCAGCGTAGCGGCAGACGAAAACGGACAGGCATACAACATCAATGCCGATACTGTAGCAGGAGAACTCGCCGCAGCCCTGGGAGCAGAAAAATTGATTTTACTGACAGATACAGCCGGAATTCTCAAGGACTACAAAGATCCTTCAACGTTACTACCTAGATTGGATATTCAAGAGGCGCGAGATTTAATCGCTGCTGGTGTTGTCGGTGGCGGGATGATTCCCAAAGTTAAATGCTGCGTGCGATCGCTTGCCCAGGGAGTACGTGCAGCTCACATTATCGACGGTCGCATCCCCCACGCCCTTCTACTAGAAGTGTTCACTGACGTAGGTATCGGTTCGATGATCGTTGCTTCTGAATATACTTACTAATGTGCAGGCGATCGCACGAGCGATCGTCTCAGTTTACTGTTTGACACTGCGCGATCGCCAACAGCTTATCTGTAAGGATCGAGTCCATTTGGGATTGGGGGAGCGGGTATAACTTCTATAGTACGTACTCTTGGATACTCCACTTCATTTGGATATCGATCGTGTGGATATCGGTCATACGAGCGATCGACATTAATAATCGTGATATTTTGGTCTCCGTTCGGAGCAGAATCGGGATAACGATCGAAATAGCGATCGGAGGATCTAGGAGTCATCCCCGTTGCTGGATTAACTGGAATGGGTGAGGGAATAGGACTACCGTAGATGTAAGGAGCAGACTGTGGCTGGTTCCTTCTATGATAGGTGCCATTGGGATAGCTCCCACCACCATTGATAATAATCGTAGATTGGGCAGATGCGGGTGTCGGATTGACTAATGGTATTCCTAAAGATAAAAGCGCAACAGTTGAGCAAGCGACTCTACCCCAGTTGACCCAGCTTGTATATTTGTTTGAAATATATTTGTGTGGAACCTCGATTATTTTTTTCATATCCAAAACCATAAGATTTTTGGTAAGGCTTAATTGTCCAAGCGCGATCGGCAGTCTAAAAACTCTGATGCTGCGTTGTTGCCTGTATGTTCCCGATATTTCAGCCCACTATCTAAAATTTTAAATAATTATGGCGATTAATGCTGCGTAAAATTGTTACTTAAGTCAGATGTCGTTAAGCTACCCATGAGTGACACAATCGAGAAAGAGAGATTCATGCAATCAAACGTGAGTTCCCAATCCCAAGAAATTGTCAAGACTGAGTACAAAGCAGGGTTAGCAACTTTTGAGCGGGGACAGTACCGCCAAGCCGTACAACACTTAGAAAAGGCTAGCGCCTTAGCTAACCGTAACAGTCGCCAGGGCGGTGAAGTGCAGCTATGGCTAGTCAATGCTTACGAAGCTGCCGGACAAAGACAAGAGGCGATCGCTTTATGCGAACAGCTCAAACGTCATCCCCACTATGAAATTAATAAGCAAGGACGGCGGCTACTATATATTCTGCAAGCACCGCAGTTGCAACGCCCCGCCGAATGGATGACTCAAATTCCCGATCTGGGGGCAATATCAGATAATGAGTCGCAAATAAAACTGAGCATCAAGAGCGATAATCGCCAGCGATCGCCCCAGCCAGAACCAACGCGCGAATTTGAAGATCTGAGCAAAATCAACACGAAAGACAATCGTTTTATCATTGTTGCCCTATTCGCGATCGCCCTAACCCTTGGTGCTTTGATTTGGTGGGGCTTTTAGGTTGGTCATTTGTCATTGGTCATTTGGAAAATCCGATTGCAATTGAAACGCTCTATAGTTAGGTGTCTCAAAAATCACGTAAAAATGCTACATCATCATGCGATCGGCAATAGATGATATCAATAAATAAGAGAAATAAGAGCGATAACTTCGTTCAGTTTTGCTAACGCGCCAGAGTATTCGGAGGGGGATCTGTGAAACTATCGATCTTGATGGCATCAGCTAGGAAAATTATCGGACAGTTGCGCCTATTAGGAATCGTGCTGTTGTCGTCTTTATTACTTTCTGGCTGCGTCCAGTATCAAGTCGGAGTGAATTTTGACAGTCCCAACTACGGTGAAATCGTGCAGCACATCCAGCTAGACGAACGGCTGATGAGTTTGAGTGGTGATTCGGTAAAGACTTGGCTTGACAGCATCGAACGTCGCGTCAAGCAATTGCACGGAAAAGCCAAGCGGCGATCTAATCGAGAAGTTACAGTCACAATTCCGTTTAAAAATGGAGCGGACTTAACAGAAAAATTTAATGCATTTTTCCACTATATTGACAAGGAAAATCCAAATAATTTAACAGAAACAGATTTGCCACCCATTGAGTCTCAATTGAGCTTGAAGCAAAATAATTTTTTATTGTTAGTGAGAAATCGGTTGAGTTTCGACTTAGACTTGCGATCGCTCTCCCTAATTTCCACAAACACTAATCTCGCCATTAACCCCACTTCGATTTTAGATTTTGAATTCAGCCTCAATGCCCCTTGGGGAGGACGCAGCATTGAGAAGGCAGAAAACGCCATTCCCGCCAAGAAACAGGGGAATCAGTTGATATGGCGACTGCAACCAGGACAAATTAATCATATAGAAACTATTTTCTGGCTCCCCAGTCCCCTTGGAATTGGCACAATTTTCATCATTCTATTCATTGCTTTAGGGGTTTATTTACGCGATCGCACTGCGCCAACTTTAGGAGGGAGCAGGGAGCAGGGACGAGCTGGGAGCAGGGAACAAGGAGCAGTGTAGAGACGTTACATGTACAGTCTTTCCACTCTAAGGAGACAACCGCTCGATCGCCCAACTACCATTTTCTAGTAAGCGATAGCGGAGGCGATCGTGCAATCTACTCGGTCTACCTTGCCAAAACTCAATTGCGTTAGGAATGACGCGAAAGCCTCCCCAGTGCGGCGGACGGGGAATTTCTCGATTTTCATACTTGGTCTGCAATTCTAGCAAGCGCTGTTCTAAAGCTGCGCGACTTTCCACCACTTGACTCTGCTCGGAAGCCCATGCTCCCAAGCGGCTATTTAACGGACGGCTGCGATAATATTCATCTGACTCTTGAGCTGAAACCTGTTCTACCCGCCCTTCAATCCGCACTTGGCGTTCGAGTTCTGCCCACCAAAAAACTAGCGCTGCATGGGGATTGGCTGTCAGTTCTTGCCCCTTATGACTTTGATAATTGGTATAAAAAACGAAACCGCGCTCGTCAAAACCCTTGAGCAAGACAATTCGAGCCGAAGGTAAACCATCAGTCGTAGCAGTGGCTAAGGTCATAGCATTTGGTTCGGGAATTTGAGCAGATAGAGCGCGATCGAACCAAATTTGAAATTGACGCAAAGGATTCGGAGCGACATCCGTTTCCTGCAAGCCTTCAAGTTGATAATCTATGCGAAGATCGGCAACATTAGGATTCATAGTTTTAGCGACTGTAATGGGTAATAGATGTAATGGGTAGATCGCAAATAACCAATGACCAATGACCAATGACCAATAACCAATGACCAATGACCAATGACCAATAACTAATTTGCCTTCTCAAGCGTGTAACGACAAATTACAATTAAAGTTGAAGTACTAAACCATTGTGGTTAAAAATCTATGACACCTTCTTTAATGAACTTCTTTTTCAGTTTGCTGGCAGGTTTGGCAATTGTGGTGATCCCAGTCACAGTTGGTTTGATTTTTATTAGCCAACAAGATAAGATTCAACGTTCATAAGAGGGAGCAGGGAGCAGGGAGTAGGGAAAATTCGGAATTCAGAATTCGGAATTCGGAATTAATGGAGAATTCCCTTACCCCTCACTCCTAACTCCCAATCCCTCATCTAACCAGCAACCTTTGACGATCTTCTAGTTGACTCGCTAGGCTAGACATACTTGAGAGAACGAAAATGGTCAACTTCAACTTTAACTTTGCGAGTATTTCGGGCATTGTCTTAGCTGTAGCTGGGGCAGCGCTATATTTCCTCCGCAACTTTCGCCCTGGATTGGCGCGAGATCACGACATTTTTTTTGCCGCGATCGGTTTAGTCTGTGGTTTCGTCCTGATTTTTCAAGGCTGGCGGTATGACCCAATTATGCAATTCGGTCAACTGCTGCTGACAGGAGGAACAATATTTTTTGCTGTAGAAAGCGTGAGGCTGCGAAGCGTAGCAACAGAACAAGCTCGACGCAATACTCGAATTGTAGACGAAGAAAGACCCGTTAGCTCTGCATATCAATACGAAGCAGAGTTAGACGAATACGATCCTTTAGAGGAAGAACGCACGATCCCACGGCGGATTCGAGGGAGCAGAGATGGACGTTCCACGCGCACGGACGATTACGATCGCGAGTACGATCGCGAGGATGAAATTCCCCGACGCTATCGCCGTGATGAGGAAGAACCACCCCGCCGCTCGTCGAGCCGTAGCGGGACTGAAAGAATTGCACCTGCCGACCGAACTCGTACTAGCACCAGTAAGCGTCGTTCTCGTCCAGAATCTCGTCCCCTACCACCAGAAACAGGGGAGGAAGATTGGAATGACTCATCTCAGGCAACCAGAGAAGATGACTGGGAAGAAAAAGTGACTCGTACTAGCAAGCCGCCACGCTCCGGTAGCAATGGCTCTAGACGTGCGGAACAAGCGGATACAGAAGTGTCATCTAGACCGAGAAAACGTCGTCCGCCTCAAAATTCAGTCTACGGTCAGGATGATGATGTCCAAGTTCCAGCGTCCGATTATGTCGATTACAAGCCAATCGAGCGGTTTGACGACGATCGCGATAATTCAGCTAATTTTGACGAGCCATAGTTTTGCGCGGATGGCGACAGCATAGATGAACAAATCTACGCTGAGAAGGTTGCTGAAGTGGCTGTGTTTGGCGCTTGGTATAAGTATCTTGAGTTTGGCGATCGCAGCCTGTAGTCCTGGCGATCGCCAAGTTTGTTTGTCAGGCTCCCTGAACAGCCCCTATAGTGATGAACAACCAGCCTTGAGCGGTGATGGGCGTTGGTTAGCGTATGTCTCGAATCGCGATGGCAAGCACCGTTTACTGTTATACGATCTACAAGACCGCTGCCTAGTTTCTCTACCGCGCATTCCCGCCGCAGCGATCGCAGAACATCCGAGCTTGAGTTATACGGGGCGCTATTTAACTTATTTAACGAGCGATCGCGGCAAAATTGTATTGACACTGTACGATCGCGCTACGCAACAGACACAGACTGTCAGCCAATGGTATCAGGCATGGGTGCGCAACCCCAGCATCAGTCCTGACGGACGTTACATTGCCTTTGAAAGTAGTAAAAACGGGCAATGGGATATCGAAATCCTGGATCGAGGCGATCGCATTGAGTTGGATATTCCAGATGGTACGATGACAGTTGTCAGTGAACAGTGAACAGTGAACAGTTATCAGTGACCAGTTGTCAGTTATCAGTGACTAGTGACTGGTGGCTAGTGGAACCAGAATTATTTGTCTCCCTTGTCCCCTTGTCTCCCTTGTCCCCTTGTCTCCCTTGCTCCTTGTCTTCCTTGTCTCTCTTGTCCCCCTTGTCTATCTGTTTCTCTCTATTTATATTGCTCCTAGTTAGTTGCCTGAGTGGCTGTAGCGGCTCTCCTCATCTTTTAAGCTATCCCTTCGACCCAGGCGGACGCAGCCTCAATAGTCCCGCAGCAGAATTGTCTGGGCGCGTTGCCGATGAATTTGTAGTGTTTACATCCGATCGCTTCGGGCGACAAGATGTTTATTTATTTAATTTGAAAACGAGCAGTCTCGTAAATCTGCCAGGATTAAACTCTGTTGATGCGATCGCCTCCGATCCCGATTTATCAGCAGATGGTCGCTATATTGTTTTCACTGGCAGCAGGCGAGGTCAAGTTGGTATTTTTCTCTACGATCGCGAAACTCGCCAGCTCAGGAATTTAACGGCAAATTTAGCAGCAGAAGTGCGCCATCCTACCATCAGCAACGATGGCAACAGGATTGCTTTTGAATCGAGTGCTAACGGTCAATGGGATATTTTAGTTTGCGATCGCGCTGGCAACATGATTAACGTGCCGATGAACCCGCAGTGATCGGCTATTAGCTATCAGTTGTCAGTTGTCAGCGCAATTACCCGTTACCACTCCCTACTCCCTGCTCTCTGCTCCCTTAACAGCTTCAATCAGCGATCGCACTTCTGCCACGCCTTCAGAAGGCTCGAATTTGAGGGGGAATTTGCCGCGTCCGAGCATTCGCAATCCTAAAGGTCCTAAACTGAGTAAGCCCCTAAGATCTCGCAGGTAATTCGAGACAACGTGCAGTCCAAACTTCCGCTCGTCGATCCAGCCGCCTTCTTTGACTAACTCGACTAAAACTTTACGGTGACGGATGGAACGGCTATCGGCAGCATCTTTTAATGGTAAGATTTCTTGTTTAATCTGACTGATGCGATCCATCGGTGCAACATCCATCGGACAAACGGTGTTGCAATAATAACAACGAGTGCAACCCCAAACGCCTTGGGTTCCTTGGTTATATTTTTCTAACCGAGTTGCGGTTTCAGCATCGCGAGTATCTGCTATCATGCGGTATGCTTTGGCTAAAGCATGAGGACCGACAAAATCGGGGTTGACTTCGCGGGCATTGCATTCAGAATAACAAGCACCACACATAATACAATTACCCGTTCGATCTAATTGCGATCGCTCTGCTGGTGATTGCAAAAACTCCCGTTCTGGGATTTTTCTTGCCCCCGTGCTGACATAGGGATCGACTGCTTCTAGATGATTCCAAAAACTCTTCATATCTACTACCAGATCTTTGATGACTGGCATATTCCCCAAAGGAGAGATAATGATTTCTGGTGTCTTAGTATCCTGATTCGTGTTCTCACCCGTGCTTAATTGCAGTCGGCTGACTTCGCTACCAATATTTTCTTTACAGGCTAAAGCTGAGCGACCGTTAATTCGCATTCCACAACTACCACAAATAGTATTGCGACAATTTTTACGAAATGCTAAGCTACCATCTTGCTCCCACTTAATCCGATTTAAGCAGTCTAAGATTGTATTTCCTGGTTCTACCTCTAGCTGATAAGACTGAACCCGAGGCGCGGAATTTTCTGATTGTCGGACGATTTTAAACAGAACTTGCATTGCCATCAACTAAATTTTGTAAATAGGAGCGATCGCGCTGATAAATCGTTGTTAACGCTACTTGACATTCAATCCATCCTTTCAAAGGAGATTTTGCTGTCTGGTTAGTTATATTACTGCTCTGTAGTCGATCGCGCTGGAACTGCTTCTAGTGTAGAACGATCGACCTAAATCTGGTGGAATTTATCTAGCACCAGGGTCAAGTTTCAGGTTTGTCAACCCCTTTTTTAAAAAAATATATTTCCCCTCTTTGTGGGCGCATGAGTCGCTGGTGCTAAAGAGATGAAGCTAGAGCAATTTCGTACTCATAAAGGTCAGGGATTTTAGATTGATACCAATTTTATCTGCTGTGACAATAGATCCGATTCTCTGACCTCTTTGATGATTTGGGGGCTAGGCAGGACTCTTTTCTCGCCATAAATCAGTAAAAAGGGATGACCTCTTTGCTCCGATTTTACCTGTCTCGATCAAAATTTCTTTGGTTCTTTACAGTGAAAGCTGAGTGCTTGCAACCATTTTTGGGGGTTAGATTCTGCTATGCCTAACCAAATAGTCCCCTTATAGCTAGCCTTTAGTTCAGTCCGCTACA
This sequence comes from Scytonema millei VB511283, assembly GCF_000817735.3. NCBI lineage: Bacteria > Bacillati > Cyanobacteriota > Cyanophyceae > Nostocales > Scytonemataceae > Scytonema > Scytonema millei. Next base: position 70,480 of record NZ_JTJC03000011.1, on the reverse strand, counting down.
GAGATGGGAAAAATTATTGATGTTTGTTGCATTTCCCAGTTAGAGTCCGAGGAGTGTCTGCTTGACTAAAAAACTTCGATGCTAGCGATCGAAGATTGTATATTTGGTAAGGTTGGTTAAAAAATTAAGATTAAATTTGCAAAGTTGAATTTAAAATGGGTAGTATCTAATTATGGAAAAAATTTTTGGAGAACAGGAGAGATTTGGACATACTTCTTCTATAAAATAAGAGATTAGCTACTTGGCAATTAGCCAGAGCAGTCGGCGATCGAAGATCGCATGTCAGTGGCAAATCAACAGCCTACAACTGACAAAGTGTAACTGATGACTGAAAAAATCGCACAAACAATGTGCGACTAGCAAAGAGCAACTTGACGATAGACAAAAAGCAAACAGCTCAGTCAATATCTGTCAAGCAAACTTTACCCACTTTGGAGAACGTAAGGATATTTGGAGCGTGAGTACTGAAACTGCAACCCATCCATTAACTGGAAAAGCATTGCTGCAAAAGGTAAAAGAACTTTCTAACTTACCTAGACGAGAAAGAGCAAAAGCCTGTGGCTATTATACGGTCACAAAAAACAGCCAAACTCGCGTCAATTTAACCGATTTTTATGATGCCTTACTCGCAGCAAGGGGCATTCCTCTGAGTCCTGAAGGACCAAAAGACGGTCGCGGACGGGAACCAACCTATCGCGTCAGCGTACACAAAAACGGTCAAATTGTGATTGGTGCTACTTACACCGAAGCAATGGGCTTAAAGCCAGGTGATGAATTTGAGATTAAATTAGGTTACAAACACATTCACCTAATTCAACTCGATAGCGATAAAAGTAGAGACGATAACTTAGACGATGAAGACGACGAATAAAAATGGTCGTTGGTCAATCATCATTGGTTAGCCACCAACAATCGATGGCAAGTGACCGATGACAACTTTTATCTGAAGCGTGCTAATCGCGGATCGTATAACTGCCAAATCTTAATGTCATTCCAGACAATTGCACCTGTATCGATGATACAGGTGACAGAATTTTTTCTAGTATGGACTGCTTGCTGGCTACCACTAGCAATTGGCTGCGCGATCGCAATTAAATGGCGACCGTCTCAACCAATTACAAGTGGACAAAAATTACCACTGATTGCCTCACTTTACGCGATCGCGCCCTTGATTTTATGGCAAGCCAGCCAGATTTTGGCAGTACCTTTTACTAATTGGGGTTTCACCTGGAATTGGCATCTGTTAATTTCTAGTGGTGTGGGTTTTGTAATTGGCGCGATCGGCATTACTAGTTTATTTGCTGGACAAATAGCTCTTGGTTGGGTGAAATGGCAGCAATCCGAACCAAAAAAATCTAGACAAATTGCATCAGTTGTGCTGCTAACTTTACTATTAGCAGTGTGGATTAGCGGCACGGAAGAATTAATTTTTCGCGGCTTCGTTTTCACTCAATTAGAACGCGACTTTTATTTAGGCTGGGCAGCTGCAATTTCCAGTCTAATTTTTGCTTTGTTACATCTAGTTTGGGAGCAAAAAGAAACATTGCCACAATTGCCTGGACTGTGGTTAATGGGTATGGTGTTGGTACTTGCCCGTTGGGTAGACAATGGAAGTTTGGGTTTAGCTTGGGGACTTCATGCGGGTTGGGTATGGGCGATCGCGTGTTTGGATACCTTACAAGTCGTAGTTTATACGGATAATGTAGCAGAATGGGTCACGGGGAAATATGGCAAGCCTTTGGCTGGTGTTGTAGGGTTACTATTTTTACTCGCAACAGGCACGATTATTTGGTTGTATCGAGTTTTTTACGCTTAAATACAAAGATTAACTGTTAACTGATAACCGATCGCTGTCAATAGGTTGGGGAAAAACTGCATCTAACGACTAGATATACTCTGATAAGGCGTATTCGTACAAATGCTGATGTAGAAGCCCGTGAAATGCTGCAAAGCGATCGTTGGTGCTATTTCGTAGTAAACTATTTGTATCAATTTTTTATGTCACGCAAAGACGCAAAGACGCGAAGTGGCTTCTCGGAGAGTAGACGCGAAGAAGATCGCTAAAGATGTTTAGCTGTGATAATTGTTACCGGATTCAGAGGGGCAAAGCGGGTGAGTTGCGCTATGGGTACGGAGCGGGAGAGTTGGACTTGCAATAGTTGGTATTCCCAGTTATTTTGATGCTTAAACCAGTCTAGAGCCGTGCTGAGGTGTTCTAGGGTAGCAAGAGCTATGACTAAAACTCCGCTAGGAGATAAGCAGGAGCAGGTGTCTAGAATAGAGGATAAGTTACCACTGCTACCACCGATAAAAACGCGATCGCATCTAGGAAGATTTTGTAAAATCTCTGGCGCAGTACCGTGGATTGAGGTAACGTTTTTTACGCCAAATCGTTGGCAGTTTTGAGCAATTAACGCGCTACCAGCTGCTGTTTTTTCAATTGCGTAAATTTTACTAGTGGGAAATAACCGAGCAATTTCAATCGAAACCGAACCAGTTCCCGCCCCAATATCCCAAACGATTTGTTCGGGTTGCAGCGCCAGTTCGCCTAAAATTAAGAGACGTACTTCTCGCTTTGTCATTAATCCTGGGCGATCGCTAAAACTGAGAAATAAACGATCTGGTATCCCTAGTTGCGGTAAGTTGGCTAAGTTCAGTTGCAGTTCTGGCTCGGATTGGCGGAGTAAGACAACAATATTTAAAGGTGCAAAAGACAGATTGTCTGTAGAAACGTTACAGTTAATCTCTCGACATACTTCGTCCTCGCCACCCAAATTTTCGCATACCCAAAGTTGGTATCGATCGCGTAGATCTAGCGATACTAATAGACGGGCAATCGCATGAGGGTTATTTGTTTTATCCGTCAATACGGCAATCTTCTCTACCCCTTGCTGCAACGCCTGAATTAATTCATCGAGCGATCGCCCGTGAGCGCTGATTGCTCTAGCATCTTGCCAGGGAACTTTGAGCCGATTAAATGCTAACTGTATCGAGCTGAGGTGGGGATGAAAAGTTAGTTGTTCTGGTGGGAGTTCTGCAAGTAGCAATCGTCCTAAACCAAAAAATAACGGATCGCCCGAGACTAAAATGACAATACCATCTTTACCATCTGCTAAACAACGGCGAAGTTGCGCGATCGCGTCGGTAAAATCTCCTAGCATCAGGCGCGGTGCTGGGTGGTGGGGAAAGTAATTTAAATGGCGATCGCTCCCTACAAGTAATTTTGCCTCCACAACCAATTGACGTACTGAATCAACCAGTCCCTCAGTTCCATCTAATCCAATGCCAATTACGTGTATTGGTGTCATTTGTCAGTTATCAGTTATCAGTTGTCAATTGACAGTTATCAGTTAATTCCGACTTCCGACTCCCGACTCCCGACTTCCGACTCCCGTTCTAGTGCCAGCATAATTAAAGCATTTAAGATCGCAGCGGCGACGGAGGAACCTCCTTTGCGTCCTTCTACACGAATTTGATTGATTGGGGATCGAGCTAATGCAGCTTTAGATTCAACTACTGAGATAAAACCTACTGGCGCACCAATTACCAAAGCTGGTAGCGCACTGGCGTTTTCTAACTCTTGACATAAAGCTAAAAGCGCTGTGGGAGCATTACCGATCGCAAAAATTGCTGTAGGAAACTTTTCATAAGACTGGATTAATCCTGTTTCCGTGCGGGTTTTGCCTGGAAGAGCTACTTCAACTCCTTCTACAGCACTAATAAGTGGATTATCAAAAGTTTTTCTGAGCAAATTCACTACACCCTGTTTCACCATTCCTACATCAGTAATAATCGGCACGCGATCGCGAATTGCCCGAATTCCTGCGTCAATGGCATTGGGACTAAAACGAATCAAATGCTGAAACTCAAAATCAGCCGTACTATGAATTACCCGTCTGACGATCGCATACTCAGATGGGCTAAATTTATCTTTGTGCGTGCCAATTTCGCGATCGATAACCGCAAAACTCTGCGTCATGATGGGATGGATAGGGACGTTCACAGTTATCAGTTATCAGTTATCAGTTGTCGTAGTAGGGGCGGGTTTAGCAAGCAGATTCACGGCTTAAGCCATCATCTTCGTTCAAAATCCGCCCATAGAGCGATCGGTGTCAGTTATCAGCGATCGCTGACCTATACTAGTTCCACCATAAAACAAGTTGGCTCCACTGAAACTATACTTCTAATTTGAGTTAGTCAATGCAAGGCAATCGAGATGCTAGAGTATGTCAGTTGTCAGTTATCAGTTGTCAGTTATTAGGGAACAGGGAACAAGGAACAGGAAAGAAAAAAGTTTCTGATTTACGACTTACGACTTACGAATTACGACTTACTAACCGTGCCAATCTACTTCTACTGGGGTGAGGATGAGTTTTCATTGCAACAAGCAGTTAATGATTTGCGCGATCGCGTCCTCGATCCAAATTGGATGAGTTTTAACTACACGCAAATTCCGCCTACACAACCCGACGCTGTAATTCAAGGACTCAATCAAGCAATGACACCACCATTTGGGATGGGTAGTCGTCTTGTGTGGCTGGTGGATACAACTATTTGTCAAAATTGTTCGGATGACTTATTGGCTGAACTAAAACGCACCCTACCAGCTATTCCCGAGACTTCAGTTTTGTTACTGACAAGTCGCAATAAACCGGATGGCAGGCTGAAATCGACTAAACTTTTCCAAGAACATGCCAAGGTACAGGAATTTGCGCTGATTCCACCGTGGAAAACCGATTTACTGCTTCAACAGGTACGGCAAGCCGCCCAAAGTTTAGGTGTGAAGCTCACTCCCAGTGCAGTAGAAGCGATCGTTGAATCTGTAGGAAATGATACGCGACTGCTTTATAACGAACTGGAAAAGCTCAAACTCTATGCAGGTGAGAATTCCCCACCTATAGGCGAGAATGTTGTAGCAGACTTGGTTAAAGTCAATACTCAAAATAGTTTAAAGCTAGCAGAAGCAATTCGTCAGGGAGATACAAACAAAACGCTGATCCTCATCGGGCAGTTAATCGGTCGCAACGAACCTGTACTAAAAATCGTGGCGACATTGATCGGGCAGTTTCGAACTTGGCTATGGGTGAAGCTAATGTTAGAACGAGGCGAAAACTCAGAACAACAGATCGCCCAAGCCGCAGAAATTAGTAATCCTAAACGAGTATTTATTCTCAAACGAGAAGTGATGCAAATTTCTACACAGCAACTGATCGCTGCTTTACCCGTCTTGCTGGAATTAGAAGTGAGTTTGAAACAAGGTGCAGAACAAATAACGACGTTGCAAACAAAAGCGATTGCCCTTTGCCAGATTTTTTCATCATCTAACAGCTAGCTGTAAGCTGGAATAAAGCGTAGGGAGAAATGGCTGGAACTTCTAACTCTGAAAATGATTCAAAAGAACTGATGCCTCCGGTATGACATTTTCTGCCAACATAAAATATGACTAAATTTTGCTATCTCTATTTACTGACCAACTTCAACCGGATGTTATCGCGATCGCTGCTTATTGGCGCAATTAGCGCGTTGAGTGTAGTTGCTGGAATGCCCAATCTGCACAACTTCAGCAATTTCAACTTCAGCACTGCCGCATCTGCCCAAGACTTCAGCGAAGCAGAAGTTAACAATTATGCTAGAGCTGTTTTGGAGGCAGAACCAGTCCGCCAAACGGCTTTAACCGATCTCAAACAAAGTATGGGTTCTGAAGAGTTACCCCGCATTGCGTGCGATCGCGAAGATAGCATCTCTAACCTACCAGATAACGCTCGCAGTATTGCCAAAGGATATTGCTCGCAGTATGAATCAATTGTGAAAAAATACTTTAGTTCTTTTGAAGAATTTAATCAAATTACCAAAACAGTCCAAAACAATCCCGATTTAAGACAGCGAATTCAAGATGAAATGCTGCGACTACAAGGTAGTCCTTAACGAAGTCGTAATTCGTAAGTCGTAATTCGTAATTCGTAAGTCGTAAGTAGAGAATTAACTGGTCACTACTCCCTGCTCCCTACTCTCTGATAACTGATAACTGATGTTAACTATAACCGATCGCTTACCAGCTATTAACAGTGCTGTCAATGCTTTCACCTTGGTGCTGACGGCGGAGGAACGGACGAAAAGCCGCCATCGCTTTGAAACTGAGGAAGGAGAAACGGTATTTTTACGTTTACCTAGAGGAACGGTGTTGCGGGATGGAGATATGTTGCGATCGGATAATGGCGAATATTTAATTTTAGTCAAGGCAAAATCAGAGCCAGTCTTGACGGTCACAGCAGCCACATCCTTAGATTTACTTAGGGCTGCATATCATTTGGGTAATCGTCACGTACCCCTAGAAATTGGGACTAACTATCTTCGCTTATCTCCCGATCCAGTTTTACAAGCAATGTTAGAACATCTGGGAGTCATGATAGTAGAAGAAGACGCTCCATTTCAGCCCGAAGTTGGTGCATATGGACATCATTAGTTTGTCGTTTGTCATTTGTCATTCGTCATTTGTAGTTGGATGTGGAGCAATTGAGTATTCTCAATTTATTGCAGTTGGCGAGTCCGGCTTTACCAGTAGGGGCTTATAGTTATTCTGAGGGTATAGAAACGCTGGTAGAATGGGGGGCGATCGCAGATGCTAAAAGTTTGCAACATTGGTTGGAACGGGAATTGCATTTTGGCGCAATTCGGATTGAAGCGGCGATGGTGGTAAGGGCATACAATGCTGTTGCGGTCGGCAATTTAACAGATTTAAATTATTGGAATAGTTGGCTATCGGCGGCGCGAGAAACGGAAGAGTTGCGTAATTCTAGTTGGCAAATGGGGCGATCGCTGGTGCGGTTGTTGTTGGAACTTGAACCACAGTTAGAATCTATATTTAATGCGGTAGGTCATTCAGCAAATTATGCGATCGCCTTTGGAGTGGCGGCGCATTGCTGGCAAATTCCCCAAGATGCAGCTGTTTTAGGTTATTTACATAGTTGGGCGACAAATCTAGTCACTGCTGGAATTAAGCTGATTCCCTTGGGACAAACTGCCGGACAACAGATTTTAATTAATTTACAAGCTCATATAGTTGATGCAACTGCTAAGATTTTAGTTTTAACAGATGATGAGTTAAGTAGTTGTAGCTGGGGTTTATCGCTGGCAAGTATGGCTCACGAAACTCAATATACACGCTTATTTCGGAGTTAATAGTATTTATAGCAGGGAGCAGAGAGCAGCGATCTGTTATAACTTTTGACTTTTGACTTTTGACTTTTGACTTTCCCTCAGCGGCTTAAAGCGATCGCCCCGATTCCCAAACTCAGCCACAAGAGAAAACAATACCTTGTCAGTTGTAGAGCTTGCTGGATCTTTTCGGCTGTGATGGGATAAATTGCATCTCCAAGTAGAGGCTTTTGTTTGGCTACTCCCCGATACCAATTTGTCCCCCCCAGTTGCACGCCTAAGACGGCTGCATAGGCGCATTCGCTCCAACCCGAATTCGGACTGGGATCTTTAATTGCATCTCGCTGACACATTTGCCACACATACAGAGGCTGAAGCGATCGCAATGCTAATGTTAATACTGTTAAACGACAAGGCAGCCAAGTCAATCGGTCTTCCAACCTAGCGCTAAATCTACCTAAATGAGTGTATGGTGCTTCTCGATATCCCACCATCGAATCGAGAGTACTTGCTGCTTTGTATGCCAAGGGCAGAAACGCCACGTTTATAAATGGTATGAAGGCAGAGGCGATCGCGTAAAATAAGGGAGCCATGACCCCATCAGTGGCATTTTCCGCTACTGTCTCTAAGACTGCTCTCAAAATTTCTGGTGCTGAGAGTTCTTGCGTATCTCTACCAACATAAAGACTTAATTTTGCTCTCGCTTGCACCAAATCGCCAGCTTTCAAAGGTTGCAAAACATCTTCTGCAGCTGTTCTGAGACTGCGAAGTGCAAAACAGCTGGCTAATAAAATGCTATCTGTAACTAGACCTAGTAATGGATGTACTTGGCTAGCCGCGTACACCATTAACCAGCTAACAGCACCGCTGCCAAGAATTAATCCCAAACCTAAAACTACACCCGCCCAGTAGAGCGATCGCTCCGATCTCAAATATTTGAATGCAAAATAATTAAACTGAGAAATTAGCCATCCCATCACCCGCACCGGATGTGGAAAACCCCAAGGATCGCCAATTAAGTAGTCTAAAACTGCGGCGATGAATAGGGGGAGTCGGGAGTCGGGAGTCGGAGATAGGGCAGAAAAGAAAGACAAGGAAGACAAGGGAGACAAGGAAGAATAACTACCGTCAACTGATAACTGATAACTGATAACTGATAACTGATAACTGTCAACTGTCAACTGTCAACATTTCTAAACAACAAAATTTGTTTCTTCTCCTTGAGCGGCTTGCCAACTACGGGCATCGTAGTAGAGATCGGCAAGAGTAATACTATACAATGCTTCTCTCATTTTTTGATGCAATCGCTGCCAGAGCGTAAAAGTGACCCAATCTTCTGCTTGTCCTGGTTCTGGCTGATGGTGGGGCAAAGGTTCGATGGTTTCGCCCACAGCAGCAAGAATTTCACCTAATGAAATTGCCGCAGGCGATCGCGCTAATTTGTATCCTCCTTGGACTCCTCGCACCGATGTTACTAATCCTGCTCGTCGCATTTCAATCAGTAATTTCTCTAAATAAGGAGCAGGAATTTCTTGCCGAGTGGCAATCGCTTTAACTGCTACCGGAGTGTAATTTGGTTGCAGGCTCAGATCGAGCAATGCTTTAACGCTGTAGTGACCCCTAGTTGTCAGTTTCATTTCTCAGTTATCAATTATCACCAAGGCAAGAGGCAAGAGGCAAGAGTAAAGAGGTTTTTTACTTACAACTTACGAATACCCGACTTACGACTTCTATTCTCGCTCTTTTTATATTTAGAGAAAATTGCTTTACACATTGATGCGTGCAGCAAAAATCACGTAGTTGTCTTTTCGGTTAGAGCAATTTTTCAGTTTAATTACCTACTGAGGGTAGATAAATAGACGAACATCAATCGTTCCCAAACGAATAATTTTTCCCGAAGATGGCGATCGCGATCGCTACTACACAACCAACAGTAGTTCAGTCAGTTTTTGCCGATGCTATTTCCTCGGGATGATTCGATTGGCTCGGGGATTGACAAAGCTCGGACAGTTATTAGAATGATTCATACTATTTTCAATCAAAAAAATTTTCAAAATTCAGCTCGAAAAGCTGAAAGAATCACTATAATCAGTGTATTATAGTTAGCTAAGCTGATATAAAGCTAAATTAAACTAAATCATAGCTTCAGTTAGCTGGCAATCAAAACTGTAAACCACCTGCTCCAGTCAAAACAAAACTAAGTTGATGAATAAAAAGAAAAAGATCGAGCCTCTAGCCGGAGAAGCACTGCTCAAGAAAGTCAAAGAGCTAGATAGCCTGAGTAAAGAAGAAAAGGCAAAGGAATGCGGCTACTACACGACTACCAAAAATGGTGTAGAGCGTGTCAATATGATGAAGTTTCTCAACGCGCTAATAGATGCGGAAGGTATTGAATTAGATAGTACTTCTAACTCGAATGGGCGTGGCGGACGTAGTGCCAGCTACCGCATTAGCGTTCAATCGAACGGTAATTTGCTAATTGGTTCGGCATATACGAAGCAAATGGGTTTACAACAAGGAGATGAATTTGTCATCACTCTGGGGAAAAAACACATTCATCTCAAGCAAATAGATGGAGCAAAAGAAGACGTAGAGGCTACAGCCTGAGATTTAGGAGACGCGATCGCCTCCAAATCAATCCGCTATTTCGTCAGACTTCAAGCTCAATTTTATCACCAGCAAACAGTACCTCAAGTTTTGCTAGAAAAGCGCTTTTTGAGAGTTGCAGAGTTAGTTTTTCACCCGTAAACTAAAGCTAGCGGGTGAAAAACTAAGCTGTTCAACTTGTAGTAGCGCGATAACTTTATGCAGTTACTTAGGCGGGTACTTATCGAGTTCCCATTGGAGAAACGCAGCTTAACAAACTTTCCGCCAGAGGCAAGCAATTTATTGTTAAGGTTTCCTGACTAGAACTGATAAAGCCCGCCACTATATTACCAATCGCAAATTCAATTTGCGATCGACAGGGCGTTGACGATTAAATCTACTACTCACTAGCCACTAGCCACTACTCACTTTTTGGCAACGCTAATTCTTCTACAGGTAGCGAAACTTTGAGATAAGGATGAAGCGCTTTGCGAGTTGTTGCTAGTTTACATGTTAAAGCAATTTGTTCCCGTTCGAGTAAGCCTAAAACTTGCTCTGGCTTATCTCTATCGACAATTGGTAACTGATGTAACCCCCTGGCTCCCATTCGAGATAGAGCCTCAGATAAAGGTTCATCCGTGTAAGCATAAAGTAAATCGGTCGTGCAAATATCGACCAAACGAGCATCGGCATTTTCCCAAGTTGCGATCGCTCGATTAATATCTTCTAAAGTCACAATTCCTATTAGTTGCAGTTCGGGATTGACCACCAAAGCACTACGACAATGAGCGTTAGTCATGGATAAACCTGCTTGAGATACAGACATAGAATCTGGCAACATGAGAGGCGATTCATAAATTGCTTCCCTTACCAATATTTGCTGTACAATTTCTCGATCTTCGTCCCCAACTAAATTCAAATTCAACTGCTGTAAATTTGCGCTAGATTCAGGAGTTACGCTTTTTTTCAGCCGTTCTACTAACCAGACACTTAAGCCTACCGCAGCCATTAACGGTAAAACAATGCGATAGTCGCGCGTCAATTCAAATAATAAGAGAATTGCTGTTAAAGGAGCTTTAGCACTCCCCGCGAGTACAGCTGCCATCCCCACCATTGCGTAAGCTGGCGGACCCGCCATATACGTGCTAACTTGTGGCAGCAATGCCGCTAAAATTTTGCCATAAGCTGCCCCCAACGAAGCACCGAGAAACATTGCTGGAGCAAAAACCCCGCCAACCAAACCGCTACCCATACTAATCGCCGTGGTTACAAGCTTCAGTACCAGCAGAATCAACAATAGCAGCAAAGAAAACTCGACATCCTGAAGCATAGCTTCTATGGTTTCGTATCCAATGCCTAATATCTGCGGATAGAGCAAAGCCACTAAGCCGACACAAGCACCACCAATCACCGGATGCATTGGTAAAGGAACTCGACCCAACCACGCAAAACCCTTAACTTGTCCGCGAAAACAGGCTCGTCCCCAAATGAGTAATTGAGTGTAGGCGACTGAAATAACGCTAGCAGCGATTCCCAAGCCGACATAGAGTGGTAGCTCTAAGGGGCTGCGAACCTCGTATACAGGTAAAGCAAAAGCTGGCTGTCCTCCCAAACCAATTTGGGCAACCAGCGCCGATACAACTGCTGCCAGCAAGACGACGCTGACAGCCGAATTAGCAAATGTCGTTCCCAACACCACTTCGAGAGCAAAAAATACTCCTGCAATGGGAGCGTTGAAACCCGCTGCCAGACCTGCTGCTGCCCCTGCACTTAAAAGTAGACGCTGGCGTTCTTGCGAGACTTGGAGGACGTGAGCGAGTAACACGCCAAAATTAGCGCCAATTTCGACACTGGGACCTTCAGGACCGAGCGAAGCACCACTACCCAAAGATACAGAAGCAGCTACCATCTTGGTTACAGGCTGGAGTCGCTGCAAAATAGCATGTCGCGTGGCACTACCAGAAGCAGCAGCAATTAAAGAAGACAGCCCAGGGCCGAAATCTTGCCTGCGCGCCAGCATCAATCCGACAATGAATCCGCCCAGAGTTGGAACCAGAGCAATCGTCCACGCACCCCAAGCGGAGAGCGTTCCCATCAAATTAACAAAAGCAACGTAGTGAACGAGTTCGATTAAATAGTGAAATGTCACTACACCCATACCCGTACCACCGCCAATCAATACCGCCAGAAGTAAGACAACGGCTTCTGGAGAAGGCTGAAAGCGATTGAGAATGTGGGCAATAGGGTTAGAAGTAGCAGCAAGCCCGCCAGATTGTGGCTGACTCACCTCAGGCAGGGAACGATCGGTCATTTAGAGATAAAAAACGAAAAATAAAGTTAAATTTTTTTCACAATCTACTATTACTCATTCTCAGCGATCTTTCTGAAGCCAGACAAGTAGATAGTTGGGATTATTTAAGAAGCTTTGCTAAGCAAGTGCGATCGCGCTCGAAAAAGAGTTATAAGAGTGCTTAAATGTAGATCGAGAGCTAATTAGCAATCCCTCATCCTCTCTCGTTCGTCATAGGCAACCGCAAATGACAAGCGAGCGATGGTTAAAAAAGTGAGTAGTGAGTAGTGAGTAGTAACGATGAGCGCTGGCGGCTAGCCACTCACAAATGACAAATGACAAATGACAACAAACACCATCTAGCTTTTAGGTTAACTATTTTCAGTATGCATATAAGATCAAACAATATATTGAATTAGCGTTTAAGATAGAAAAAATAGAAATTTATAGATTCACGTAATCGAACGCTCTAGGCGTGAAGAAACTCGTAAAGCCCCAAATACTCTCAAAGATAGGGACTAATATCAGAGCGGCTGGTATATACTTTTACCAGTTTTGTCAAAAAAATTTGGCAGAAGCTACCTATTGTCGTGGTTTGCATCCGCCAGTCTTCACCCTCGACTTGTGGACAAAAGCTAAATTTTTAGTTTGGTTCGATCGCGATCGCTTTACTGGCTGGAATTAGCAGTTTTAAATTGCTTATGCCAACTATTTATCACGCTCCCCAGGTTCGACGCATTAGGTTATCGCTGATGAACACTCACACTGGAAACCACTCTCTCACTTGCCCGATTTGTCAACGTACCGAACAGCTCAAGCCAATCAAAGGTAATCGCGGGCTTTTTACCTGTCCTTATTGTCAAGAAAAACTAGTTGTTAGTTGGAGCGGTCATTACGTTCGCGACCCCCATTGCTTAAAGCAGGTTATGGTAGCACACGCGCTACGTCGTCAAAGCCGACCTTGGGCAAGAATCATCCGCGACCTTGGTTCGCTCAAACGTCCTGTAGCAGTCTTAACTGCGGGTAGTATTTTTTTGTTAGGGATTAGTATCTTCAGTCTAGATAGTCTCAACAAACAACAATCTCCCTGGGACAGATTGGTGGAAGATGTGAAGGAAATGGCGAATTGAGTCAGTTATCAGTTATCAGTGACTAGCGGCTGGTGACTAGTGACTAGATGAAGAATTTTACTACTAGCTGTAATCACACACAAGGTTAGTTCAAGATTATGCTGGTCAAATGCTTTTGGGTAGAGGATCGAGTTCGGCTAACGTCATGTGTCAATACAACTAGCCACCAGCCACTAGCCACTCCCTACTCCCTACTCCCTACTCCCTTGTAACTAGCATCCAGCCAGAGGCTTGACCGAGGGGTTCGATCGCTGGTAGCTTTAAACGTTCTAGGGTAGGGCGATCTAGGAGTAAATATAGATGTGGTTGCTGCCAACGTTGTTGCAGTTGGCTAAAGCTGCTACTAATGACGCGGCGATCGCTGTAAAAATCTAAGGAAGGACGGTTATAGGCAAAGGAAGTATAGATTTCTCGGTTTGGTGGTGTGCGAGCTTGAATGAGAGCAGCTACGGGTTTGACTTGATAGGCTTCTGCTAGTTCCCAAACCCAGTGGTGAGAGGTGACGAAGAGTAGCAGGGCAACATACATTCCCCAAAGGAGTACGGCTAAAAATTGTCTTTCTCCCCTCACAGCTAACCAAGCACTTAAAGTCATCGTGCCTGCTACTGCTGCTAAAATCCACTGTAATTCCCAGTCTGGATCGTTATTCCAAGGACTATAGTAGAAACTGGCTGCCCACGTCACCACCGCTAGTAAAGTTAAAAATGCGATCGCGTAGCGGGGATATTTAGCTGGATAGGTTTGCTGCCAAAACTGAGTTAACTGGACTCCTACAGCCAAAGCGATCGCGGGGTAAATTGGTAAAACATACCAGGGTAGTTTAGTTCCCATCAAGGAGATTGCTAGCAAATAACCTCCACCCCAAACCAAGATCAGTTTTGCCCAACTCCAATTACGATGATTCCAGGTATGAAGCAGACCGCTGGGTAAAAAGATTAACCAAGGGAAGCAGTATTTGAGAATTTCAAGCAAATAAAACCAGGGGGGATGTTGGTGGTTTTCTACTGCTTGCCAAATCCGGCTGAGGGACTGATCGACGACAGCGCGATCGGTAAACTGATGCCCGTATTGCCACCACTGAGCAGCATACCATGCAGCTACAGGCAAGCTCCCGATCGCGATTCCACTCCACAAATACCAACTACCTAACAAGCGGGGCGTATCCCAAAAGAGAAATAAGAGGGCGATCGCTCCGAGTAATAGCCCTACCATACCCTTAGTCAGTCCAATCAATCCTAAACCGATGCCTACGCCCAAGCAGTAGCGCAGATTGCGACGCGATCGCAACAAACACCAAACTGTAAATAGAAAAAAGCTGACGATCGCACCGTCTAACATTGCCAGCCTGCCGTGACGTAGTACGGGTAGCATGACTAGGTAAACTAAAGCAGAGAAAATCGCTGGCGTGCGATAGTGAAAGATTTCTCGTCCAATACTGTATAAAATTGGTACGCCAAGCGCAGTTAGTAATGCCCCTGGTAAACGAGATGTCTGCTCATTCACCCCACCAATTGTATAGGTGAGAGCGATCAGCCAATGCATGAGAGGTGGCTTATTTAAATAAGGTTCGCCGCCTATAGTTTTTGGGTGAAGCCAGTTTGCAGGCGATCGCCATATTTCTCTTGCGACTTGCGCCACCGTACCTTCATCCCAGTCTCGCAGCGGTAAGTCACCCAAGTTTGCAGTATATAGAAGTAGTGCTGCCAAGAGCAGCCCCCAAATCCATAACCAATCGGCTCGGCTATGCAGCTGAGATTTCCAATTCTTAGCATTATCCCCAGTCAATATCCAACGACGCATCTAAGTTTTAATACTCAAGGCTAGGTGTCAATAGAGTAGTGAATTCACGTTCCACTTTGTAGCTGTTTGGCTTGTCTCAGGTGTCAGCAGGGAACGAGTACAATTTACCACTTCTTTCTATTCTTGCCACAATGACGCGATCGCCTAAATTTTGAAAAGATCCTAGATGCTGCGCGGGCTTATCTAACAAGGCGATCGCTTACCATTCTTGATACAGTTTTTGGGCGTAAAACATAATTTCTTCGTTTGGCAGGCGGATTTTTGGTTTTTGCCTGGGATATGAATTCTCGATTGTTTCTGTATCCTGTCGAATCACTTCATCAACTGCTTTGAGTAGCGAATTCTTTAACAAGGTTTTTAAAACTAAATTCTGAATCTTGGCAAATACCAAAACAAATGTTTTAGTACAATTTTCTGTTTCAGGATATAAAGAATGAATCTGAATGAATTGACCGGAAGGAATTGAAGCAACAAATGAAGTTAAACAAGGAAAGGAATATTCAAATTGATTGACAAATGTTTTAGGAACAGTTAGTAAAACTGGATTGCTAGCAAGCTCTCCTAGCGTGTTACTATCTCTAGTAACTTTCTGAAGGAGTTTTGTACTGTAGCCATTCGCCTGGTATTCATCGACCTCAATCGCTTTGATTCTAAATATTTCTCGATGCGTTCCATTTTGATGATTGTAGTCATAATTAATTAAAAGATTGCTCAAGAAGTCGCCTTGAATACTCTTAGAACCAGCTACACCTACAAATTCAAAATCGGGTGTAATTCTTTCAATTAAATCGGGAATGGGAATTTTTGGCTCATATCCTGCATACGTCCAAATATTGTCCCCAATAATCGTTAAATCTAATTTTTCTAACAAAGCTTGAGTTACTGTTTCCTCTCGATACAACCGTCCTTGCGTGTCAAATTCTAGGGCGTGAAACGGACAAGTAATGGTATCTCGCTCTCGACAAATCCAGCCATCAGATAAAGGCGCTTGCATGTGAGGGCAAATGTTATCTAAGCCAAAGACTTCACCTTGTTGATTTTGCCACAGTACGTAATCTCGACCGTTGAGCGTAATTTTATGGGGTTTATTAACTCCTAGCATCGAGCGATGAGCAATCAACCAAGGCGCACCAGGGAGAATAGGATGCATAGATTGACCTCTTAAAGATCTAAAATATATGACGGTTTATTCGTATTTTCTCAAAATATGACGGATCGTTCGTGTTTGTCAAGCACAGGTGGTAAGTCACCTACAAAATCTATGCGTCGCTTGCCCAAACAGCAAAGAGGTAAGCAAAGGGTAGAAAAAATTTTGGATGCTGCGGCTGAGGTATTTGCTGAGGTAGGTTATGAAGCCGCTACAACCCATGCGATCGCAACACGGGCAAATACAGCCGTTGGTTCGCTTTACCAGTTTTTCCCTGATAAAGCAGCTATCTTTCGCGCTCTAGAAATTCGTCATGTCGAACGAGTAAAAGCAATGTGGGCTAAGGTAAACACGCCTAGCATCATTCAGTTACCTCTAAGACAGATGATTCATAAGCTAGTAGAAGCTGTTGTCAATTTGTTCGAGCAACCGACATCTCGCGTTGTTTTCGTGCAATTTTTCACCGCACCAGAAATATTTCAAACAATTGACGAGAGTTTTACCCAAGAGGCGATCGCATTTATGGCTAGTTTATTGAAACAGCGCCATCCTACCTTAAGCGACGAGAGATCTATCTTATTAGCCGAAGTCTGCGTTCATTGCAGCAATACGTTAATTTTGATTGCTCTACGCAGTAGCGAACCTCACAGCCAGCAGTTGATCCAACAGATTGAAGATTTACTCGTATCTTACCTAAACCCTCATGTCGGTGATGAAGTATTGCAGCGCGAGGTAATGAAAGTAATGAAATGCCCGCACTGTCAATCCGAACGACTATCTAAAAATGGGCATCGCCACGGCAAGCAACGCTATCTGTGTAAAGATTGTGGCAAGCAGTTTCCAGCATGGAAGGGAGCATTGCCATGATTCAGTTTTCACCAAAGCTCTAAATTACAAGATCCGCTCACATTTGTAGGCTGCCAAACTAGCGTCAACTTCAGCTACTCTTCGTATTGTGTCATTACTTTTCGATACAGTTGTGCAGTCAGCGCCATCTCCGCTAATATCTCGCGTTGCTCCTGCACAACGCTTTGCGCCTCTTCCGCAGCACGCTGCGCCTCTTCCGCAGCACGCCGTGACTCTTCCGCAGCACGCCGTGACTCTTCCGCAGCACGCCGTGACTCTTCCGCAGCACGCCGCGAGTCTTCCGCAGCACGCCGCGAGTCTTCCGCAGCACGCCGCGAGTCTTCCGCAGCACGCCGCGAGTCTTCAGCCTGCTGCCTTATAGCCTCGTTTGTCTGCCGTATCTCCTCCGCGAATTCTCGGCTCTCTTCAGAAGACTGACGGTCTTTCTCCGACTGGATGCGCTGTTGTTCGGCAGCATATTGGTACAATGCAGCTTGCTTCTGCTGCTCGGCACTTATCTCTCGCTTTATTTCCGATTCCTGCCGATGTTGTTCGGCGTTTTGCCGTTCCCGTTCCGCTTCCTGTCGCTGTCGATCGCTTTCTGGCATTGTTCTCTTCTCCGTCTAGTTAGTAAAGCCGCTGGGTTAAACTAACAATCGAGTTGACATTACGAACAGATGCAAACAACTAGACTATATCTATATTTTTCGTGTAAGGAATCTACCCAAAGCGATCGCCTGTGCTACTTCGATCGCATCTCATCAGCAAAAACTTTCACGGAAAGTATCTTTCAATACAGCAAATAAGTCATTATTCCCATGCTTCCCTTTGTTGTAAATCCTCAGATACAGTAACAGTACAACTCGCGTGGAGAAGATTCAACCATGCTATGTGTAGACGAACTGTTAACGCTGGAGTTGTTTCAACAGCTTTCCCAAGAGCAGATTCATTGGGTTTGCGATCGCGCTCAAGAAATGGAGCTATCTAGCGGCGAAGTCTTCGTCAAACAGGGAGATCCGCCACGCGGCTTTTATGTCATGCTATCAGGTCGGGTGAGCATTACCCGCATCAGCGAAGGGATCGAAATGCCGATCGGACAGCACCAAGCACCTGCTTTTTTTGGCGAGATCCAAGTTTTAACTGATGAACCAGTCCCCGTAACATTACGCGCTCTTTCTGATTGTCGGCTCTACGAAATCTCAGGCGATGACTTTCGTACCCTACTACATAGTTGTCGAGGCTTCGAGCGTTTAATATTTCGAGCCGTACAGAAACGATTGCGCGGTTTAGAGTCTTTTATTCAAAATCGCGAGAAAATGGCAGCTCTAGGTACGCTAGCGGCTGGCTTAGCGCACGAACTTAACAATCCAGCAGCAGCTGTAGTTCGCGCCTTGCAAGATATCACCCCAGCACTGCTCGAACTCCAACGGATGAATTTTGTTTACGGACAGCGCCAAGTAGAGGCAGAACATACAGAAAAATGGCTCAAAGTGCGTGATGATGGTTGGGATGCGGTTGTCAACCGTCGCGTGAATCCAATTGAATTTAGCGATCGCGAGGAAAAAATACTAGAATGGCTAGAGGATTATGGCGTAGAGGATGCTTGGAAACTCGCCGAACCATTAGCAGCTGGGAATGTTGAGGTAGAGACTTTAACCCAGTTGATGGAACGTTGGAAAGACGATCCGACAGAATTAAAAGATATGGGTTTGCGCTGGCTGGCGCTTTCTTTTGAGGTTATGTGTACGGTTTCGAGTGGCTTGCGGGGAGCGCAGCGAATTTCTCAGCTCGTCCAGTCGATGAAATCTTATTCTTACATGGATCGCGGCGCGCAACAAATTGTTGACGTTCACGATGGAATAGAAGATACATTGCAATTATTTGCTTACAAATTCAAGCAAGGAATTGAAATTCAGCGGAATTACGATCGATCTTTGCCTAAAATTCTCGCTTTCGGTAGCGAGTTGAATCAAGTTTGGACGAACTTAATTGATAATGCAGTTGATGCGATTGCGGGGAAAGGAGTAATTGAATTAGCTACTGCTCAAAATGGCGATTATATCCAGGTACAAATTACCGATTCTGGTGCGGGAATTTCCGTAGAAATTCAATCGCGGATTTTCGAGCCTTTCTATACAACAAAGCCTGTAGGTTCGGGTTCGGGGTTGGGTTTAGATGCAGTGCGGCGCATTGTCGAGAACCGCCACCAAGGAACAATTACATTTACCTCGCAGCCTGGGAAGACTTGTTTTACAGTTTGTCTACCGATAGCTACACACAGTTATCAGTGAACAGTTATCAGTTATCAGTGACTAATAACCTATAGTTTCCAGGCTATATCCAAGACTCATTTTAATCATCTAGAGGTTTTGTTTCCGTCCGCTTAGATATCTCATTACTCCAGCAGCCGCCTCACATGCGCTAAAGCTTCATCTCCCGAAATAGATAGAACAGTACCTTTTTGGATTTCGTCTCGCCGCTGTTTCGCTTCGTTAATCCAAGCTGCTTGAACCCTTGGATCTGCATCAAACTCTAAGCTTTCTACTAATTTTTCTGCTAAAAGCGCCCTTGATTCACCTGGTAAGGATAATGCTTCTTCTAAAAGCCTCTCGATAGACAGCATAACTATTAGCCTTAATCTTCATCATTAAAAATATAGTAACTTACATCAATAACTAATATCTTAATTTATGGCAATTCTAAATCATTCACAATATGCCGACGTTTTTCTAATGTAGTGAGCAAAGCTTATTCCTCGATCGCATAGATTGCTGGCAATTGCCGATACTTTTCGTTCATGTCAATACCGTAACCAATAATAAAGCGATCGGGAATTTCAATTCCCAAATAATCGATTTCAACTTGAACTTTACGACGTGAGGGTTTATCGAGTAAAGCGCAAAGTTTGAGCGAGGATGGATTATGAGTTTTCAATATTTCTATTGCTTTTGACGTTGACAACCCAGTATCGACAATATCTTCAACTAAAATAACATTCTTGTTGTTAATAATTCCTTCAGCTAAACCCATTACCATCTTGACTTCACCCGAACTAGTGGTAGAACAACCATAGCTAGATAATCGGATCAGTTCGACATTACAAATTGGAGTTTGCATCTGCCGGATCAAATCGGCAAGAAAGATAAACGATCCTTTCAAAACACCAATAACAATTGGAAAGCTGTTTTGATAATCTCGATCCAACTCCCGCGCTAATCGCTGTACTGCTGTTGCTATTTCTGACTGAGAAATAAGTGGAACGAGTTTTTCATCCATAGTTATTTTACTTCATCATAAACTCATCTAATTCAGCAATTCGAGTCTGCTTCTCTTCTACACTTAAAAATGTTGCTTGAAAGGAATTTTTGACTAATTTATAAATATCTTGTCTGCTCAAATTTAAAGCTGATTCTATTTCCTGTAAATTCTCAGCCACGTAGCCGCCAAAATAAGATGGATCGTCAGAATTTACTGTCACGCACAATCCCATATCTAATAATTGTTTGATGTTGTGCTTTGCCATCGAATCGAAAACACAAAGTTTGATATTAGACAGCGGACAGACAGTCAGGGGAATTTGTTTCTCAATTAAGTATTCTAATAACTTCGGGTCATCAATGCAGCGTACGCCGTGATCGATACGCGATACACCTAAAAGATTTATGGCTTCCCAAATATATTCTGGTGGTCCTTCCTCGCCTGCATGAGCAACGGTACGAAATCCTTTTTCTCGCGCTTTATCGAATACTTTTTGAAACTTTGAAGGTGGATTTCCGACTTCTGAAGAATCCAAGCCTACGGCTGGAATCGTATCTTTATAAGGTAAAGCTTGTTCCAAAGCTTCCATTGCTGATTCAGCGCTTAAATGTCGTAAAAAACAGAGAATCAAATAAGAAGAAATACCAAATTCTTGTTTTGCTTCCTGTAAAGCGCGATAAATTCCTCGATGAATCGTTTCAAACGAAATCCCTCTAGAAGTATGACCTTGAGGATCGAAAAAGATTTCAGCGTGGCGCACGTTTTGAGCAGATGCTTTTTGCATATATGCCCAAGTTAGATCGTAAAAATCTTGTTCTGTCTGCAACACGCTCATTCCCGCATAATAGAGATCCAAAAACGATTGCAGGTTTTGAAAGTTGTAGGCGGCGCGAATCTCTTCTACCGATTTATAGGGTAGTTGAATGTTGTTGCGATCGCCTAGTGCAAACATCATTTCTGGTTCGAGGGAACCTTCAATATGAATGTGTAACTCGGCTTTAGGAATCTGGCAAAAGAATTGATTCTTTGTCATTGGTCATTTGTGAGTAGTCAGTAACTTTTTACTTACGACTTACGACTTACGACTTACGACTTATTCAGATATGCCGAAACGTAATGTCATGAAGACGAATCGAATCACGAAAACTGCGGCTAAAATCCAAGTTGCAATTGTAACTTCATGGGCTTTACCTTGCAGTGCTTTGGCTATTGGGTAGGTAATAAAACCAACTGATAATCCAGTGGCAATTGAGTAGGCAAGGGGCATAAATAGAATTGTCAAAAATGCTGGAACAGCTTCAGCTACGTCACCCCAACGAATATCTGATACACCTGTCATCATTAACACGCCTGTAATGACTAAGGCTGGTGTGGTGGCGTAGGCGGGAATTGCCTCGAATACAGGAACTAAGAAGATCGCCAGAATAAATAATACGCCCACGATCGCAGCTGTGAAGCCCGTGCGCCCACCTTCCGATACGCCTGCGGCTGATTCAGCATAGGTAGTGACTGTAGACGTACCAATTAGCGCCCCGGCTGTTGTTCCCACTGCATCGGCAAATAATGCTTGATTGACTCGCGGTAGTTTTCCATCCTCTTTAATGTATCCTGCCTTCATGCCGACTCCAGACAGAGTACCAACGGTATCGAAAATATCGACAAACAAGAACACCAAAACTACAGCAATAAAGTCGAGAAAGTTGTTAGCAGTTAATCGCGATAAACCGAAAATGCCTTGTCCGATGAGATCTGTCGGTAAAGTAGGGATCTGGAAAATTCCTTTGGGCGGGGGTGTAACACCTACAATCCAACCCAGTAAGGCGGTGGCGAGTACCCCCCAGAGTAATGCCCCCTTAACGCGGCGTACTAAAAAAGCTGTAGTAATAATAATTCCGGCAACAGCTAGCAAAGTATTAGGTTCTCTGAAGCTACCCAGGGTTGTTTTTGTCACTTCGCTGGCAATAATTAGCCCAGCACCTCCAGTTTTCGGATCGCCAGATATCCCAATATAGGCAATAAATAAACCAATCCCTACTGATGTTGCTGTTTTTAGCGACATGGGAATGGCATTGACAATTTGACTGCGAACGTTGGTGAGGGTGAGGGCGATAAAAATCAATCCTTCGGCAAATACAGCCGCCAGTGCCAAACGCCAATCGATTTTTAGGGTTAAAACGACGGAATAGGCAAAAAAGGCGTTTAATCCCATGCCTGGAGCGAGGGCAAAGGGATAGTTGGCAACAAATGCCATTACGAGCGTCCCAATTGCTGCTGAGACTGCGGTAGCAAAGACTTGTTCGGCAAATAAATCTTTTGGCTGCTGTAGAAAAATTGCATCTGACAAAATTAGGGGATTGACGACGAGGATGTATGCCATCGTCATAAAGGTTGTCAATCCTGCCAGAGTCTCGATCCGAAAGTTAGTTCTATACAGGTCAAATTTAAAAAAACGAGCGATCGCTGCTTGCCAACCCGTATACTGTGGCGTAGGTGGTTGTTGTAGTTCTAATCGATCTGTATCGCTGCTCATTCTTTGGCTGTCTCCACCAAGTTATCTTTGCTTATCAATATTGAGGAAGTTCCTAGCAAGCGTCAGTCAGGCTTGTTACTCAACGACATGAAAACTGCCTTTTGCACCTAAATTTAGTGACTACTGGGTGCATACTGTATGTCGTTGTTCGATCGGTTTTTTGTGTCAAAAAACACAAACTCTTAACTTGATAAGAAAAGTTAACTGGCGCTGACTAAAACTGACTGTTGCAGCTAGAGCGCCAGAGACTCGAATGTGGCTCAAATTAACCTTCCACCTCAAATATCATTAACAAATCTCAACGTTCGTTGGGAATACTCCTTAAGAGAGATTGTCTGAAGCGATACAAATCTTTGACAACAGTATTGAATTATTTACCTAAATATGCCTCTAGAACTTGAGGATGTTGTTGCATTTCCTCTGGGCTACCATGAGCTAAGTTGCGCCCCTCTGCCATGACCCAAACGCGATCGCACAGGGACATAATCACATCCATGTTGTGTTCGATAATTAAAAAGGTCATGCCTTCGCGGTTCCAAGTCAGAATGCGATCGCAAATTTGTTCGATCAACTTGGGATTTACCCCCGCCGCAGGTTCATCTAACAAAATTAACTTGGGCTGCGTCATTAACGCCCTTGCCATTTCCAATAACTTGCGCTGTCCTCCCGATAGCGCCCCTGCATACTCGTGTGCCATATGCGCCAACCCCACCGACTCTAGTAGCGTTATCGCCTGTTCTCGTAATATTTGCTGTTCTTTAGCGATCGCCCAAGGTTGAAATTGCAACCGCCAAAAGTTCTCTCCATCTTGCTTTTGCGCCCCCAGCATCATATTTTCTAGTACTGTTAGTCGCGACAGCGTCCGCGCGACTTGAAACGTGCGTACCATCCCCTGTAGGGCAATTTGATAGGTTCTCAATTGCTGCACTGGTGCGCCGTCAAAAATTACCCAGCCGCGATCGGGACGAATAAAATTTGACAGTAAGTTAAATAGAGTTGTCTTACCCGCACCATTGGGACCAATTAATCCTGTAATACTTCCTTTCGCTACTTCTAAATCTGCATTATCCACAGCCTTAATCCCGCCAAAACTTTTGGTAAGACCGCTAGCTGATAATAGTGGCATTGGTTGGGATTGGATGTCTTTTGGTTCCATTGAGGTAATGGGTAGTTGGTAGTTGGTAGTTGGTAGTCGGTAGTTAGTAAGTAGCTGGTGGCTAGAATCTTTATCTAGTCACTAGCCACCAGTCACTAGTCACTGACAACTGATAACTGACTTATTTTCCAAGTGTCAATTCTTCTTTTTTGCCTAATATTCCTTGCGGTCGCCAAATCATCAGTATCATCAGTAGTAAGCCGATAACCATAATCCGAAACGCACTCAGGCGCACGTCATCGAGGGGTACGATTTTGGGTAAGACAAAACGGGTGGCGCTGTCGTAAGCAAAGAAAACAACTGCACCGAGGATCGTACCGAAGTTGTTACCCGCACCACCTAAGATCACCATAATCCAAGCATCGAAAGTTGTCTGCGGCTGAAAATCATTCGGGTAAACTGATGTTTGCTGCCATGCATACAAAGCACCAGATATTCCAGCGATCGCCCCGCCTAACATTAACGCTTGCAATTTATACCAAAAGACGTTTTTTCCTAAAGCGCGGGCAACTTCCTCATCTTCGCGAATTGCTTTTAATACTCTTCCCCAGGGCGATCGCGCTAACACTTCCAAACGCCACACGACAAAAGCTAACACTAACACTGAGATCAGCATCAATCCCGATTTTTCGTAGTCGGTGAAGTTGTATAGTCCAATAGCTCCAGATGCGTAGGGAACAAAAATTAACAACGTTGCGATAATACCGACAACTATTCGCAAAACTAGTGGCAGATAACGAACTATCAACGACTTTTGACTTTTGACTTTTGACTTTTGACTTTTGACTACCCATTTCCAAAGTTTCCAGTAACACGCAGCAACAACTAATGTTAATAGCCCTACCATTATCCATTTCATCACCGTGTCGGGGTTAAAATCTGTTAATGGTAGAGGATATCCCTGCAATCCAAAAGCCCCAGGTGTGGGAGTATTAGGAGTTGGCAAATCTTGATTGTTGACCACTAAGCGAATGAGTTCCGATACCCCAATCGTGACAATTGCTAAGTAGTCTTCTCGCAACCTTAGTGTTGATAAACCAATTAACCATCCTAGTAGAGCCGCTACTAACGCTCCGGCTAGCGTGGCTACTATCAGGGGAACGCCATACATACTTAATAATACAGTCGTGTATGCTCCCAAAGTCATGAAAGCAACCAAACCAAAGTTAATTAACCCCGTTAAACCCCATTGCAAGTTTAACCCCAAGCTGAACAGGGCAAAAATTGCTGTAGAAACTGTCAGAAACAAGATATAGGCAACCCAACCGATAATTGTTGGGTCGTTCATCAGGGCATTTAAATCTAACATAAGCGTTGCTAAACCAATCGCCACCCTAGAGAATGTTTGCTTTTGTGCTAAAAGATTTTAACCCAATGAGGACAGAAGACAGTAGCGATCGCATCTTTATATCAGTTATTCCTAGATAGTTTCCCTGTTAGCACAACTCTATAAAAACTCTGTTTCCGACTCGCGACTCGCGACTCCCGATTCCCGACTCCCGACAACAGTAATCAGAAATCAAACTAAAGGGATACGCGCTCAGCCAGCTATCTAGTCAACACTAAAAACTATATAAGACTGCAAAACGCAAGCAACAGCTTCCTTTAAACTAAGACTTGTTATCAGCGCAAACAGTAAGTAGAGAATTGTTATGGATGCTGCGGCACTTTGGCAACGCTATCAAGACTGGCTCTATTATCACGCCGGACTCGGATTTTATGTAGATATCAGTCGGATGCGATTTGACGATGCATTTGTAGAGGGGTTGCAGCCCAAGTTAGAAAAAGCATTTGCGGATATGGCGGCTTTAGAAGCAGGGGCGATCGCCAATCCTGACGAAAATCGGATGGTAGGACATTACTGGCTGCGCGATCCCGATCTGGCTCCAACTCCAGAAATTAAACAAGAGATTGTTGCATCTGTAGACCAAATTGAAACCTTTGCCCGAAAAATTCATAGCGGAGCAATTCATCCGCCCCAAGCACCCCGCTACACTGATATTATCTCTATTGGGATTGGCGGCTCGGCACTCGGTCCCGAATTTGTCGCTGAAGCTTTGGCTCCTGATTTTCCTCCCCTGGCGATTCACTTTATTGACAACACCGATCCGGCGGGGATCGATCGCGTGTTGACGCGGGTGAGAAATCGCCTCAACAGTACTTTGGTTATTGTCATTTCCAAATCTGGAGGCACGCCAGAACCGCGTAACGGTACGATTGAACTCAAAGCAGCTTATGCCGGACATAATTTGGACTTTACCAAATATGCGATCGCCATCACGACTCCCGATAGCAAACTCGATCGACAGGCAAAATCAGAAGGCTGGCTAGCCACTTTCCCCATGTTTGACTGGGTGGGAGGACGCACTTCAGAACTATCCGCTGTCGGCTTGCTACCAGCCGCTTTGCAGGGCATTGATATCCGCGCTATGCTGGCTGGCGCAAAAGAAATGGATGTCGCGACTCGCATTGCCGATCTCAAAACCAATCCCGCCGCCCTACTTGCCCTCGGGTGGTATTACTCTGGGAACGGACGCGGTGAAAAAGATATGGTGGTGCTGCCCTATAAAGACAGCCTCTTACTATTTTCTCGTTACTTGCAGCAATTAGTGATGGAATCTTTGGGTAAAGAAAAAGACCTCGACGGTAACATCGTCCACCAAGGAATCGCTGTTTATGGTAATAAAGGTTCGACCGACCAACATGCCTACGTGCAACAACTACGTGAAGGTGTACCTAACTTCTTTGCCACCTTTATTGAAGTCTTGGAAGACCGTTCGGGGTCCTCGCCAGAAATCGATCCAGGTGCAACTGCTGGAGATTATCTCTCTGGCTTCCTCCAAGGAACTCGCCAAGCCTTGTATGAAAAACAGCGCGATTCCATTACCATCACCATTCCCCAAGTCAACCCCCACACAGTAGGCGCATTAATTGCCCTTTACGAACGAGCTGTAGGTTTTTATGGTTCGCTAGTGAATATTAACGCCTACCACCAACCAGGCGTAGAAGCAGGGAAAAAAGCCGCCGCCGTGGTGTTAGATTTGCAAAAACAAGTCTTGCAAGTCCTGCAAGAGGCTAAAACTCCTTTACCTCTGGCACAAATTGCCGAGAAAGCCGCAGCCACAGACCAAATTGAGGCAATTTATAAAATTCTGCGCCACCTGCAAGCAAATCGGAGAGGGGTGACAATGCAAGGAGATCCCGCCCACCCTGATAGTTTGACGTTTTCTGCCAATTAAGCGGGAGTCGTAGGGGCGGGTTTAGCAAATAGATTGACAGCCTCAACCGGAAATCTTCATTCAAAACCCGCCCGTACAGGAATCGGGAGTCGGGGGTGGCTAGTGGCTAGTGGCTAGAAATGCTCCCTCTGCCCCTCTGCCCCTCTGCTCCCTTGTCCCCCTTGTCTCCTGATATTTCTTTCAATACCATACTTGGTTACATTCTGTTGCTGGCGCAACACTTTTTTACAGAAAGTTGAGTTAGATTAGGAGCGAACCACTTAGTCTAAACGGGTTTGGTATGGCTGCTCACCGGGGTATTGAGATCTATCCGCTAGCTTCAATTCAAGGGGGAATGGCTCAGTTTTATACTCCCCAGTCGAGCCACGAGACAATGTTGGTACAGATTCCGCCGCACACGATTGACGATCTCTTCGTTCACAAATCTCAGACAGACCAGATTTTAGTTGTTAGAGGGCGTTTAGCCCTCGTAACTTTAGAAAATAAGCAATATCGCTATACTCCATTGAGCGATCGCCTGCCTCAAGTTGTTAAAATTCCCCCAGGCGTGCTACACGGTGCAATAAATCTAGATTCCGAACCCTGCACGATTGTTAATGCCGTTCTGCGCCATCGTCCGACGCAACCGCGAGATTATATTCCTCGTCCCCGTCCTTTTCCCTACAATCTCGCGATCGCGGGAGCTAAACTAGCAGAGATGGAGGCTGTAATTATTCAGCAAGCCGTGGTTAGTAGGGGCGGGTTTATCCAGAATATTTGTCAGTAAAGAAGTTGTTTGGTGAACCCGCCCTTACAGATATGTTTGTATGGGGGATTTTTTGATTGATAAGTCCGGCATTTCTTTTATTCGTGCAGCACGGCTGGGCAGATGATAACCGTGCCATGATGCTACTGGCGCGTCGGTTGGTTACAGATACAATTCCAGTTTTTGCGCCGAGTCTGGGTTACGTTCAAACTTGGGTGAGAATTGAGCCTTTGATTCAGGCAGTGGAAAAGCTGGCTAGCGAACAGATTGCCAAATATTCAGACGTACCGCTGAAGATTGTCGGTCATTCGATGGGTGGTTTGATCTGGTTGGAAGTGTTGCACCGCCATCCCGGGTGGTGGTCTAGAATTCACTCGTTGGTTTTGATTGCATCGCCAGTCGGTGGTGCAGATTTGGCACGGGCGATCGATCCTTTAAATTGGGGAATTGGGATTGCTGGCGATCTGGGAAAAAATCGTAAGCCAATTGCAGCCGCGATCGCCTCTATAATTCCTACATTAGTCATTGCTGGAGATATTGATGGTGGTAGCGATGGCACGGTTCCGGTAGAATCTACCAAGTTTCAAAATGCTCGGTTTATCTGCTTGCCGGGACTTGCCCATGCCGTCTTGCGAAATTATCCTACGGTTGCCGCTGTCATTCAAGACTTTTGGATGGATGCTAATCTCGGTGAGGCGATCGTTTATGACGATATCGTACAACGGTTGCAAGCAGTACCAGGTATGACAGACGGACATCGCCGCGATTTTGCTAAAGCCCAAATTGCGATCGCGCTGCCAAATGGTGCTACTATTCGCACTTGCAAGAACTTATTTGGTATCGATTGTGTCTTTGTTGCCTCTCCTACCGGAGAATGTTTGTATGCAGGCTTTGTTGGTTGGCTGCACGCACCAGATTTACAAAAAGCTCTAGAAGATATTCAGCAAGCATATTAATTGATTAAATGCTGCAATACTCAGTTCACCCAGCTCCTAGATTCATTCGCACTCATTTAAATCGGCTTTTACCGAGTTGGTCGTTGCCCGTTTTATCTGTGGTTGTAGTTTTACAACTATGTCAATTTGCTTTCTTGGAACGGACAGTTGAGACAGAAATCTATAAGAACGAATTTCGGCAACAATTTCTAGAATTTGGCAGCCAAATCATTGCCCAACTGGGAACAATGGGATACTTAGCAGATATGTTTGACCCACGCACTGGTTTCCCTATGACTTCTCCTCCCGGTCAAGTACGGTTGAGCGATGTGAAAGTTGTTGGCGCTACCCTGGGCTATACAATCGATCGTAGCGGTCAGTGTGCCGCGATCGTTCATCCAACGTGGGGAAAAGCGGTTTATCCTTCTACGCTGGTCTCATCTGCCCAACCAGATGTCGTTGCAGCAATCGTGGCTAATATAGCAGCTAATAGCACGCACTGGAATATTCAACCCGTAGCAGGAGCGAGCGATCCAACCGTAGAGGGGCAATCTTTTCCAGATACAAAGCCAGTATAAAAGAGTCAGTATAAGAGCGTGCATCTGCGATCGAGGCTTGAGAAAACATCTATGAAAGCATCCACACAAGGTTCTGGAAGAGGAATTCTACTACCTTTAGCAACGCTACTTGCTATTCTGGCAACTTTGAGCGTTAATGCCCTATCAAATTTCTTTCCAGTTCGAGGATTAAATATTGGTGAAATTGCCAATACCATTCTTCAAGGCGTGCAAATTACTCCTGCAAATTATGCCTTTGCCATTTGGGGATTGATTTATCTCGGACTGATTGCCTATGGTATTTATCAGATGCTTCCGGCACAACGCCAAAATTCAACTCTGCATCAAGTTAATGTCTTACTAATTATTGCTTGTCTAGCTCAAATTGCTTGGGTATATCTCTTCACCCTACAGCTATTTTGGCTTTCAGTCATAGCAATGCTAGCAATTCTAATTCCCTTAATTGGAGCTTACTTGCAATTAGAAATAGGCAAAAGAGTATCGCGCAAATTTAAATGGTTGGTTCACGTACCATTTAGTATTTATTTAGGTTGGATCTCTGTAGCAACGATTGTTAATATTGCCTCTGCTCTTTATATCTCTAATTGGGATGGTTGGGGCGTAAGTCCTGTAGGATGGACTGTTATTATGCTGCTTATCGGTGCAGCGATCGCCTCTGTAGTTGCCCTTCAACGGGCAGATATTGCCTTTACGCTAGTATTTATTTGGGCGTATGTCGCGATCGCAGTTCGTCATTTGTATTTAAATAATTCTGCCATTTCAATCACTGCAGTAGTAGCAGCAATTGTCCTTGCAGTCCTACTAGGATTTAGCAGGGTGAAGAGTAAGGAGCGAGGAGCGAGGAGCGAGGGGTGAGGGAAACCACTGTACAAGTTTACTACCCTTGAGCAGATAAGGCTTTGCGGTAAACGATCTTGTCAGCGCCCTCTGTATAAAAGTCTCGTATCCGCGCTTCCTCGTCATAACCGCACTTACGGTAGAATGCTCGCGTATGCTCGAATTCTGACGTACCAGACGTTTCCACCAGTAGCATACGCCCACCACGCTCTACTAACGTTTGTTCGACATAGCGTAGCAGGGCTGTACCACGTCCTTGTCTTTGGCGATCCGGTCGAATAGCAATCAACTGTAAGTTCCACGTCCTATCGGTCATTCGCTCCGTCTCGCAATAAGCGACCCCAACCAGTCCATTATCGTCATCGACGATCCAGAAGCGATCGCGATCGCTGTTGCCACCCAAGTAATCGGACAGCATTGCGCTAAGCTCCTCAAGTTGGTTCGACTCGAACAGTCCGGTTGCGTCGGCTAAAGCAATCAGTGCGGTTGTGTCATCGGGTGCGATCGGTCGAATCATACAGAATAACTGTCAAAATGGAGTTTCTACTTGTAGAGAAATACTTTTGCCTGAGTATGGATGCTCAAAATAAAGTTCTCTCGCGTGTAAGTGTAGACGCTCTACCTGGGCGCGACAACCGTACAATCGATCGCCCAAGACAGGTATTCCTAACCCTTGGCGATCGGCAGCATGAACCCTAAGCTGATGAGTCCGTCCTGTTAAAGGGAAGAATTGAATTCGTGTAGAATCCTTCGATCTTGCTATGACTTGGAATTGGGTTAAGCTGGGCTTACCCCGTGCATCGACTTTTTGATAAGGGCGATCGCTAGGATCTCCCCAAAGTGGCAGTTGAATCGTACCTCTTTCTGGCGTTATGCATCCGCTAAGTACCGCTTCATAAACTTTACGCACTCGCCGCTGTTGAAATTGCTGGCTCAGATGACGATAAGAGGCGCGATCGCGAGTCAGGAGCAGAATACCCGATGTTTCTAGATCGAGGCGATGTGAAGCTGCGATCGCCATCCCATCAGGTAGCAAATAACGTAAGCGAGACAAAACGCTATCGTAGCGATCGCTACAACGACCGGGAACGGAGAGCAGTCCTGGCGGTTTATTGATAGCAATCAGCCACTCGTCTTCATAAAGAATAGATTTCTTAGTTTGGATGCACAGATTTTGGAGATCCCCCTTAGTCCCCCTTGAAAAGGGGGAAACAAAGCTGCTCTTAGCCCCCCTTCTTAAGGCGGGTTGGGGGGATCTGATTGCCCCCCTTCTTAAGGCGGGTTGGGGGGATCTGATTGCCCCCCTTTGTAAGGCGGGTTGGGGGGATCTAATTCCCTCCTTCGGTAAGGGAAGTTGGGGGGATCGATGCTGTAAACCCGACAACAAAAACCCCATCAACGGCTGACAACGCTCCGCACAGGCTCCATAGAACTCTCCCTGCACTTTCTCGCCCTTAGTTGAAGGCGCTCCCCACCAAAACTCTGCCATTGCCAGTGGCTTCAAATCATGGGTTGCTGCATAATGCAACAACTTTGGCGCACAACAAGCCCCAGTCCCAGTAGGTAGCGAACCCGCCATCAACTGCTGTAGTGGTAAAGACTCCCCTGCAAAATTGCTCAATTTGTAGCTAGCGTGCATCAGTGCTTGCAGCTGCCTAGATAAACTTTTCCGCTGTTGTTTCAACTCGTGCGTTCTCTTATCTGCTTGCTCGATATCCTGTTGGAGTGGTTGTAACAAAGCATCTCGTTGACGCTTAAACAGCTTGCGATCGATCCCATCCTGACGACTTTGTTCATCCAGTTGCGCTAATGCCTCCACCAAAGTATCGCCCGTAAAGGTATTTTGGTATACTTGGCGCTGAGATTGTCGCTGTTGCTTGCGATCGCGATGTAGGATTGTAAGTTGCTGCCAGTGGGTTTCAAACTCCTGCACTAACGCTGCATACTTTTGTCGCTCTGGAATTTGTTGCAAGGCAATTAGCTCTTGCTTCATAGCTGCTAACATATCCAGGGTACGCGCTTCTTCTAAAGCCAGCTCTTTTCCCTCAATCGCCCCCACCCAACCTGCAACCGTGCTACGACCATGCAAAAGCCCAGAAAATGCTTTCAGCACTCGGCGTTCCCCCGCAGCAGTCTCGACAAGCAACACGCCATACATTTTCCCCTCACGGGAATATGCCACATCTGTAGCCAGCTGTTGCATTAACCCATTGGCGATCGCTTCTACTAAAGGAGTGCGAGGTAGTCTCAATAAATTGCCCGTTTGGGGACAATAACCTTCATACCAATAACTAACAGGTGAGTCACCAGCAACGCAGCCCGAGCTAATAAAATCTGTTGGTAGATGAAGGGTCATAATATTTAATGGCTAGTTGGTAGTTGGTAGTTGGTAGTTGGTAGTTGACGGTTGACGGTTGACGGTTGACGGTTAACCGATCGCTGATAACCGATCGCTGATAACCGATCGCTGATAACCGATCGCTGATAACTGATAACTGATAACTGATAACTGACATGAAATCTCTGTCTCGACTTCCCAGGCAAGCTATTGCAGCAAAAATTTTTCATTGGGTAAACATCGTTAGCTTGTTTATCATGCTGACCAGCGGACTGCAAATCTACAATGCTAACCCCGTATTTGGTGGGCGCGCTGGCTGGCATATTCCACCAATTTTTACTCTTGGAGGATGGCTGGCTGGTGGTAGACACTGGCACTTTGCGGCAATGTGGCTGTTTTCGCTTAACTTGGTTTTTTACGGTGTTTACATCCTCGTTACTCGGCGTTGGAAGCATCGATTTGTCAGCGATAAAGACATCAAAGCATTGAAATTGAGTCAAAACCAAAAGCGTCGTGCTTATGCATGGCATCGGATCGCTTATACGGCGATCGTTCCCATTTTATTACTTGCTATATTTAGCGGTCTGGGAATGTACAAACCCGCTCAATTTTCCTGGATTGTCGATTGTTTTGGCGATTGGCAAGCGTTGCGCATCGTTCACTTTACTACAGTACCAATCGTGATTATCTTTGCCACAATTCACGCCTTACTAGGACGAAAAGTCGGTGGCGATCGCCTTTTAGAATCGATGTTTTGGTAAGTCTACCTATAATAATATGAATCAGATTCAAATCCCCCAACAGAAACTACTACGTCGTCACTTTTTAAAACTTTCTGGGCTTTCCAGCGTCAGTTTATTATTAGGTGGATGTGGCACGCCTTTATTTGAAGATATAGTCGGTAAAGTTTCCGAACCATTGAACCAAAAAGTTGAAACTTTAATTTTTAATCCTGAAAAACTCGCACCGGAATTTCCAATTAGCGAGATTGAACCAGAAGCATTAATTGTTAACTCATTTAACTTTACGCCAAAAATCGATTCAACCAAATTTCGTCTGGTTGTCGATGGTACAGTTAATAAATTCCTCAGCCTCAGCATGACAGAAATTCAGCAAATGCCCCTCGCCTCAATGGTGATTCGTCACGTCTGCGTGGAAGGATGGGCAGCGATCGTGCAGTGGGGTGGAGTTCGATTGCGAGATATTATTAATCTTGCCCAACCTAAACCCGAGGCAAAATACGTTTATTTTAAATCCGCTGATGGCTACTACGAAAGCTGGGATTTAGCTTCGTGTATGCACCCACAAACGTTGATGGCATATCAGAAAAACGGGCAACCTTTACCGATAGATAACGGTGCGCCTTTACGTCTCGCCTCGCCAATCAAACTAGGTTACAAGCAAAGTAAATGGGTCACCAATATTATCCTTAGCGATCGCCTCCTACCTGTCAAAGGCTACTGGGAAGACCAAGGCTACGAATGGTACGCCGGATTATAGAGTTGACAGTTAACTGTCAACTGTCAACTGTCAACCAACTACCAAATCTAAGAGTAAAATCTATGGGATGCAATTCAGCACCTTAATGATGAACATTCCTAACTGTACCTGGCAGCGTCCTATCGGTCTGGGCTGGGACAAGCCCTATATTGTCCGTACCGCAAGTAATTTAGATGATGGTCCCTGGCACGGTATGCCTTTAGGAGGCTTTGGTGCGGGTTGTATCGGTCGGTCTTCTAGGGGTGATTTTAACTTGTGGCAGGTGGACGGCGGCGAGCATATTTTTCAGCCGATGCCTGCTTGTCAGTTTAGCGTGTTTGAAAGCGTGTTTGAACAGAGTGCATCTCACTCTCAGGCTTACGCTTTGTGTACGGAAGCACCTGAAGATGGATTGCAGAATTGGCAGTGGTATCCATGTAGGGGCGAACAAAACGCCCACACAGGCACGTATCATGCGTTGTATCCTCGTAGCTGGTTTGTGTATGAGGGTGTGTTTCAATCTCAGTTAACCTGCGAACAGTTGTCGCCAATTTGGGCAAATAACTATCAAGAAAGCAGCTATCCAGTGGGTGTATTTGTCTGGACTGCCCATAATCCTACTAATGCCCCTATAACTCTGAGTATTATGCTGTCCTGGCAGAATATGACGGGGTGGTTTACCAATGCTAGTAAATCTTCTGAAGTAAAAATTAGAGATGATGGTAGCCCAGTGTATGAATATAAATCGCGCTGGGGAGAAAGTCAGGGAAATTTTAATCGGTTGCTGGAAGATTCCGAGTCTGTCGGATGCGTATTAGGGCGAGATAATAGCGAGGATGCAGAAGAAGGGGACGGACAGTGGTGCATTGCTACAGCAAAACAGCCTGGTGTAGAAGTCTTTCATCACACCCGTTGGAATCCCATCGGTACGGGGGAAGACATATGGACAAGTTTTGCCCAATCAGGTGCTTTACCTAACTTACAAGATGAGACACCAGCTATAGAGGGAGAACAAATTGCAGGTGCGATCGCAATTCGTTTTACACTGCAACCAGGAGAAACTCGTACGATTCCCTTTGTCTTAACTTGGGATTTTCCCGTTACAGAATTTGCTGCTGGGGTCAAATATTATCGTCGCTATACAGATTTTTTCGATCGCACGGGTAAAAATGCTTGGGCGATCGCGCGTACAGCTTTACAAGCATATCAAACTTGGCAATCTCAAATTCAAGCTTGGCAGCAACCAATTCTAGACAAAACCGATCTGCCCGATTGGTTCAAAATGGCATTGTTTAACGAACTCTACGATCTTACCAGTGGCGGGACGCTGTGGAGTGCGGCGACTCAACGCGATCCTTTCGGTCAGTTTGCCATCTTAGAATGTATTGATTATCGCTGGTACGAAAGCCTTGACGTGCGGCTTTACGGTTCGTTTGCTCTATTAATATTATTTCCAGAGTTAGAAAAGGCTGTGATGCGTGCTTTTGCACGGGCGATTCCTGCTAGCGACAACAATCGTCGTCTGATTGGATATTACCTGACCATCGGGGCAGAAATGCCCCTCGCACCGCGTAAAGTTGCTGGTGCAACACCTCACGATTTAGGCGCACCCAACGAACACGTCTGGGAAAAAACAAATTACACGGCATATCAAGATTGCAATTTGTGGAAGGATTTACCCAGCGATTTTGTTTTGCAAGTGTACCGAGATTATTTACTGACAGGGGCAGCTGATGTAGAGTTTTTAGCAGAGTGTTGGGAGGCGATCGTTCAAGCTCTCAACTACTTGAAAACTTTCGATATAGATGGCGATGGAATTCCTGAAAATTCTGGTGCGCCAGATCAAACTTTTGATGATTGGAAGTTGCAAGGAGTCAGTGCTTATTGTGGCGGATTGTGGTTGGCGGCTTTAGAAGCGGCGATCGCCATTGGTAAAATTTTACTCAATTCTGTAGAGACATTACATGTAAAGTCTCTACAAGAGACAATAAATACATATCAATCTTGGTTGATGCGATCGCGTCCAATCTACCAAGAAAAACTTTGGAACGGACAATATTATCGCTTAGATAGCGGTAGCGGTTCTGATGTCGTGATGGCAGATCAACTCTGCGGACAATTTTACGCCCGTTTATTAAAATTACCTGACATTGTGCCGCAAGAATGTACTGTGTCTGCACTCAAAACTATATACGATGCTTGCTTCTTGAAATTTCATCAGGGAAAATTTGGGGCAGCGAATGGTTTAACCCTGAATGGTTCTCCTGAAAATCCTAATGCTACCCATCCATTAGAAGTATGGACGGGAATTAATTTCGGATTGGCGGCTTTTCTCTTGCAAATGGGAATGAAAGCTGAGGCACTGCAATTAACAGAAACAGTTGTCAATCAAATCTATGAAAATGGTTTGCAGTTCCGTACTCCAGAAGCAATTACATCTGTTGGTACTTTTCGGGCTAGCTATTATTTGCGGGCAATGGCAATTTGGGCAATTTATGGCGTGTGGTTTGAGTTTTAGTTATCTCGCAATTTACCATTTTTGCTTTTGTCAATTGCTTGAATTTATTTGATGTCTTCTTAGCAAATGCTTTTTATCAGTAGTTGTTGCTGCACGTCTCTGTTGCTTTAACAGTTGAATGGAATACAAGGTAGCAATAACTTGAATTGTTCCCATTGTGATAAATAAAGCATTGAAAGACAACCAATTAACAATAACTCCCCCAAGAACTACAGCAAGACCAGTCATGACTTTTGATTGTCCGTCAGCCATGCCCCAAATTTGCCCTGCATTTCCTCGATCTTCATATTGTGCATACAAAGCATTCCAAGTAGGAGTTGCTAAAGCAGAAGCAATTCCCAACCCTATTTGAACGACAAACAAACTTAGTTGAGAAGATGCGAATAGATAGCAGAATGTGAAAATGGCATTTAAAGCATAGCCAATTATCATGAGTTTGGCTTTGCTTATATTCCGGTCTGATAGCTTTCCAACTAGGATAGTAAAAATTCCTGTAGCAACCAGATATGCAGCCCAAATTCCGCTAATATCAAGAATGTTACCTCCAATTTTTTGAGTAAATAAACCAAAAATTGGAGCAAACATTCCTTCGCCTAAGTACCAAATATTACTACTATAAAGTAGGATTTTGAG
This sequence comes from Scytonema millei VB511283, assembly GCF_000817735.3. Lineage (NCBI taxonomy): Bacteria > Bacillati > Cyanobacteriota > Cyanophyceae > Nostocales > Scytonemataceae > Scytonema > Scytonema millei. The sequence continues at coordinate 33,280 of NZ_JTJC03000011.1, read as the reverse complement.
ATTTTTTTGCAACATAGAAAACAACTTAATAGATTGATGATTTCTATGCAGTTATGAGCTTCTGGTGACGCTGGTAATAGCAATTCAGCATGGAGTCAAGTCTTTCTTTTCCGGCAGCAACCGCATTCACTTTATCGATAAACTTACTTGAAATAAACTGCTTCAATGGCTGTTCAACTTGATTGAAGTAGTTCATTGCATCAGCAACTTTCCTATCCCACTCTGGATACAAAAGCAAGAAATCGTCAGGCATGACTTTGGTTTTAGCAAACCCTGGTTCTGGAAAGCATTCAAAAGGTTCGTCTAAATTAAAACATGCATAGTCGTCGGTTAGTTCTTCATCAGGATAAATGTCTCTAACAGCTATTTCAAAATCATAAGCTGTAGATATACAATTAGCCCGGAAACTGTGATTCATATATCTACCAATATCCCAACACAAGATGTAGTCACCGTTTCTGTCACGAAAAGAGTATTTGAAAATGTGATTTTGCTGAAGTCGATCTAGGGACAATACACAAGCCTCGTCAATTTTTCGATCGAGTTCATCGACTACCCAAGTTATCGTTCCTTGAGGAATAAATCTTGTAGCAAATACACCGTAACCAATAATTTCATTGACAAGACGTAGCTCTGTGTCTGGATGAATCATAAAGGTTTAACGCATAGTAATGCGTAAATTTCTACCATAATTATTTTCGCAGTATACTTAATTAAAGAATTTTTTAATATTTCTACATAGTCACAATATAAATGTTAGTAGTTATACTCCTATTTAGATATAATATATAACTCAGTTCAATAGTAGTTGGGTTTAATTACAGTTATTTCAGAGCGATATTTAAAGTTAAGTATATTATTTTACGGTTATCATAAACAATTCACGAATAGCAAACAGTTTCGTTGCAGTTATAAAGCGATTATTCGGAGAGCGCTTGTTACTAAATATACAGCTAAATCTTGCCCTTCATGAAACTTCCTATAAATGATGTTACTGAGAGCGATCGCCATTTCTGAATCAACATCTCTATCCCTGTAGAAACTTATGTCAAAAATCAAGTAGGCGATCGCTCCCTCGCTCATTTAAGCAATCAGGGTAACTGCACCAGTATCTAAGTCATAACGACCACCTACGATTTTTAATTTCCCCTCTTTGATTAGTTGAGTTAGTATTGAAGAACTCTCCTGCAATAGTCCAACTTGATATCGAACGTTAGCTACAACAGCATCATTAACTGCATCATTTGATTGAGCTTTAATCCCATTTAAAGCTGGTTTAATATCCTCAACAAAAGTGCCAATTCTACCAGGAAGCAGATCGCTTTTGAGTGCTGCTTGTACTGCACCACATCTTTCGTGTCCTAAAACTATAATCAATTGGGAACCTAAAACCGATGTAGCAAATTCTAGGCTGCCTGTAGCTGTAGGGCTGACAACATTGCCAGCAAGCCGAACGACAAACAAATCTCCTAGCCCCTGATCGAAAACAATTTCTGCTGGAACTCGCGAATCAGCACAGCCCAAAATAGAAGCGAAAGGATATTGAGCTGCGGCAACCTCTTGCAAGCGCAATCGTGATTGATTAGGAGTTTGACGCTTCTCTTTCATAAACCGTTGGTTGCCCTCCAGTAATCTTTTGAGAGCATTATCTGGACTGACTGGCTGAGGCTTGTCTTCAATTTTTGCAGGCTGTGCTATAGCAGATTGTGCGCCCCACGAACTACTAACAACACTAGTAGCAGCTATGCTAGCTCCTCCTACACCCACCAATTTGAGCAAATTGCGTCGTCCCACAAACCCATTTTTTCGAGTCATCATCGTACCTCAATCAAAATTATCTGCTGGTTTCTTCCTGAAGAAACAGGAAAAATCAGCATAGTAAACCTCTATGCTTGCTGCGTTTGTAGTCGCACGACCTAATTTCGCTTTGACGTGGAAATCTGCAAAATTAAAATAAAATAACTTGCAAAAAATCTAGCAAACAACAGACCCAACGATTAGGAAATCTATCAAATTATGGGCGCAAAAAATTAATCTTTACTATAGATATATTCTATAGTAATTATAGAAAAGTACTAATAAAAAATACCAAGATTTATTTACAGCGAAGGTTATATAGGCATCTGGTTTTGTTATTGAAAAAAACTCAGTATGCGTAGGGTGCGTTACGCAATCATGCTAACGCACCAAAAACTTAGGGTGATGCGTTACACCAAAGGCTAACGCATACTACGTAGATTTTAAAAGTTAAAGCTGAGTCGTATACTGCGATCGCAGATTTTTTGATTCTCGGCACAAAAAGCTACTTGGCTGCACTCAACACGACTTTATTAAAAAGTACAATTGACTGCAATTGACATAATTTCTAATTATTTTTTACTAGTCATGCTCTCCGGCAAAACAAAATTCACGCTCTTCACCTTACTGGAATTGGCGACCCTGGAGCCAATGGCAACTAGATGCCGCTACGAGAACCAGCAAAGATGACAGTCAGATTCTTGGCGCTGCATGGCAGGGCTGGCAATACAGCTAAGTCAACGCCCCTCCAGCTCGGATTGACTGCCTTTCACCTCTCACCTCTCGCCTTCTGCCTGAAATATAAAATCTTTGAATTCATTCCCATAGCTAGGATTGATTGTTACCATTAGCGATCTAAAATGACACTGATTAGTAGCAGTTACAAGCAATTGATTCTATGTTGCGCCATCGATCGTTCTTATCCCTAATTTTGGTAATTTTGGCAACATTTCTGATCGGCTGTAGCAGTCCCAGCACTGCCACAGTACCCCCAACTTACAGCTCGGCTCAAATTCAGCAGATCCAGCAGTACATTCCCGATATTCAAAGCTTGCGCGATCGCGCCAGCCGAGAAATTCCGTCTTTAGTACAAAGAAAAGATTGGATCGATGTCGGTAATTTCGTCCACGGACCTTTAGGAGAACTGCGATTGACCATGAACTACATGACGCGCAATCTGTTGCCACAAGATCAATCTAAAGCAAAGCAGATTACGCGAAACTTCTTTAACGACCTAGTAGCGGTCGATCAAGCAGCTCAACAAGGCGATGCGAAAAAAGTCTTGCTCAACGCCAGAGAAGCCGTAGCAGACATCGACAGCTTTCTTCAGTTGCTGCCTCAAGCTAGTGAAGGTTGAAGGTTGACAGTTGATAGTTGACGGTTGACGGTTGACGGTTAACTGTCAACTACTAGCAATAAAAATGACTCAAGTAGTAATTATCGGGTGCGGTGTAGTGGGGGCAGCGATCGCCTACGAACTGAGCCAAGTTCCAGGGTTACAGGTTGCTGTCCTCGATCGCCAATTGCCAGCGCAAGCGGCAACAAAAGCGGCTTTGGGCGTTTTGATGGGTGTTATCAGCCATAAAACTAAGGGTAGAGCGTGGCAGTTGCGACAGGCAAGTATCCAACGCTACGACACCCTCATTCCAGAATTAGAGGCACTGACAGGGCATCATATCCCTTTGAATCGGCAGGGAATTTTGATGTTGTGCTTGGCAGCAGAACTCGGATCTTGGGAGAAACTCGTCGCGACGCGCGCCTCTCAAGGCTTGGCTTTAGAAATTTGGGATGAAGTAAAAGTCAAGTCCTATTGTCCGCAAATTAACTGCAATCCCTCGACCTGGGCAATTTACTCGCCCCAAGATCGGCAAGTCGATCCGGTGAGTTTAACTTTGGCTTTAGTTGAAGGGGCAAAACGCAATGGTGTCAAATTTTTCTTTGGAACACAGATAGAGGAATATAATTTCAGTTCGGCTTCCAGCGATGCTGAAAGTGGTATAGGCGATCGCCGCATCAGACAAATAACAATTTCTGGAGAGCGATCCCATTTGAATGTCGATTGGCTAGTGGTATCGGCTGGATTAGGATCTTTGCCATCTCTGCCAACAGAAACTTCACCTCAACTAAAATTTGATATCGTACCCGTACTAGGTCAAGCTATTCACCTCAAGCTCGATCGCCCTTTAGGTAGTCCAGATTTTCAACCCGTCATTACGGGTAACGACGTGCATATCGTTCCCTTAAATGGGGGTCAACCAGCAACGGAATATTGGGTAGGAGCAACGGTAGAATTTCCTGCCATTGGACGAGAAATCGAGGCAGCACCAGCCTTGTTAGAGGCAGTCATGCAACAGGCGATCGCTTTTTGTCCTGCTTTAGCGACAGCGAATATTATCAAAACCTGGTCTGGTTTACGTCCCCGTCCTGAAGGTCGTTCCGCCCCCATAATTGACTATCTATCAGGATTTAGCAATATTCTCTTAGCGACAGGGCACTATCGTAACGGTGTTTTACTCGCGCCCGCCACCGCACAAGCGATCCGCAAAATGATATTATCTTCTGGTTAAGAGTTGTCAGTTGTCAGTTATCAGGGAGCAGAGAGCAGGGAGCAGGGAGCAGTTATCAGTGACCAGTTATCAGTGACCAGTTAACAATCCACTACACCCCACACCCCACACCCCACACCCTATCTACTACTAGCCACCAGCCACCAGCCACTCCCGACTTACGACTTACGACTTACGACTTACCTATTACCAATAAAGTGTCGTGTCCATCGCAGAACATCAAATTAATGTTGGTTCCCTAGAATGGTTTTACCGCGAGGTTGCCCCCATTGGAATGAGCGATCTGCTGCCAGTGGTGCTGTTACATGGTCTACCTTCCCATAGCTACGGTTGGCGACACGTTATGCCTGCTTTGGGGAGTCAGGGAACTAGGGCGATCGCCCCCGATTTGATTGGTTTTGGTTCGTCAGCGAAACCTCAAGCGCGGGATTTTAATTATACTCCCGATGCTTTTGTCAAGGCATTAGATGACTTTATTCAAGCTTTGGAGATCGATCGCTTTTGTTTGGTCGTGCAAGGATTTTTGGGTTCGGTAGGGTTGCAGTATGCTTTACACCATAGCGATCGCGTTGAAAATATTGCCATTCTCAATACTCCTTTGACTACGGCTGCTAAACTACCGTGGCAGATGCAACAGTGGGGACTACCTTTGGCGGGAGATATGGCGACGCAAGATCCTTTGTTGGTGGATCGTACTCTAGAAGGTGGTAGCCGTTATCAGATTTCAGAAGCAGATTTAGACGTATTTCGCAAGCCTTTTTTGAAAAGTTCAAAAGCGGGGCGATCGCTGATGACGACGGTACGTAATCTGAAAATGTCGCCGTCCATGACAGAAATTGCTGATGGTTTTCAAGACTGGAAGAAGCCACTTTTAATTGTCTGGGGTGTAAACGATCCTTGGCTTCCTGTGGAAATCGCCCAGAAATTCGCCAGCAACCTACCCCAAGCCGAGATTGTCAAACTTGAAAAAGCGGGGCATTATCCTCAAGAGCATTTTGCCGAAGATATTCTACAAGACCTTTTACCTTTCGTGCGTCGTGCTTCGTAGAGTGCGGGAAACACCTTACTTTATTCGATCGAACTCCTAAGACAAAAGCACTCAAAACCTTGAATTTACTGGGAATTCATGTTGCGAGTGGTTGCTAGCACGACCGAGTTGATAGCAAATAAGCGGGGCTGGTCGTCCTGTTGATAGATAGTAATACTGCTAGCCTACGATGAGACCAACCGTAATTATCACGGAAAATCTGAGTTAGCGGATCTCTATTGAAGGGATGCATTCAGTATATTTTCGGTTGCAACACAATACATCTCGGAAGCGCGATCGAAGATCTGGGAAGATCCCCCAACCCCCTTAAAAAGTGGGCTTTGAGTTCCCTGATTCCAGTTATTATGAAGTAATGTAAAGAAAAGCTTCTACTTTCATATGTCTGACCAATTCGTAGGTAAGCCCCGTCCTCTTTGGCGTGTTATTTTGCTATCTGTCGCTACTCTAATGCTGTACTACGGCTGGTATAAATGGATTATCCAAGAGGAATTACGCCGCTACAACGGTTATGGCTGGTCTGGGACGCTGTGTTTAGCACCTTTTGTACTTGGGGTTGTCATTCCCCAATTGTTACGGATTTACGATCCTGACGTACCAGATTGGTTCGGCTGGTTTTCACTGCTGGGGGTGGTTTGGATTTATATCGTGCAGTTCAAGCTGTATAAAACTGTGAATGCACTATATCGGGAAGCAGGAATGAAGGAACCGCTAACTGTTTGGTGGATATTTGTACCTGGGTTGAATTTAGTTGTCGGTTTGAGACAAATTCATTTTTTAAGTCAATATTGGGCAAACAAACAAGGAGCGATCGTTAAGGATGCTTTGGCTGAAAATATTCCCTTTCTGTCTGCAAATGCTTAAATAAGTTTTTCATTGTCGTGCTAATATATAGCAATTCTGAATTAATTAAAAATAGGGTGTGTTATTAACGCACCCTATCATATACATTACTTCTTCAGTGGATCGTGTCCCCAATTTTTTAGCGAATAACACCAGCGTGAAGTCTCAATATCGTGTGATGGCTTTTGAGCGCTATGACGGTGAACGTAACTAATGACTTTCTTCATATGAGAAATATCGTCATCAGTATATTCATCTTCTTTTTTTTGCAGTAGTTCGATAATTCGTCGTCCAGATTTATGTCCGGTTGACTCGTCGTCGTCCTTTTTTTGTCCTACCGCTTGTGACTCCTCAGTTTCTAACCAAGAGTCAAGCTCTTTAGGAGTCATATTCACGACTTGATGAAACTCTGCGATCGCAGATTTGACATCTTGACTCATAACTCAATTCTACTCCTCTACTTTTTCTAAAGCATCTGGTTTGTGCGCTGCTTCTTTTCCAGACTTTTCGCTTTTTACCAAATACTCAGGATTATCTTTCGATGCAGCAACGTGGTGTCCTTTGATTTCTGTAGGAGAAGTAAGTTTCTTTTCGACTTCACCAGTAGTTTTACCTTGAGAGGTTTTCCACTCAACTTTATCGCCTTGCTTAAATTCTTCAGACATGAGTAAAAGATTGTGCCTACTTAAATTTTCTTTACCTATTAATGTTTAATTATCTTGACGATTAAGTAAGCAGCCATCAATCTATTTACAGATTACGAATTACGTAAATTTGACTTTAAATCTTACTTTTGTCAGTGGTTGAGATCTAGATAGCGTGGTAGCTGTATTTAGGGAATTTTGGAGATCGCCTAAAGACTCTCAGCAGCACCAAAACCGCCACCACCCGGTGTTTCAATGACAAAAATATCTCCAGGCTGCATCTGGGCGATCGCCGTACTACCTAATTCCTCTACAGTACCATCTTGGCGTTGAATATAATTTCTCCCTACTTTCCCAGGCTTACCACCATGCAAGCCAAAGGGAGGTACAACCCTACGTCCAGAGAGAATTGCAGCTGTCATTGGTTCGCGAAACTGAAGGCAGCGAATTACACCACTCCCACCGCGATGCAAGCCCTCACCGCCACTGTGGGGACGAATGCTAAAACTGTCTAACAAGACGGGAAATCGCCATTCTAAGACTTCAGGATCGGTAAGACGGGAATTTGTCATGTGAGTGTGTACCGCATCCGTACCGTCAAAATCTGCACCCGCACCCGAACCACCGCAGATCGTCTCGTAATATTGATGGCGATCGCTACCAAAAGTAAAATTATTCATCGTACTTTGTGCCGCTGCCATCACACCCAAAGCACCATATAAAGCATCGGTAATCGCTTGGGAAGTCTCGACATTTCCCGCTACCACCGCCGCCGGATAGCGGGGATTCAACATACAACCTTCAGGGATAATAATTTCCAAAGGTTCGAGACAGCCAGCATTCAGCGGAATATCATCATCTACCAGCGTGCGGAAGACATACAACACCGCAGCTTTGCACACCGCAGCCGGAGCATTAAAATTGGTTTCTAATTGGGGCGAAGTGCCAGTAAAATCGATTCGAGCGCTACGGGTAGATTTATCGATCGCGATCGCCACTTGAATGACACTACCGTTGTCCAGTTGGTAAGCGAACTCTCCACTGTTGAGTCCTTCGATCGCTTTTCGCACCGACTCAGCAGCATTATTTTGGACAAAACCCATGTAGGCTTGGACTGTTTCCAAGCTGTAGTGTTCTACCATTTTGTGAAGTTCTTGCACGCCGCGCTCGTTTGCGGCAATTTGGGCTTTGAGATCGGCAAGATTTTGCACTGGGTTGCGAACGGGATACGCGCCACCGCACAGGAGTTGCATTAACTCCGGTTCGCAAAATTCTCCTTGAGATACCAGCAGAAAATTATCAATTAATACCCCTTCCTGTTCCACAGTCGTGCTGTTGGGTGGCATCGAACCAGGAGTAATCCCGCCAATATCGGCATGGTGTCCTCTGGAAGCAACGTAGAAGATGGGTGTAGGGGCGGGTTTAGCCAATAAATTGTCAGCCTCAACCGAAAATCCTCGTGCAAAACCCGCCCGTACGGGGGAGTCGGGAGTCGTAGGGGCGGGTTTAGCCAATAAATTGTCAGCCTCAACCGAAAATCCTCGTGCAAAACCCGCCCAGACGGGAGTAATGACAGTAATATCGGGTAGGTGAGTCCCGCCATTGTAGGGATTATTCGATACGTAGACATCACCAGGTTGCAAGCTACTACCCTTTTGGGCAATCAACGCCGTCACGCTTTCACTCATGGAACCCAAATGAACCGGAATGTGAGGTGCGTTTGCCACCAACTGTCCGCGAGAATCGAAAATGGCGCAGGAAAAATCCAACCTTTCTTTGATATTGACCGAAGAACTTGTATTTTGCAGCGTTATACCCATCTGTTCCGCGATCGCCCGAAATAAATTATTGAAAATTTCCAACATGACCGGATCGGGAGAATTCGGAATACGGAATACGGAATTCGGAATTAAATCTCCTTTGTCCTGCTTCCCGACTCCCGACTCCCCTGTACGGGCGGGTTTTGCACGAGGATTTGCGGTTGAGCCTGACAATCTATCTGCTAAACCCGCCCCTACGACTTGCGACTCCTGCTTTCTCAACACCAAATGATTTCTCTCGGTCACTTCGGCTTGCCAGCCAGGTTCGACGATATTCGTCCCCGTGGCTTCCGCAACGATCGCCGGACTGAAAATACAATCTCCTGGTTGTAAGTCTTCTCTTCTATATACAGGTGTGTCGTGCCACGCTTCAGCCGTATACATTTTTACTGTCTTTACTGGTACGGGAGGTGCATCGTCACGCCGTGCTAACACTGGTTCTGTAGCTACCTCTGTTGTTAAGATTGCCTCCACCGCCACCGCCTCGACAATTAACCGTCGATCCGCAGCAATAAACCCGTACAGTTGACGGTGCGTTGCCTCAAACTGCTGCCGCATTCCTGCTATATCTTCATATCGGACTACTAAAGGCGAATCTGTCCCCTCGTAACGCAAATGCGCTCGCTGCATCACTTCAACCCGATCTGCAACGCGGATATCCCTATCTGTAAGGTCTAGTTCTGCTTTTGTTTCTAACTCTAACTGGGTTAAAATTTCCTCTAATTCAGCCACCAAATCCACAGCTAAAACCTGCTCTACAGCTCGTTCTCGCAACGCCCGTTCGTCTGCCAAACCCATACCGTAAGCCGACAGCACCCCAGCATAGGGATGGATAAAAATCTGCTGCATTCCTAAAGCATCGGCAATTAAACAAGCATGTTGTCCGCCTGCGCCGCCAAAACAGCAGAGAGTGTATTCCGACACGTCATAACCGCGCTGAAGAGAGATCTTCTTAATCGCATTCGCCATTTTTTCCACAGCGATCGCTAAAAATCCGGTTGCGACTCGTTCGGGCGATCGCCCATCCCCAATTGCTGCTGCTAATTCTGTAAACTTACGCTGCACCACTTCTGCATCTAAAGGTAAATCTCCACTTGCTCCAAATACCTTGGGAAACAAGTCTGGCTGCAACTTGCCTACCATAATGTTGCAGTCCGTTACCGTCAGCGGTCCTCCTTGACGATAACAAGCGGGTCCTGGGGTTGCCCCTGCTGATTCGGGTCCGACGCGATAGCGCGCCCCGTCAAATTGGGCGATCGAACCGCCACCTGCTGCCACCGTATGAATTGCCATCATCGGCGTTCGCAGTCGCACTCCTGCCACTTCTGTTTCTAACGTCCGTTCGTATTCGCCTGCGTAGTGGGCAACATCCGTAGAAGTTCCACCCATATCGAAGCTGATAATCTTATCGAACCCCGCCATCAAACTTGTCTGCACTGCCCCGACAATCCCTCCCGCAGGTCCCGAGAGAATGCTATCTTTCCCCTGAAACCTTTGAGCATCTGCTAACCCACCATTGGATTGCATGAACATTAACTTGGGGAAATCGGGTCTCGGGTGTCGGGTGTCGAGGGTGAGTTGTTGGTTGTTAGTTGACAGTTGTTGGTTGAGTGTGCGAAATTGCGACTTGCGACTTGCGACTTGCAACTTGTCCCCCTTGTCTCCCTTGTCCCCTTCTTCCCGACTCCCGACTCCTGACTCCCAACTCCCGATTCCTCCCAACTGACTCGCCACCCGATCCACGTACCTACGCAAAATGGGAGATAAATAGGCATCAACTACGGTAGTGTCGCCTCGACTGACGAGTTTCATCAAGGGGCTGACTTCGTGGGAAACTGAAATCTGAGTGAAACCGATTTTTCGGGCTACGGCTGCAACTTGTTGTTCGTGTTGAGGATAGCGGTAGCCATGCATGAAAACGATCGCGCAGGAACGAATCCCGGCATCGTAAGCTGCTTGCAATTCTAAAGTGTAGGCTGGATTAACAGAAATGAGTTCTTCGCCTTGGGCGCTGTAGCGCTCTTCTACTTCAACGACTCTTTCGTACAGCATTTCTGGTAAAACGATTTGCCGTGCGAAGATGTTGGGGCGATTTTGGTAGCCGATGCGTAAGGCATCCCGAAAGCCTTTTGTCACAACTAAGACAGTGCGATCGCCTTTACTTTCTAGCAGTGCATTTGTGGCGACAGTAGTTCCCATCTTCACCACGCCAATTTGTGCCGCTGGTAGGGGTGCGTCGGCAGGAACGCCCAGAATTTCCCGTATACCCTGAATTGCTGCATCGGTATAGCGTTCGGGATTTTCCGATAGCAGTTTGTGAACGATCGTCCGTCCGTCAGGATGCTGCGCCACGATATCGGTAAACGTACCACCGCGATCGATCCAAAATTGCCAACGTCCTATCGCACGATCGGCTACCGTCATCACTCATTCCTCAATGCATGGGCTATTTGTAAGTTAGCAGCAGCTTGGGTATGGTTGCATGGCGCGATCGTCCTATCGTAGTTGGTGAATTCCTTGAATTAATCCCTGACAAACACCCGTGAGAAAATCTAAATTTAAGGTCTCAATGCGATCGCTCGGTTTGTGATAGTGAGGGTTGCGTAACATTGCCGTATCCGTCACCATCATCGCTCGATATCCCCGATCCCAAAAGGGCGCGTGATCGCTTAATCGTGTTTGGGGGACAATCCTACCTCGGTTGGGAACTGGTAGCCACTCGCTAGGAACTCCTACTTGGCGTATATTTCGGCTGAGATGAATTAAGTCAGGAACAATCGATAAATTACCGATTAAAGCAATGAAATCACCGCGATTGGGATAGAACCGTTCTAGCGGACTCGGATAGCGTTGCGATCCAGGTGTAGGATCGCAATAACCCAGCATTTCCAAAGAAATCATTAGGCGTAGCGGTTGCTGCTGCTGGCGTAATAAATCGGCATAGGCAGACGCACCCGAACCTACAGCAATACCGTCTTTTCCGGTAAATCCGTATTCTTCTAAGTCGAATGCTACGAGTTGAATGGGATATTTAGCTGGTTGCGTAGCAAAAGCTTTTGCCAATTCGAGTAGTACCGCTACACCTGTAGCGTTATCATCTGCCCCAGGCGTACCGGGAACGGTGTCGTAATGCGCGCCAATTAATATTGGTGGAGATTTTCTCTTACTACTTTGTTCCAAGCAAGGAAGATTGAGAATTAAGTTTTGAAAAGTTTGTCCTCTAATTTGAAATTCGTGAATCTCTACTTTTCCCCATTGGCTGAGTTGTGCATGAAGGTATTGGCGGACGAAAAAATGTCCTGCTGTTGAGAGGAAAGGATCGCGATCGCGGACTATTTCCGTTAAGTGATTCTGCAAGCGTTGTTTGAGATCCACAGTCCGGTTTGATTTTTGACTCAGATAGTTTACACCTTCATTGTCGTACAAACCGAATATATCTTGCGATTCTCAAATTTCTTCCGTGCGATAGATCGCTTTTTTAGTATATATCAATACCATAAAAGTATTGAAATAAATTATTCAAAGGAGTTTGAGCAGTGAATATTCTAGCTTGGATAGTCTTAGGTTTAATTGCTGGTGCGATCGCCAAAGCTATCTATCCCGGTCGTCAAGGTGGCGGCATTCTAGGTACGATTTTACTAGGTATTATTGGTGCATTTGTAGGTGGTACTTTGGGAACTTTCCTCAGTACGGGAACCTTACAGTTGGCAGCTACAGCCTTTAGTATTCCTGGTATAGCTTTAGCAGTTCTGGGTGCAATTATCGCTATATTCATTTGGAATGCAATCAACCGTCGTAGCGCTGTATGAGTTGTTAGTAAAGGCATGGCAAAAGTATAATATCTAAACTAAATCGGGATAGTATAGAAATAAACTATCCCGATTTTATGCTATTCATTATTTGATATAGCATTTCCCATGTAGATGTAATACATTCGTAGGGGGCGCACAGCTGTGCGCCCCCTACAGAGCTGTGTACTTTATTTAACTGAGAATAGCTATAAATAGCTCTGAATACAAGCAAGCAAAAACTTCTCTCTAATCTTCTGCTTGAGTGTAGAGCTTCAAAGAATAATCATATAAGATTGTCCGTTAAAATTAATCCGAACTCACTTCTCTAATTTGTAAAGAATTACCCATCCAATCAGCACCGTGAAGCTGGAATTTTGCTATTTCTTCTTGAGGTTTTGCGGTCATTTGGATGAAGGCAAATCCTAACCCTTCACCTGTACTCCAATGGGTGGGATAGAAAATATGTTTGATAGAACCATAATTGCCAAAGAGGTCTAAAATATCTGCCTGTGCTACTTGGTGCGGTAAGTTATTAACAAACAGGGTCATAAAACACTCCTCTATCGATTCATGACAATACCTGTACTCTAGTATTCCCAATATTTAATTAAGAATTGCGCTTGACAGATTGGCTTCGATCGGCGATCCCAAAATCTCCTTTTTCAAGCAGCTGAGAAAAATTTGTACGTGAGGTAATGTCTAATTTGTAACTTTCACTAATTGTGGCTGTGACAGTTTTGATTGTTACCGCTTGCAAGTCAGTAGTATTTATTTTTTTTGTATATTTAATAACAATTAACTGAAAATCAATAATTGTCAGCACATATACCACGTTAGATTCATGACTTCGGGCAACGTGTTACGAGAAAATAAGACGAATTTAGCTTTTTCATAAAATTTATTAAGATTGCTAAATGAACCTCAAACGCTTATCTCAGTTTGGCTCTCCGATTTTAGGTTTACTCTTATTTGGAGTATCGTTGTGGGCGATCGCAACTCAATTGCGAGAGTTCGACTATCGAGATATTTTTCGCAGCTTGGCAGAAATTCCCAAAAGTTACATAGTACTTGCACTGATTTGCACTGCGCTGAACTACTTGATGCTGACGGGGTATGATGCTTTAGCAATGCGATATATTCGCCGTTCTCTACCTTTTCGGAAAGTTGCGCTGACGGCGATTATTAGTCAAGCAATTACCAATACTGCCGGATTAGAACTCTTAACTGGCAGCGCGATCCGCTACCGATTTTATTCGGCTTGGGGGCTATCGACTCTAGAAATTGCGAAAGTGATTACTTTCTGTCACGTTAGCTTTTGGTTAGGTTTTTTTGCGGTAGCTGGCTTGGTGTTGATCGGCGAACCTGTATCTGTCCCCTCTTTACTCCGCATTCCCTCAAACTCTTTATTTCCGCTTGGTACGATATTTTTATTTTTAGTTGCAGGATATATATTGTGGAATACTTGGAGTCACAAGCCGATGAAACTCGGCAAGTGGGGAATTCCGCGCCTTCCTGGTAAGCTTTCACTATTTCAAACAGCGATCGCAATCCTCGATTGGGCAATTGCAGGCGGCGTTCTTTACGTTTTGCTATTAGCTAACGCTCCCCTATCGTATCCTAGTTTTTTCGGGATCTACATCTTAGGACAGTTGGCAGGAGTTATTAGCAATGTCCCTGGTGGATTAGGCGTGTTTGAAACGGTACTTTTGCTGTCGCTATCAGCGCAAATTCCATCAGCCGAACTATTTGGGGCGTTATTAGCATATAGAGGCATTTACTACTTTTTACCTTTAATCGTGGCGATCGTACTGCTGGGGATTTATGAATTGCGGCAGCGATTCGAGAAAACAGAGTTTTCTCCGCGCAATCGTACCTGAAATTTCTCAACTCATGCTCGTTCGTTTAATATGAGTAGCAAGCCGCTAGAGTTGTATCCAGGCGATCGCGTCAATTGGCGATCGCGCAAACTTCCAATTAAAATACAAGCACAGCCACAGATAGTGTTGTATTTGCTGCCTGAGTTCGTGCAAATTATCTTTTAGCTAAGAAGTTTTGAGTGTGGGGTAGGCTGCTACCAACTTCGTAACTATGAACTATGAGTAAACAAGAATCTGGAGCGATCGCGCGGGAAATTCAAACCCAAATTTTCGTGTTGGGTGGACTCGTTGCCCTCATGTGGATTAGCGAATTTATAGATATCTTCTTTTTTAGAGGTAGATTAGACGCTTTTGGTATTCGTCCCCACAGTTTTATCGGCTTGCGGGGCATTTTCTTTGCCCCTTTTTTACACGGTGGATTGGGGCATTTGATTGCGAATACAATCCCTTTTCTCACTTTAGGCTGGTTAGTGATGTTACGAGAAACCAGCGATTTTTTTGTCGTCAGCATCGTTACAATGCTCGTCAGCGGATTGGGTGTATGGCTGACTGGTTCGCCTTATTCAATTCATGTCGGTGCGAGTGGAGTTATTTTTGGTTATTTTGGGTTTTTACTCCTACGCGGCTATTTTGAACGTAGTTTCGCTGCCATCTTATTTTCTCTTGTTGTGGGCTTCCTTTACGGCGGGATGATTTGGGGAGTTTTACCGATCCAATACGGTATTTCCTGGCAAGGGCATTTATTCGGATTTATTGGAGGTGCGATCGCGGCTCGTTTATTGGCTAAACCAAAAAAGAGATATTAGTAGTAGGGGCGCATAAATGTGCGCCTTCATAATATTGAGCGTATTGAATACCTTATACTTCAAGCTTTCGACCTACACAATCTATTGATACATATTTCTAAGTTGTCTCACATTTAATTTGCTTATAGGTAGCAGCCAAAAGCCTTACCAGAGATATATTTTCCCTTTTTGACTTTTAACTTTTCACTTTTGACTTGCTTAATTGCGATCGCCCATATTTTCAGGTACACCTACAGGTGGTACTAACTCTGCATCGCCTGAACTTTCAGTTTCGGGAATCGGTTGTTCGCTTGGTGCGGTAATTTCTGGTAATGCAGGAGACACGTTAGGAGATGGCGTGACTTGAGGACGACGAAAACGATTGAAATAACCACCAAATTTTTGACCAATTGGATTTTGAGTCTTTGGTGTTTCTGGCGCAATTGGTTGAGTTGGTTCTACTGGTGTTGTTAACTCTGGTGCAATTTCTTGAGTAGTAGTTTCCTCTTCAGGAGTAGTTAACTCGGATGCGGGTGATTCTTCCACTTCAGGCAAAGTAGGCGTTGGTGTAGCCGTTGGTGGACGACGAAAACGATTAAAATAGCCGCCAAAACGTTGGGAGTCGGGAGTCGGTAGGGGCGGGTTTCTAAACCCGCCCGTACGGGAGTCGGGAGTCGGTAGGGGCGCACTGCTGTGCGCCCGTACTGGGGAGTCGGGAGTTGCTGGAGTCGGTGCGACTGGTGGCGTAATTTCTACTGCTGGTACTTCTGGGGCAATTTCTGGTAATGGTTCCGTTGCTTCAGGAGTAGTTAATTCTGGTGCAGGTGCTTCTACTTCTGGTGTTGGCGATGGTGCAACAACTGGCGAACGGCGGAAGCGATTGAAAAATCCTTTCGGTTGTTCTTCCTCTAGTTTTTTTGGTGCTGCTTCGGGTTTCTCTTCTGGTTCTACAGCAGATTCCACTTCCGGCGAAATTTCTGGCTGTGGTTCTACAGCAGGTGGAGTTAACTCCGGTGCGGGAGATTCTTTGACTTCCGGTAGCGCCGGAGATGGAGTAGCAGCAGGACGACGGAAGCGATTGAAAAATCCTTTCGGTTCTTCTGCCTTGGCTGGAGGTACCGGGGTTGGTTCTTTAGTTTCAATTTCTGGGGTTTCAATTTCTGTTTCGGCAGGCTTTTCTTCCGGTTCGGCTTGTCTCTCTTCTGGTTGCGATGGAGTAGTCTCTTCTACTGCTGGTGGTACGGGTGTAGGCGCTGCTTCTACTTCGCCCTTGTAGTCAGGATCGATAATACCACGGGCTGCGGCGGCGGATAATTCACCCCTTACCAGTTTTGAAAGAGTATCTTGACTATTCGGATCGTAAGAAATGACGCGGACGGTGTTATTGAAAACATTCTTGACTGGGTTGCCTTGTTCGTCGAGAAATTCGAGTTGTACCCAGTTTTTCCCCGTGTTAAAGCCTTTAAGGTAAATCGGTTCCCAGCGATCGATGATAAAACTCTTGCCGTTAATCGTACAACGGATACGCCAGTCGGGAACTTCGTCTTGAGGATCGGCTTGGGCAGCGAGGTGTAGAGGGGCGTTGGTGAGGTAAAAGTCGAGTAGGATTGGTTCTGCCCCATAGCTACCCTTAGGACGACTGTAGGTTAATAATGGCTGGCTAGAGTTAGGGTTGTTATCGTCGGTTTTAGTAAAAACGTGAAATGTAGTTTGGGCGTATGCACCCTCATTCTTAAAACTTTCGTGCCAAGGGCGGGAAGCGAAGACGCGCAGCGTGTGAGTACCTGGAGAGAGGTTGGATAGGACAAAAGGCTTTTGCACGTCGTAGACGGCTTCGTAGGGCTGGTTATCGAGAATAACGTGAAGATGGGGACCTAAGCCTAAATCTGAATTTTGAAAGACAGGTAGGTCTTGGACTTGAAAGCGGGCTGATACCGTATCGTCTTGCAGCACCTCATCAGGCTGAGGAGACAAGATTTTGACTTGCGGCTGGCGAGATTCTAAGGCTTGACGCAGTTGTAGAATAGCTTCCGGTGGGGCGACTTCGGTAATGTTGCCTGCAAGTTGGACTGTGCTACGGGCGTTTGGGGGAGTAGCAGCGCGTAAAGTATCCGAACTGCCACAACTTACTAAACCTAAGCTCAAACATGCTGAGACTAAAACTGCGATCGCAGCCTTAGCCATTTTTTGTAGTTTTGCGATCGCCACCACCTCAAATGCTCCTCATGCTCGAAATTTACTGTCACCCTCAATCTAAATTTTAAGGGTTGTAGGTAAATCGCCTGAAATGATTTACAGATTGTGCCAGACGACAGCTCAGCTTTCGCGGTCTGAGTATCTACTAATACAAGTGACTTGCGGTTCTACAAATCTATTGACTAAAAAACTTCGCTCTCCAGACATAACTTCTGTCTCCTGTCTCCTGATTTCTGACTCCTTTCTTCATAAGTGTTGCAAATTATTTAGCTTTGTAAATTATATAAATAACCCCTTGACTTTTTTCACAGTCATGGAAACTTGGACACCTGAACCTGCTTAATGTTGAGCAATTTTGAATTATTGTTAACAAACGCCTAAGATGAAGACAAGCGAGATTTTATAATTCATCAGAAAGCAGTTTCACGATCGGTCTTCTTGTCTACCTGATGGATGTCATAAAGCAGACAAAATGGTTGGCTTCTTCAAAGAAAATCGATTTGTGAATTAAACCACTCCTGTTTCCTTGTCAAGAGAGGAGAGTCTAAATGACGATCAGTCCTCCGGAGCGAGAGGAAAAGAAAGCAAGAGTTGTGGTCGATAACGATCCAGTCCCAACTTCATTTGAGTTGTGGTCAAAACCAGGACATTTCGATCGCACCTTGTCTAGAGGTCCCAAAACCACAACCTGGATTTGGAACCTGCACGCCCTCGCACACGATTTCGATACGCATACCAGCGACCTAGAAGATATTTCCCGTAAAATCTTCGCCGCTCACTTCGGTCACTTAGCGGTGATCTTCATCTGGTTGAGCGGGATGTATTTTCATGGCGCTCGTTTTTCAAACTATGAAGCTTGGCTAGCCGATCCGCTGGGCGTGAAGCCTAGCGCTCAGGTCGTCTGGTCTGTTGTTGGTCAAGACATTTTAAATGCTGATGTCGGTGGTGGCTTCCACGGCATTCAGATTACATCTGGATTTTTCCAAATTTGGCGTGGTGCTGGCATCACGAACACGTTCCAACTCTACTGCACAGCCATTGGCGGTTTAGTCATGGCAGCGCTGATGCTCTTTGCTGGTTGGTTCCACTACCACAAACGCGCTCCTAAGTTGGAATGGTTCCAGAATGTCGAGTCGATGCTAAACCACCACCTAGCAGGATTGTTAGGTCTAGGTAGCTTGGCATGGGCAGGACACCAGATCCACGTATCTTTGCCAATTAACAAGCTGTTGGATGCGGGGGTAGCACCAAAGGATATTCCTTTGCCGCAAGAATTTATCCTCAACTCCAACTTGATGACTGAGTTATATCCCAGTTTTGCTCAAGGCTTAACGCCCTTCTGGACGTTGAACTGGGGCGCATACGCTGACTTCCTCACCTTCAAGGGCGGACTTAATCCCGTTACTGGTGGACTGTGGTTGACAGATCAAGCGCACCACCACTTGGCGATCGCCGTACTGTTCATCATTGCCGGACACATGTACCGGACGAACTGGGGCATCGGTCACAGCTTGAAGGAAATTCTGGAAAATCACAAAGGACCCTTCACCGGAGACGGTCATAAAGGTCTGTTTGAAAACATGACTACTTCCTGGCACGCTCAGTTGGGAACCAACTTAGCAATGCTGGGTTCGCTGACGATTATCGTGGCGCATCACATGTACGCGATGCCTCCGTATCCGTACTTGGCAACCGACTACGCAACTCAGCTGTCCATTTTCACTCACCACATGTGGATTGGCGCTTTCTGTATCGTCGGTGGTGCAGCTCACGCCACCATCTTTATGGTGCGGGATTACGATCCAGCCACGAACATGAACAACGTTCTGGATCGGGTACTTCGTCACCGCGACGCTATCATTTCTCACCTCAACTGGGTGTGCATGTTCCTCGGCTTCCATAGCTTCGGCTTGTACATCCATAACGACACGATGCAAGCGCTCGGTCGTCCCCAGGATATGTTCTCGGATACGGCGATTCAACTTCAGCCCGTATTCGCGCAGTGGGTACAAAACCTACACACCTTGGCTCCTGGTTCTACCGCTCCTAACGCCCTCGAACCCGTCAGCTATGCTTTCGGTGGCGGCGTGCTGGCTGTAGGTGGAAAAGTCGCCATGATGCCGATCGCGTTGGGTACGGCGGATTTCATGATCCACCACATCCACGCTTTCCAAATCCACGTTACCGTACTAATCCTGCTTAAGGGCTTCTTGTTTGCCCGTAACTCTCGCTTGATCCCAGACAAGGCTAACTTGGGCTTCCGCTTCCCTTGCGACGGTCCAGGACGCGGCGGTACTTGCCAGGTTTCTGGTTGGGATCACGTATTCTTAGGTTTGTTCTGGATGTTCAACACGATCGCGATCGCCGTCTACCACTTCAGCTGGAAGATGCAATCGGACGTGTGGGGCACGGTAGACCCAGACGGTACGATCAATCACATTACGGCAGGCAACTTTGCCCTCAGCGCCACTACCATCAACGGCTGGTTGCGCGACTATCAGTGGGCGCAAGCCGCTCAGGTGATTCAGTCCTACGGTTCGGCGTTGTCCGCTTACGGACTGCTGTTCTTAGGCGCTCACTTTGTCTGGGCATTTAGCTTAATGTTCTTGTTCAGCGGTCGCGGCTACTGGCAAGAACTGATCGAATCGATCGTTTGGGCGCACAACAAGTTAAAAGTCGCTCCTACCGTACAGCCTCGCGCTTTGAGCATCATTCAAGGTCGAGCTGTGGGAGTAGCCCACTACCTCTTGGGGGCGATCGTCACGATCTGGGCGTTCTTCGAGGCGCGAATACTTTCAGTAGGTTAGCATTCAGTCATCAGCAATTCTTATGGATTGCTGATGGCAATAGGTCAGAGGATTCACGTAACCTATGGCAACAAAATTCCCTAAATTTAGCCAAGACCTAGCCCAGGACCCGACGACACGTCGGATTTGGTACGGCATCGCCACCGCTCACGACTTTGAAAGCCACGACGGGATGACCGAAGAGAATCTGTATCAGAAACTCTTCGCCACTCACTTCGGTCACTTGGCAATCATCTTCCTGTGGGCATCTAGCCTGCTGTTCCACGTCGCTTGGCAAGGCAACTTCGAGCAGTGGATTAAAGACCCATTGCACGTCCGTCCGATCGCTCATGCGATCTGGGACCCACAATTCGGTAAAGCCGCAGTTGATGCTTTCACCCAAGCTGGTGCTAGCTATCCGGTTAACATTGCTTACTCTGGTGTTTACCACTGGTGGTACACCATTGGGATGCGGACAAATAACGACCTCTACATGGGTTCTGTTTTCCTGCTGCTACTAGCGTCTCTCTTCCTGTTCGCTGGCTGGCTGCACCTGCAACCCAAGTTCCGCCCCAGTCTTTCCTGGTTCAAGAGCGCCGAGCCACGCCTCAACCATCACTTAGCTGGTCTGTTTGGCGTTAGCTCCTTAGCTTGGACCGGACACCTAGTTCACGTTGCAATCCCCGAATCTCGCGGACAGCACGTTGGTTGGAGTAACTTCCTCACCACCCCACCTCATCCAGATGGGCTACAACCCTTCTTTTCTGGAAACTGGGGCGCGTATGCTGCTAACCCCGACACTGCCAATCACGTATTTGGTACGAGTCAGGGCGCAGGAACCGCAATTCTAACTTTCTTAGGTGGTTTCCATCCCCAAACCCAGTCTTTGTGGCTGACGGACATGGCACACCACCACCTGGCGATCGCGGTATTATTCATCGTCGCCGGACACATGTACCGTACCAACTTTGGGATCGGTCATAGCATCAAAGAAATGCTCAACGCCAAGAAATTCTTCGGCGCTAGCACTGAAGGTCAGTTCAACCTGCCTCACCAAGGCTTGTACGACACGATCAACAACTCCCTGCACTTCCAACTGTCTTTGGCATTGGCTGCACTGGGAACGATCACATCCTTGGTCGCGCAGCACATGTACGCGATGCCTCCCTACGCCTTCATCGGGCAAGACTTCACGACACAAGCAGCGCTGTATACCCATCACCAGTACATTGCTTGTGCGTTGATGTTGGGTGCGTTTGCCCACGCTGCAATCTTCTGGGTACGCGACTACGACCCAGAGCAAAACAAAGGCAACGTTCTCGATCGCGTCTTGAAGCACAAAGAAGCGATTATCTCCCACTTGTCTTGGGTGTCTCTCTTCTTGGGCTTCCACACCTTGGGTCTATACGTTCATAACGACGTAGTGGTTGCTTTCGGTACTCCTGAAAAGCAAATCCTGATCGAACCAGTCTTCGCGCAGTTCATTCAGGGCGCTCACGGTAAAGTACTGTACGGCTTCGATACCCTGCTATCGAATCCCGATAGCGTTGCTTCCACCGCTGGCGCTGCATGGCTGCCTAACTGGTTGGATGCAATCAATAACGGCACGAACTCTCTATTCTTGACCATCGGTCCTGGCGACTTCTTGGTACACCACGCTTTTGCCTTGGCGATCCACACAACCGTGTTGGTACTCGTGAAAGGCGCGTTGGATGCCCGTGGTTCCAAGCTGATGCCCGATAAGAAAGACTTCGGTTATGCCTTCCCTTGCGACGGTCCTGGTCGTGGTGGTACTTGCGACATCTCCGCTTGGGACTCCTTCTACCTAGCTGCTTTCTGGGTACTAAACACTGCTGGTTGGGTCACGTTCTACTGGCACTGGAAGCACTTAGGTATTTGGCAAGGCAACGTAGCTCAATTCAACGAGTCTTCGACATACTTGATGGGCTGGCTGCGCGATTACCTGTGGCTGTATTCAGCTCAGCTAATTAACGGCTACAACCCCTATGGCATGAACAACCTGTCTGTCTGGGCTTGGATGTTCCTCCTCGGACACTTGATCTGGGCAACTGGTTTCATGTTCCTGATCTCTTGGCGCGGTTACTGGCAAGAATTGATCGAAACTTTGGTCTGGGCGCACGAGCGGACTCCACTAGCGAACCTAATTCGTTGGAAAGACAAGCCCGTGGCTCTATCCATCGTTCAAGCTCGGATTGTCGGCTTAGGTCACTTCGCTGCTGGATACATCCTCACGTATGCTGCGTTCCTCATTGCCTCCACGGCTGGTAAGTTTGGTTAACGCCTCTACCTAGTTGTGTAGTTAAATGAGAAAATCCCTCACCTACGGGTGGGGGATTTTTAATGTTTAGACTTTTAGTAGATGTTTTTAGCGTGTTTGTAAAGCTAAGGTTTATATTGCGCTCTGAGTTTTTGTCACGCATCAGCCGTAGGCGTTAGCGATAGCGAAGGCGAAGCCGTTAGCGTAGCGTTAGGCGCAAAGAAGAGCGCAAACAAGATCTCAATAAACCCGTCCTCGCCCAATGATTTACCTGTGAGGATCGATATAGGAGAAAAACATGAGTCGCAAGAAGCAAACCCAAAAATCGATTAATGTAGATGGTAATCGTCCAGTCGATCCGAGTGAAATTAAAGTCAAAGAGACGGTGAATATTGACGGTCAACGTCCTATTGCTGCTGATAAGAATGAAGTGCGCGATACCCTGGATGTGGACGGTCAGCGTCCAATCACTGCCAGTAATTTACAATCTCAAGAGACATTGAATGTAGACGGTAGCCGTCCCATCGATCCCAGCGATCTAGAAATCAAAGAAACGGTAAATATTGACGGTCAACGCCCTATCGCTGCAAATGATTTTAAAGTTGACAGGACATTGAATGTGGATGGTCAGCGTCCAATTTCTTCAAATGACAAGGCACAACCTGATATGCCCTCAGACTTCGTAGATTAGTATGTGAGATACATAAATTTTTAGGGAAGCACGCCTGTACGCCCCTAAAAACGGATTGCAATTGAAAGAGAAGGCGATCGAATTGAAAATTGTGTCACATTTATGTCACATTAGCCTTCTATTCTATCTTTCAGTAGACCAAACAGTCTGCTTCCTCATGCAAAGATTCAAACCCTCCTCAAGCCACAGCAGGAGGGTATTTTTTTTCAGTGACCAGTGACGAGTTAATTCCAATTCCTAACTCCTGACTCCTAACTTCTTGCTTGCTGATAACTGATAACTGATAACTGATAACTGTTTACTGTGCTTGGAGTTCTTGAAACTGCGCTCGAATTGTCTCTATTCTTTTGCGATTCACGCCCAGATCGGATTTACCCAATCGAGAAGCCGAACGGACGTGGAAGACTTGTGCGTCGCGGTCTAAATAAAACTCGACATCATCGACAAAACCCATTATCGCACTCGTGAATTCAGCGTAGATGTAGCTGTCAGTTTCCGTCACAATATTCGTTTTCGGTAAACTTGAGATAACTTGTTTGAGTTGGGTCAATGCCACCTCGGGAGCAGATGTATAGTTTAGCGGCTCCACCTTATGGCTGGCATCTGCACTTTGACTAGAGACGCAGTTAGGCGTATTCGGACATGGAGCTAGCTTACCATCGCGCACGCCCAAGTTATTTGGTCTATTTCCTGTAAATATACCCACGCTCTTTATCGGCGAGACATCTATCTATGAATTTTAATATTGTATTGCATTGTATTGCTCATGTTAGTGGCGATCGCGCGCAATTCATATTTTCTCGCGATAGTTGTGTTGTTACACTACTCAAAACTGGAAAAGATGAAACATCAGTAAGATAGGATTCATATTTGATTTTTGCAATATTACGTAGGCTGCGTTAGCCTTTGGCGTAACGCACTACTCTAAGTCTGTGGTGTATTACTGTGTGACAAAAACGATCGGTGTAAAAAATTTTTAATTTTTTCTTAGTTTTTCGAGATATTGTTGTAAGGCGAAGTTTAAATTTTACAAAAAACTTTAATTAACCTCCAGTACTCGCGCTACGATTAATTTTGTTAAATAAAGGCTGTACACCAGCACGAAATCATAAAATATTGAAGCAAAATTTTAGATACGGTCTCGTCTAAACTAGAAAAGATGAGTCAATTTCGGACTGCGATCGCAAACAACAGCGCAAGAATGAAAATGTAAATCAACCATTTTCAGAATAAAGATAAGGAGCTAATAATGAGTGCATCTACAGACGATAATATCAACTATATTGATGGAGAATCTTCCAAAAACGAACCGATTTCAACTGTAGCGAATGGCTCTCAATATTCTCAAGTAGAAAACTTGAGTAGTGGAAGTTTAGATAAAATTCGGGAAATTCTCTTTGGAACGCA
This sequence comes from Scytonema millei VB511283, assembly GCF_000817735.3. Taxonomy (NCBI): domain Bacteria; kingdom Bacillati; phylum Cyanobacteriota; class Cyanophyceae; order Nostocales; family Scytonemataceae; genus Scytonema; species Scytonema millei. The sequence goes on along the minus strand of NZ_JTJC03000011.1, from coordinate 8,753 downwards.
AGTTCGAGAAAATAATAAAAGATTTAACCGTATTGAAGAACGACTGCTGAAAGAGTTTACAGAACTACGGGAAGATACAAGAAAGCGCATGGATGGGTTGGAAGCCTACATCAGACAAGAAATTGAATCTCTCACAGAAGTCGTTAAAAAACAGCAAGTTAGTAGAGATGAAACTTTAAAAGAACTGACTCAAGAACACAAAAACCAAGTTGGAAATCTAGAGAGAAAGCTTTTTGATTTGGACGAGCAAACAAATAAAATTGCCCGAGATTTACGCCAGCAGATTTTAGACCAATCTAAAAATATGAACGAGGATATAGGAAAGAAATATGCGGAAATTTTAGCAACAGTCGAGCGAGAAACTCAGGAAATTCGGAGCGACAAAGCTAATCGAATTACGTTATCGGCTTTATTTGCAGAACTAGCAATGCGCCTGAGAAGCGAAACCTAATATTGCAGTGAAGTCTAATATTAAAAAACAAAAACTAAGCGCACCTGCCAAGTCGTATCTTGCCGCACAATCTGAATTTGGTTGATGAATTCGCGAAAGTAGAAGCGACGCTCCGATTCAGATAAATCCCGCCAAAATTGGGGAATGGATACAGCCTGAGCTACGGAACGTAAATTGACTGGTGGTAAAGTCGCAAATTTAGCTTGTAACTGGGAAATTTCCGCACGGAGTTTGTAGGCACGTAGACTAGCAGTCTCTTCATCCAAAACACCTGTACTAGTAAGCTGAGAGAGTTGAGCTAAAATCTCTTCCCGATTGGCAATCTCGCTGAGTAAAGACTGCTTTGCTGCATCCAATTGGGGAAAATTCATTTGAGCCACAGCATCAGGTAAATCACGGCAAATGGCGACGATTGTTTGTTCTAATACCTGTTCGTAGGCAATAGCACCACACTTAGGGCGTTGAGGACATTGCAAGGCGCGTAAGTAGAGATATTCGCGCTTTTGACGACGAGCAGTAACGCTCACAACCGTCATTGGCGCTTGGCACTCGCTACAAACCGCTAATCCGACGAGGGAACGAGGAGCGCTAGCAGTTCTCGGCGGGAGCTGGCGGTTACGCCGCAACAAGCGATCGATCTGAGCCGCCTCTTCCCGAGAAATAATTGGTACGTGGGTATTGGCGATCGTTTCACCGTTTTGATAAGCCGTATCGCCTCGATAAACAGGATTCGTCAGCCAGCGTCGTCCAGTAGTCACGGAAATCTTTTTGCCATATTTTTGTGCTAAATGCCGTACTGCTCCGCGCAAAGAACCAAACAGGAGAAAATTTTCAAAAAAATCTTTCACAACTGGGGCAGTAGTACGGTCGATCGCGTATTTTTCTTTACCGCGCCGATAACCATAGGGAGCTTTACCAGGAGGAGGCAAGGCATTGAGACGATTGCGAGCGTGTCCCTGACGCAGGCGACGGCTACGCTGCTGTTGTCCTACAGCGTGTAGAAGTTGAATTAAATCTGTCTGTAGCGTTAATTCACTCGCTAAATCTGTTGCTAAAGACGATTCACCAATCGCTACCTTTACACTCAAAGCCTGCAATTGAGCCAAGCGATCGCCAATTTCTGCCATAGAATCGCCTAGATCTTCCAAGCAACGGACAAATAAACAGTCTGGTGGTGCTGTCTGACAGTCACTCAACAACTGCTGCAACTGCGATCGCTGCCCCAAGTCTTGATAAACTCGATCCACACCCTGCCACCGACCGAGGTCGGGTGTCGGATCGAGGAGAGGATCGGTATAGCAGTAGGCAAAGGTTGTCATTAAGTCGTAAGTCGGGAGTCGGGAGTCGGAAAGCGGGTGGAGGGCGAGGGGACAAGGAAAAGTCACAAGTCCCAATTAGATCGCGCACTACGCACCACTGATAACTGTTAACTGATAACTGTTAACTGACTCAGTTCGATGATATTACCGTCGGGATCTTGAGTAAAAAGAGCAGCACGACCAGAAGCACTCATTTGTATAGAACAGTTGTGAGTCAAAAGTCTTTGCTTAGCAGCATTTAGATCGGATACAGCAAAAGCAATATGAGGATTGCGACCCAATTTTTCAGGGTTTTGAGTTGTAAAAGGTACGCTGGGTGCAACAATGAGGTGAATTTGATACGTGCCGACTTGATACCAAGTACCAGAAAATTTGAGCGATCGCTCGACTTGGGCTAATCCCAAAATTTCCCCATAGAAGCGATCGGCTTGCTCTAAATTGGAGACTAGTATAGCGGTATGAAGACATTGCTCGATTTGCATAAATTGCTCCACCTTCCCCAACATCAGTATCTAATCTTACTTTTCTCGCTTTTTATATTTGCAAAACTTATCCGAGTAAGCACTCTGGCGAGTGTAAATCACGACTACACAGGCAAAGCCTGCTTTTGCAGGCTATAGAGTCCGTGCAGGCGAACCTAGTACGTGTCTGCGAATTCTATTCGCACAAGCTTGATGCTTACTACCAATCCTACTGTGAGAATCGATGGCGAAGATGAACCTTTCAGAACTAATCGAGCGCTATCAAGCCGGAGCGAAACAGTGAGCAGTTGTCAGTTATCAGTTATCAGTTATCAGTTATCAGTGAAGAAAGGGAACAGCGAGAATGACTTTTGACTTTTGACTTTTGACTTTTGACTTACGACTTACTCTCGGCGGCTTGGAGCGATCGCACCACATTTGTATAACCGTTAAACTCGGCGATCGTCAGTGCTGTATGTCCGCCTCGATTTTTTAAATTAACATTTGCCCCTGCATTTAATAGTAATTCTACAGCTTCGCTGTAACCTCGATGGGCTGCCCACATCAGGGCTGTAGCTCCGGCTGCATCTTGGCGATTCACATCTGCCCCTTTTTTTAATAGCTGTTGCATCACACCGATCTGGTTGCGGTCTGCTGCTTTCATCAGTGGGGTTTTGCAGTCTGCTGTTTGGATATTTGGGTCTGCGCCATAGTTTAACAATACTCTGACTGTCTCAGTGCGACCGAGGCTAGCGGCAAGGTTGAGGGGAGTTTCGTCTAAATTTCTGACATTGGGGTCTGCACCCCGTCGTAGCAATACTTCGGCAATTTGGCTGTGTCCTTGCAAAGCTGCTACCAACAGCGGAGTATCGCCAAGCTGATTTTTGACATTGACATCAGCACCGCATTCGAGTAGGCTCTCTACTACATCAGCGTAGCCTTCAACGGTAGCCAAATGTAAGGGGGTCTCTCCATCTTTGTCCTTAGCATTGATGTCAGCGCCGTATAGAAGCAAAGCAGAGGCGATCGCTCCCTGTCCGCTAGCTGCCGCGATCGCGACTACCGTACTACCATCTTCCGTCCTTGCCTTCACGTCAGCACCGGCTTCCAACAAGGCTTTGACAATCTCTAGGTTTCCTCCGTCTACTGCCAATGTGAGAGCTGTTTCGCCTGCATCGTCTTTTGAATTCAGCTCAGCACCTTTAGCTAGCAACAATTGAGTCACGGCAACATCACCTCTTTGCGCAGCTTGCATGAGTGCCGTTCTACCTTCCCAATTTTTGCCATTAACTGCTGCGCCATGTGTCAGCAAAACTTTGACTATCTGAGTATTAGCTGTTGCTGCTGCTAGAGTTAAAGCTGTTTCCCCTGCTGTGGTTTGGTTTGGATCTGCCCCTGCAACGAGTAAAGCTTGGACGATGCGATCGTATCCGTGCTGGATAGCTAGGAGCAGTGCTGTATCCTCATCTTTGTCTCTAGTATTGGCATCTGCACCTGCTTGCAACAAGATTTGTACGACTTCAAGATCTCCTTTGGCAGCAGCTACCATCAAGGCTGTGCTGTTGTCGTCATTACCAGCATTAACATCTGCTCCCCTCGCAATCAGGAGTTCGATCGCGTCGAGACGGTGGGACGCAGCTGCTAACATCAAAGCCGTAATCCCAAAAAGTTGTCGGTGAATATTGGGATTGGCATTGCGATCGAGCAACACGCGAACGATTTCCGTATAGCCAAGTTGAGCGGCAAACATCAAAGCTGTCGTCCCCTCGCGATCGCACTCGTTAGGGTCAGCACCGCGATCGAGTAGCGCTGTTACCTGCCCAACGTCGCCACTTTTTACCGCTCGAATTAAGGAGACACCACGACTATCCATGCTCATAATCATCTCATAGAGCGCGATCGGTCAGGCACAAGACAATTGAGTGGTGTGGGGTGTGGGGTGTGTAGGGTGTGGGAAGTGTGGGAGGTGTGGGGTGTGGGGTGTGGGGTGTGGGGTGTGGGGTGTGGGGTGTGGGGTGTGGGGTGTAGTGGAGCTAACTGGTCACTGGTCACTGGTCACTGATAACTACTCCCTGCTCCCTATTATAATTTTTATAAAGATTCTTAAAGCCAGGTGAACGCACGATGAATGCTCTACTCTCCCCAGAAGTCAAGTTTTGGCTCAATTTTTTCCATCCAGTATTGATGTGGATATTACTAGGAGTGTCAATTTATGCGCTCTATTTGGGCATCCAGTGGCGACGGGCAAGAACTGCTGAAGGCGAGAAAAAGAAAGAGCTGCTCAAAGGTAGATATAACGTCAAACACTACCAAGTTGGCTCGCTGATTCTGGCGCTGATGGTGCTGGGTGCGATTGGTGCGATGGCTGTGACTTACATTAATAATGGCAAGCTATTTGTTGGACCCCACCTTTTAGCGGGACTAGGTATGACAGGAATGATCGCTATCTCTGCTAGCTTGTCTCCTTTCATGCAAAAAGGACAAGATTGGGCGAGATACACCCATATTGTCCTAAATGCTACGATTTTAGCTCTATTTAGTTGGCAAGCCGTAAGCGGAGTACAAATTGTCCAGAGGATTATTACTAAACAGTAATCGAATTTGGTGTGAGAGCGCGATCGCGCTTTCACATTAGCTACGGCGGCGCTTCGATTTTTTGGGAAAAGTTAAATTGAAGGACGTGTGAAAATCTTCCTGTACTTTGTGAGTTAGACGGCGGGAAACTTGACGCACGATTTGATTCAAGAGGCGATCGCCTGTAGCTTGAATGACAGATTGCGGCAAGCGCTGAATGAACTTGGGAAAATGCAAATAAACCGATAGATCGAGTTCCCACTCGACTCCAGTAACGACACCGTGGTCATGAGTGTTAGTACTAGCATCCACTAAATTCATTACTGCTTTGAAGTCTACGTCGTAGCCAGGAGCAACGTAATTTGGAATGGCGATCGTTCTAATTCGATAAGCGCCTGACTCTGGAGGTAGAAGTTCCAAACCGACTTTAGGTTCTACTTCGTAATTGAAGGCACCAAAGCGACCGACTGTCAAGGCATAACCGTTAGCGCCAAGCGGCTCTACTGTCATTGGCTGAGCGCAGCGGCAAAACCAACCCTGATGGGCGTTAAGATATTCGGCAACAGTATGCACGTCAGCATACATTTCCATACAGTCGGTAAACTGACCGTGAAAGCGAGTTAGTTTCTCGGCTGGTATTTCTACCTCTGGCACGGCTGCTGCATCCCAAACCGTTTCTGAAGCCTCCATGTATTGGTATTCGCGATTGCTTGACAGCATAAAAGCCCTTGTGTCTAATCTGGTCTCTATATTCAGGATGCCCACGATAAGTTAGAGGTTGCTGTTCCCAACTCGATCTTTACTAAAACAAAACGTCAATCTGGGAGAGTTCATCAAATGTTTATCAAATTTAAAATTTAGAGATAGCAAGACAAATAACTGTCGTTTATTTAACATAATCACTATGAAAGCATTTGTAGCAGGCGCAACAGGTGAGACAGGTCGCAGGATCGTCCAGCAACTTGTGGCACGAAATATTCCCGTGCGGGCGCTGGTACGGGACTTGGAATCGGCTAGAGCAATTCTACCTAATACTGCCGAATTGGTGCAGGGTGACGTGCTACAGCCAAGTACCTTAGAAACTGCGATCGCGGATAGTACGGTCGTTTTGTGTGCGACAGGAGCAAAACCAGGCTTCGACCCCACAGCACCTTACAAAGTAGACTACGAAGGCACGAAAAATCTAGTCGATGTCTCTAAAGCCAAAGGCATCGAGCATTTTGTTTTGGTGTCTTCGGTTGGTGCGTCGCAATTGTTCCATCCACTCAACTTGTTTTGGTTAATTTTGGTTTGGAAGAAGCAAGCGGAAGAGTACATTCAAAAAAGTGGTTTGACTTATACGATCGTCCGTCCTGGGGGGTTAAAGAATGAAGATAACGCAGATAAGATCGTGTTATATTCCCCCGATACGCTGTCTTTAAGCGGTAGCATTCCGCGTACCAAGGTAGCCGAAGTCTGTGTGGAAGCTTTATTTCAACCAGCAGCCCGAAATAAAATTGTCGAGGCGATCGCCAAACCAGAAGCCCCAGAGAAGAATTTGGCAGATTTGTTTGCAGGCGTTGCTTAATGAGGGAGCAGGGAGTAGGGAAGCGGGCGGCTGGCGAGGTGTCCTCGCCAGTAAAGCCGCGTAGCAGGGAGCAGGGAAGATCGCAGGCGGCTAAAAGGATCGGTAGAAGGCGCTTAGTTGCCGCTGGTATTGCTGTGTTTGTCTTGCTATCCTTTCTGCGGCATTTACCTCAAGCGAAATCGCCTGCCGATCCTACTTTTGAGAGTAATTTTCCTCCTCTGGTGATGCAGGGGGGAGATCCTTACATTCGGGCTTTAATGCGGACGATCTCTGCTAGCGAGGCAAACGGTTCTCGACCCTATTCTCTAATCTATGGTGGTCAGCGTGTTAGCGACTTGAGCCGTCATCCAGAACGCTGTATCACAATTGTCAACGGTCCCAACAAGGGAAATTGCTCTACCGCAGCGGGGCGATATCAAATGATAAATACAACTTGGTATGCTCTCGCCCCTCGATACCACCCTCAGCCTTCTGGCTTTCTCTTGTGGAAGTCTTATAGTTTTGAGGCAAGATATCAGGATAAGGTGGTTTACGCTTGGCTCAACGACTCGCAAGAGTGGGGAACGGACATAGCTGAATTATTACGTCAAGGAAAGCTAGACCGAGTGTTAAGGCTGCTTTCCGGTACTTGGACGAGTCTCGGTTACGGAATTGAAGATAACGCGATGACCAGTTCTCTGCCACGAATCTACCAAAAAGTCTTGCAACAGGAATTACAAAATCAGTTAACAGTTAACAGTTAACAGTTAAAACCGATCTTTCATACCTCGCAGACGGGCAAATGTTTGCACGGGATCTTGACTTTTAGTAACTGCTTGAAGTTCGGGTTGCTGCCAGCGTAGAAATGGGTTGGTTTGCTTTTCTATTCCCAGTAATGATGGCACAGTTGCTTGGGCGCGATCGCGGGCGGATTTTACCTGAGCAAAGCGCGATCGCAGTTCTGCATTATTTCCATCTACGGTTAACGCAAATTGCAGATTTTTCAGCGTATATTCGTGAGCGCACCAAACGCGGGTATTATCGGGTAAATTGCGTAATTTGCTCAAAGAGTCTAGCATTTGAGTCGGCGTACCCTCAAATAATCTTCCGCAGCCGCCAGCAAATAAAGTATCGCCGCAGAATAATTCTCCTGGTTCGTCGGCTGTGGTAGGAGGAAAATAGTAAGCGATATGGGCGCGGGTGTGTCCTGGGACGAAGAAAACTTCGCCAGTGCGATGGTCGCTTCGCGAACCGCCGAAGGCATCGCCAAATGAAACGCGATCGCCTTCTTGTAAAAACACCTTTTGTCCTGGTATTCTGCCTTTATCTTCAATGCCACCGTAAACTGTCAGTTGTGGAAATTTTTGCATCAGCTTTTGATTTCCACCCACATGATCGTGATGGTGGTGGGTGTTAAAAATTGCTACTAATTCTGCACCCAGCTGTTGCAGTTGTTTTAAAACTGGTTCAGCCTCAGCCGGATCGACGACAGCAGCTATATTCTGCTGTGGTTCGTAAAGTAAAAAAATGTAGTTATCAGAGAGTGCGTTAAGACGAAGAACCTGCATTTCACCTGACTCTATACAGTGCCATTTCTAATGTAGCGAGGAATCAGTTATCAGTTATCAGTGAAGAATGGCGTTTGGCGCGACAGGGCTTAGAATCGATCCAATCGCAAGGGCATAAATACAGATGTTGATGGAACGGTAATTACGAGTGGAGTAAAAAAAAGAGGTGCATAGAGCTGCACCCTTGGTAAAGCAACTAATCTTGCAGCACTAACTTTACATTTGCAGTTTGTAATCCGCGTTGCTTGACTTGTGCCAATGCCTGATTAATCGCATATTTTTGATTGAGAGCATTGGTCAATTCAGCTACATTATTTTTCCTACCAACACCGGGTAAGTCAGCAATCATGTCAAACGAACCATTGGCGTTTCGCGACCAACCAATGTCCTGTTCGCCTTCAAGCACAGCAACAATTTCAGCGCGAACTCGTTGACCGTTATAGCCGCGAACATAAGTATCTGTCTGAACGAAAATACCTAAATCTTTCAAAGAAGCCTTTAAAATTTCGACATTAGTAAGCTTAGTACGAAGGGTGCGAAAGTGAGACATTTCTATTTCCTCCAGTTCGGGTTTGAGAATAATATTTGAGAAAAACGTGAGATTTGAGTTGGTAGAAAAAAATTAATTACTGAAATTCCCTACTCGATACCTATCAGACTGCGCGATCGCTTGACTGTTTTTACTAGAACAATGATTTTGAAGACAAAAATCAGAACAGCCGATCGCCTTTTCACTTAGAGGATGTTTGAAAAGTTTTGAAGGGTGAGATTTTATGCCAGCCGCCTAACCATGATACGGATCATGGCAAGGTAGATAAAAGTCTCGGAGGTTTG
>NZ_JTJC03000010.1 GCF_000817735.3 Scytonema millei VB511283 | reverse complement strand
CTGAATCCATCCCGAACTCAGGTGTGAAACGCGACTGCGGCGACGATACTCTGGGGGTTGCCCCACGGCACAATAGCTCCGCGCCAGGTCGATTTTTTTATTATACAAAGCCCTCTTTTCATATAGATAAAGAGGGCTTTATTTTTTTAGTCTTTTTCGTCAAATTCTAAGTCTATCTATTATGTGTCAACTTGAGGAAAACTTCAATATGACTTGACTTCTTAAGCGATTGCCTCTACTGATTTTTGTGCCTCACAGTGCAATCCGTGAGCAATCCGAAACATCTCTTGCCCAACGTGCAAATAACGTTCATCATAGTTAAGCGGAAAGTAGGCTAATTCATCTAATCCATCCGCTACTTGATTAATACAGTAATAAAGATGCGCTGCTGCTTTGCCCATGCTGGGTGGGTTTGGCCTTGAACGAAATGTCTTTTGAGCTTGTTTCAGCCAGTCCTTACAATCGACAATGTAAGCCTGAAACTTGTCCAAAAGTTCGTCATCAAACGGATCGGCAGATAATTCTTCGATTTGTTGTTCTAAAGAGTTTAAGATTCGACATAGCGATCGATTAACAGGTTGATATACTTGCTGCATCCATTGTTCTATCTGTTCGTCAGCATCTCTACCACTAGGACGATTTTGGTAGGAAGAGCGAGCATTTGGGCGCTGGGACGATCGCTGTTGTGTGGTAGTTGAATAAGGCGATCGCTTGGGCGCACCTACTCCTAATTGGCGATCGTACTGCCGACGGCTTTGAACGTCGCTCAACACTTCATAAGCAGCGTTAATCTGAATAATCCGATCGCGATCGCCTGTCTTAGGATTCGTGTCGGGATGAAATTGCTTCACCAAGTGGCGATAGGCAGATTTGATCTCCGCTTGGCTGGCATTAGGTTGAATTCGAAGGATTTCGTAGTGATTTGAGTGAACCATTCAATCACTTTAGCGTTAACTAACCGTGGCGGGTAGTCTCGGCTCAAGATCTTGAAACAATGGCGTACTCAAGTAGCGTTCGCCAAAGCTGGGCTGAATCATCACAATTAGCTTGTCTTTATTTTCTGGACGCTGAGCTACCCGAACTGCCGCAGCCAAAGCCGATCCAGAAGAAATCCCCGATAGCAACCCTTCTTCCTTTGCCAAACGCCTACCGTAGGCGATCGACTCCTCATCGGTTACGGTAATGACTTCATCAATCAAGTCTACTTTTAGCACTTGCGGTACGAACCCCGCTCCAATACCTTGAATTTTATGAGGTCCTGGGCGACCTCCCGATAGTACGGGACTGTTAGCTGGTTCGACTGCGATCGCTTTAAAACTGGGTTTTCTGGCTTTAATAACTTCCGCGACTCCAGTAATTGTCCCACCAGTGCCAACACCAGCAACTAAAATATCCACCTGACCATCTGTATCTTGCCAAATTTCTTCAGCCGTTGTCTCTTTGTGAATTTTGGGGTTAGCAGGGTTGCGGAATTGCTGCAACATGTAAGCATTCGGCATTGATTCCACAATTTCTTGTGCCCGCCGAATTGCACCACTCATCCCTTCGATGCCTGCTGTCAGTTCTAACTCTGCCCCATAAGCCCGCAGCATAGCTCGACGTTCGGCACTCATAGTTTCCGGCATCGTCAAAATTAACTGATATCCCTTTGCTGCTGCTGCCATTGCCAGAGCAATACCCGTGTTGCCAGAAGTTGGTTCGACTAAAATCGTTTTGCCAGGGGCGATCAATCTCTCCTGTTCGGCAGCATTAATCATGCTGATGCCAATCCGGTCTTTGACCGAAGCGGCAGGGTTCATGCTTTCCAATTTTACGACAATTTGGGCAACACAACCTTCACCTTGCGGAATCCGATTCAACTTTACTAGAGGAGTACGACCGATTAATTCTGTAATATCGTGGGCAATACGCATGGTTTGTCCTTTATCATTTGTTAGTTGTCATTGGTCAGTTGTCATTTGTTGTCACCAATGACCAATGACCGATGACCGATCAGATATAGTACATAATATCGAGTTGTCGTCTGGCAGCTATCTGTTCGCAAAGATTTTGTAAGGTATGCTGCTGCAAGACCATATTTGCTGCTTGTCGAGCTTCATGCCAAATCTCATGCACGACAGCAGTTTCTAACGTTCTAGGCTTACTTTCTTCTTCAGTAGCTCTTGCTTCTATACCTTCTAGGCAGACCAAAACCTCTAGTAAAGTAATTTTCCAAGGTTCTCGCGCTAGGATGTAGCCTCCCTTGGCTCCCCGTTGGCTTTTGACTATACCACCGCGTCTTAAGGTTGCTAGTAGTTGCTCTAAGTAGCGGTCTGGAATGTTTTGTTGAGCTGCTATTTGCCGAATTTGCAAGGGTTCACCGCTTTGGTAGCGAGCTGCTAGCTCCGAGAGGGCAAGCAGAGCATATTCTGATTTACACGACAGTTCCACAAGCTAGTTCCAAAAAGTTGAAGGATATTTTAATTTTTGGTCTTAACTCCTCTATTATACCCCGGTTCTCCACTGGGGTTTGATAGATTTGTGATTTGTCACTTGTGATTTGTCAAGGGGTTTATCAAATGATAAAAGACAGATGACGAATGACCAACAAAAAACCCCGCTGCGATCGCGGGGTATGATGATTGAGAAAACGACTGATTCCAGAACTTAAGAGTCACTCAAATTAGTCGGTAACCAAAACTTTAGAAGTTGAATGTTGTGCGAAGCGTACCGATGATTGCATCTTCATCGCTGCCAGTTTGACCAACTCGGTTGAGCCAAATCACACCAGGAGTGACGGAAATATTATCGGTAAGTTGGTAGCGGTAGAAGCCTTCAACGTGGAGTCCATATTCATTACTGAAATCTCTGACACCAGGAGCATCTAGAGATGTTAATGTTGGTTGCACGCCAGCAAAAATACCTAACAGGTTACCTTCTTTGCCCAGGTCAGAGAAAGCTACACCGCCACCAAATGACCAGATATCACCATTACCACGACCAATGAGAGTAGCGTTGGTGTAAGACCCGAAGCCGCTGATCGAGATGGTGTCGCTTAATCTGAAAGAACCAGAAAGACCGTAGGAGTTAGAGGAGATTGGGACAGTATCAGCGCCCACAGCGGCACCTAGAAGCCTGGATGGGTTGTTTGCTTCCAGCGTACCAACAACACCAGTACTACCGGCATAGTTGAAGATATCCGAGTTTTCATCGTCATCTGGATTGAGATTACCCAGGGAAGCTCCAGTATTGTAAGCGTTGACGTAAGTTGCTGCTAGGGCAATGCGATCGCCAAAGTTGAAGTTTAACTGTCCTAGTGCGGCATAATCACCGTTAAACAAGCCAGCCCCTTGACTTGGATCTTGAGCATTTCTAGCAAAATATCCAGCTGTGATACTAGGCTTAAAACCACTAGCTTCACCAAAAGGAGCGATGTTGATACCCAAACCTGCCCCACCACCAATCCGATAGATCGGGTTTTCGGAAGCGAAGGTTGATATTGCCCCACGACCACCATCAAAATCTTCAAAGAAGGGGTTGTTGGTAGGAGCGTAGTCAGCGTGAACGCCTCCTGCTGCGGCTAGATAGGCTCTGGAGTTTTCGCCAATTGGGAGTTTAAAGTCGTAAGCTGCCCAATCTACAACAACATCGTTACCGTTGTCTGCTGGGTTGAAAGTAAGAGTGTTTTGGTAAGTATCTTCACCCACATCTAAGCGGGTCGCATTACCAGCTGATAAACGAGTGTGAAGGATATCGCTACCAGTGAAACTGGTTTGGAAGTCCAACCGCACCCGATCCTGGAAAACGGTATTTGCATCGGTATCTCCGCCGAAAGCATCGCTGACAGCAGCAACCACTTCGCCCACGAGTTTTGTGGTAGTCGAGAACTGATTTGCCTCTAGTTCTGCGACGTTAGCTTCTAGACTGTCTACCCGTCCGCGCAGAGTTGCCAGTTCCGCAGAGAATTCTTCTTGCAATCTTTGCAGGGTAGCTAAGTCTTCCTTGCGGACTTGATCGGCTGTTCCAGCAGCAATCAATTCGTTAACGCGATCGAGGGCAGCGTTCAAACCTGCGGCAAACTCATAACGAGTCATGGCACGGTTACCTCGAAACGTGCCATCAGGATAACCTGCAATCACGCCATAGCGTTCTACCAAAGATTGCAAGGCTTGGAACGCCCAATCTGTAGGCTGCACGTCTGATAGTTGAGAAACTGAGGTGACTTGTGCGATATTGTTGCGATCGCCGCGACCTTCATTCCCATAACGGTTGATTTCGGAAATTGTATTGTCAGTTTCAGGGGGAGCAGGAGCAGTTGGCACTTGTTGTGCGATTAGCGTTCCCTGTGGTTTTGTAACGCCACTATTGACAATAGTTGTCTCTTTGGCTTCAATAGCAGCATTAAGTTCTGAAACTGCTGGGGCGCTGTTTGGTGTAGTAGCGATCGCAGATGTTGAAACTGCGAGTGCGGCAGTCAGCCACGCTGGGCTGAGAATAACGGCTTTCCACAATAACCTAGACATATTCCTTTTTTCCCTCACACCTTTAATCAATCTATATACTCAACTGTTACCTTCGTCTTGCGATCGCGGTACAGCTAGCTTACTAGTATCTGTATATAAGATACTTCATATTTAGTTTAACTCCGTTCTCGAATAGTGCAATACTCAATCTAAAAAAAGATTAATAAAATCCAAACAATATCATCTCAATCCAATCTCCATCCAAGCTTCAGCAAAATTTGCTACACAGCTCTACAGTTCATATGAGTGACAGTTGAAATAGTGTCACTCAAAAGTTTACTTTCCACTTGCTTTGAACTAATCCTAGCCAGCGTGATGATGTTGTGCGAACTGCTGAAAGTATTGTTATTGGTGTCAGTCCAAGCACAAATTTGAAGCAATCTTCACGCTCTTGCTGCTTGGGGAGAAACAACAATTGAAGCGATCGGATTTTGCGATCTTCTCACCCTCGACCTTAACAAATTTTAAAATACTTTTTTTCTATTTATTATATAAGCTAACTTAAATCATAGTTTATCTATCTTTAAAGAAGATAACAAATTGTCAAACTTATTGCAGCAGTATGACCATTATGCTTAAGAATAATAAGTAAGAGATGATGGCTTGCTAAGCTGCTTGAGCTAACTGAAAAAAGCAAATTCTAACCCACTCATCCATTAAAAAGTATAAAAAATAGACGCAATTCACTACCGGGTTAAATCAATGATTGAAAAAATTTTGCTTGCTGTTTCAGGACTGGGACACGCAGAAGAAATGCTCAAGAATTTGAAAGAGATTCCATCGATCGCACAGGCAAAAGTAACTGTTTTACATGTAGTTCCTTCCCAAGCAACTTCTGCTGGAATGACAACCAAGCTAGAGGAAGGTAATAAAATTATCGCAAATGCTGTGGAGTACTTAGGGTTAGATCCTAGTCGAACTATCACTATGCTGCGACAGGGAGAACCCAAAGACGTAGTATGTCAAGTAGCAGATGAGATTGACGCTGACTTAATTATTATGGGTTCGCGAGGACTCAAGCGGTTGCAAGCAATTTTATCTAACTCTGTCAGTCAATACGTATTTCAATTATCCTCGCGTCCTATGTTGCTGGTGAAGGATGACATTTACGTAAAAAAAATCAACCGCATCATGGTAGCTTATGACGGTTCCGATGCGGCAAAACAATGCTTGCAGTTAGCACTATTTTTGCTGAGAGATATTAAAGGCAGTCAGCTAGTCTTAGCATATGTCAATAAGGATTTGAGCGGGAAACAAGGAGAAGTCACCCTAGCAGCAGCAGAAAAAGATCCAGTTTTGGCTGGGGCGATCGCTGAAGCGAAAAAGCAAGGAGTGCAAACCCGCTGCATCACTAGTATGGGCAAGCCAGGCGAAGAAATTTGCCGCTTAGCTGAAGATATGTCTGTAGACTTACTAATGCTGGGTTCACCCGATCGCCGTCCATCCGTGGCTAAAAGTTTTGTTGACATCGATCGCTTAATCGGTTCATCGCTATCAGATTACGTTCGTGTCAATGCTACATGTCCCGTGCTGTTAGCGCGGACGGTTGGTTGAAGAGCGAGAAGAGAAAGTCGCCAAGCAAGACAAGTCACAATTCAATCCTACACCCCGTGAACTAATAACTAAAAACCTCTGTAGTTATTTCTACAGAGGTTTTGTTTTTGATTTAAAGTAATTGACAAAACAGTGATGATTAATCTTTTTTTCCTTCGCGGCTAGCGGTTTGGATGTAAAGAATGATTAAAAACACAGATGGAACTAGCACAAATAAGATGCTTGCCACAAAGCCTAAATCGTTTACTTGCATCGCCAGAAAGCCTCTTTTATACGGGGGTTTGACTCTTTCAGGATATCATCAATGCGTGACACACAGGGAGGGGCGAGTCAGCGACCAGTTATTCAGTTATCAGTGAGGAATAGGGTGTGGGGTGTGGGAAGTGTGGGGTGTAAGAATTTTGAATGCGTGAATGCGTGAATGCGTGAATTGTTTTGCTCCCGATCGCTCCCGATCGCTCCCGATCGCTCCCTCAGCTTCCCCAGCTCCCTCAGCTCTCCATTATCCCCCTTGTCTCCCTACTCCCTGCTCCCTCATTTCGGTTTAGTAACAACGCTAACTGGTCCGTTGACTAAAGTTTGACAAGCAAGACGATAGTTAGCTGGCTTTTTCTTCAGTTTTTTGTTTTCAACTGGAGTACGGGGTGAGAGATTTTCTATACCTTCAACAATCTCTACGATACAAGTACCGCATTGACCATAGCCGCCGCAGTTCATCATTTTACCCCAAGTCGTATAGAGATCGATACCATTTTCTAGAGCTTTGATGCGGAGGTTTGCCCCATCAGCGGCGATCGCCTCCCGATTTTCTTGCACAAATTTGATGTTAGCCATAGCTGCTCTCTTTACCTGGGTTTCTGTCTCTCCGCCCTGCATCATAATACTTTGCTGAAACAAAAATCATATGTCTTGTTAATTATGTTAAATGATTGCGAAGTTTTATAAATAATTTTTCTAAAGAGTATCATGACGAATTGCGCCGACTAGCAGCAAACCTCAAGTA
Source organism: Scytonema millei VB511283 (assembly GCF_000817735.3). Lineage (NCBI taxonomy): Bacteria > Bacillati > Cyanobacteriota > Cyanophyceae > Nostocales > Scytonemataceae > Scytonema > Scytonema millei. The sequence continues at coordinate 101,560 of NZ_JTJC03000010.1, read as the reverse complement.
TCGATAAATTCCCCAGGCGATCGCTCCAGGAATCGAATTGAGTGCCGAGCGACTCGCGATGAACCAGATATTTTCTGGTTCGAGTAGCTGGACGGGATGTAAAGGGCTAAGAGTTCTGACAAGCAGAAAAAAGCCAAAAATTGCATTACCACCAAGCATCAGAGCAAACACAACCAACCCTCTTTGCCAGTAGCGATGGATGGATGTCATGCCAGAAATCAGGATAATTGATGGCTGATGCTGCACCTGTCGCCACCATCCTTCCATGCGCCAAAAGAGCCAGAGCAAAAATGGAAATAGTAAGTAGCTCAAAAAATTTAATGGTGGGTTGTAGCGCCAAGCACTAGAAAATATATTGACGAGAGCATGACAAACAATTGCGTTTATTAAGAAGTGGTGCGTGGTGCGTAGGTAATTGGTAATTGGTAATTGGTAATTGGTAGTTGGTAATTGGTAGTTGGTAGTTGCTCCCCTGCTCCCTGCACCGAAGCGCTCCCTGCACCGAAGCGCTCCCTGCACCGAAGCGCTCCCTGCACCGAAGCGCTCCCTTGCTAAGGCATAGCCAAAAGCTGCTGAGAACAGGGAATGAATTGGAGTACCGATCGCGCGCTCGAATACAGTTGCTACGCCATTAGATAAATAAACCCAGCTTTCTTGAGCAGTGAATCCTAAAGCGATCGCGATCGTCTCTATAAAGATAGAGAGAGCAGGCGATCGCCTGTTACCACTACGACCTACTAACCAGCGAAATGTAACTACTCCCGCTAACTTACATCCCTCTTCTATTGGGGCGATAAACACCAACTGGCGTACAGCTACACCAGCAAGAGTACGAGTAAATCTTTGCCAATCCTCCCACTGGCTGATAGTATGCTCGAATATCCACTCTAGACCCAAAGCAATACCACCAAAAATTGCGCCCCAACCGAAGCACAGCAGTAATGGAAAAAGGGGAGGTGACGCAGTTGCTCGACGATAGTAATAAATCAGTAGCAGTAGTGGTGGAATGACTGCCCAAATGAATTCGGAATTCGGAATTTGGAATTCGGAATTAAATACGTTCCACTCTGCCCGCGCACCACGCACCACGCACCACTAGTGCTTCACCTGAGCCACAATCGTTCGGTGGCGGGGGCTGTTGCAGGTGATAGTAGGTGGATGGAAACCTACCGCTACGATGGCTTGAGCAATATCCAACGTGAAATACTCGTCTAGATATGGCTCGGTGCTTTTGAGTAGCGTCAAGATGTATGGTGGCATCTGGGCATAGATTGCTGACTGGGGATTCATGTCCATAATTGCCAAATATCCGCCCGGACGCAATAAGCGCTGCATCTCCTGCAAGATCTGCCGCGTGGCTGACTGGGGCAATTCGTGACAGACGAGAAAAATCGAAACGAGATCGTAATTTGCTTCTGGTAGTCCTGTTGCTTCTGCGGCAGCGTGTACCCATTCGATTTCAGTCAGGTTTTGCTGCTGCGATCGCTGATGGGCAACGGCAAGAAAATAGGGTGATAAGTCTAAACCAGTAATTTTTGCTTGGGGATAGAGTGCTTTCAAGGCAAACGTACTCATACCCACGCTACAGCCTACATCAAGAATTGCTTGCGGGCTTTTAGGAAGTTGACTTTTGACGATTTCATGATAGCTCTGACGAAGTTTAGCATCGCCAGCCGCGCCTGCATCAGACCAAATTCCTGCATGAACGGCACGCGCAGCGACTTCTACCTCAAAAGCTGCATCCCAACTGAGATTGCCTTGTTCGTAAGCGTGGAAAGAGCAGCAATAATACTCGGGATATTGCAATTGAGGATTGTATATCTGTTGCCAGTGACTTTCCCATTCTTGAGAGCGCAATTCTCGGACTATTTTTGTCCAGGGTACGCCGATTTTCTCTGCTCGTTTCACCATCATTTGCCGTGCTTGATGCTTAGCTAAGTTAGCCAGAGGCTTAATTGCCAGCACGGTGTTTACCAAGCGGGAACCTAGTCCCGTAGCAGTATTTGCAGCAACGGTCATGAGTAAGAGTTAAAACAATTTGTTTATAAGCATTTCTGGTCGGCTAAAAGCCAACTGACGTTTTGCGTTGACTTTTAGTCAACAGACATTTCTGGTTGGCTAAAAGCCAAGCAATACTGCAATTTTACAAGCTTTGGATCTTATGAGATAGGGGTGCGATCGCACCTATGTTTATCTTGCTCAACTTGGGATTAACCCAAGTTCCGAGTCTCAATTGTGGTCGTGAGGCGATCTAATGCTCCTGTTAATCTTTCTTGGGCAATCACAGCGGGATCGGCTGGTGCAGCTTCAGCAGCTTCTGGACTGCGGGAAAATCGGCGCTGGGCTTTTTCAAAGGCACGGATAATTAAGAAAAGGCAAAAAGCAATGACTAAAAAGTTGAGAATAGCTGCCAGAAATACACCGTATTTGATGCCGTTGACCGATAAATTTTGTAAATCTTGAACGTTAGCAGCCTGCAATGCCGGATTGAGAATTATGGGCGTAACAATATCTTCTACGAAAGAGGTAACGATCTTGCCAAATGCGCCACCGATAACAACTGCAACTGCCAAGTCAATGACGTTGCCGCGCATGATAAACTTGCGAAAATCTGCCCAAAAACCGCCGCCGTTACTACGTGCCATAGTTTTGTCAATCCCCTTTTATGTAGAGATTTGATGTTTAGATGAGGATTATACAGGTTTTTTGGGTTTTTGCTCAAATGCGAGCGCGCTATTTGTTACAAATGCTACATGTCATAGCTAAACTTTAGAAACAGCCGGACAATCCTGCACGTACCACCGCCAAGGTAAATCTACACCTTGAGATAGTCCGATCCGTGTTGTCTGGACGATCGCAAATTCTTGCTGGCGTTGTTCGAGCCATAGCGGTTGTCCTGGTTGTAATATAGTTCCGTTTAAGCTGCGATCGATCTGCAAAACCCGGCACAGCTTACCGGGTCCAGCCGCTAGACGGTGCAAGTTTTCTTTACTGCCGATTTCCCAGCCACTAGGCAAGCACTCCAGTTGTAAAGCGCGAATGAGTACAGCACTAGGAATTCCTTCGCAGTCCGTGACGACATTCAGACAGTGGTACATACCATAGATTTGATACACGTATGCTCTCCCTGCCATGCCAAATACAACTTGATTGCGTGGGGTGACACGCCGATATGCATGAAAAGCTGGATCTCCAGGGGCATAAGCTTCTGTTTCGACGATCGCTCCCCTGAGAATTTGTCCAGAAGGCAATCGCCTGACTAGAGTGCAGCCAATTAATGCTGGTGCAACTTCAGTAGATGGACGGCTGAGGGTAGAAGGTTCTAAAATCTGATGGAAGAGAGTCAATTTACCAGCAATTATTTATTTACAATTAAACGGATGAAGGCTGTTAGCGATCGCCCGATCGCGCTCTGCTAATATCCCCAGAGTAGAAGTCTCTCGACTGCAGCTCATTATGTTTATCGAGACTTAAAGAGAGGAATAGTCAAGAAATGGATATCAAACTTGTCTTAGTAGGATTAACGGTTGTATTTACTGTTTGTTGCCTATTTTTTGGCACGAAAAACGGATTTTACGATTCAGACAACTACCACGGTAACGGCTCTGCCCATTAACAGTGACCAGTGACCAGTGAAGAAAGGGTGTAGGGTGTAGGGTGTAGGTCAATTTTGAATTTTGAATTTTGAATCGATCCCTCAGCTGGGCGACTCTTTCTTCCCCGACTCCCGACTCCCGACTCCCGACTCCCTAACCCCTAGTTTCTATTCGCCGATCGCCTCATTCATGACCTAATTATCTTACAATTCATCGTTTTATATTTATCGCTGCGCTCCAATAGCGGCATTAGGTTTGAGTGGAGGGGAAGATGAGCGATCGCATGTCAGCATCGTCTATGCCTGTAGGGGAAGCAAATTCAGAACTAGAATGCTTTCCCTATGGTGTGAAGCATGGCGATGAAGGTGTCTGTTTAATGGTCAAGATGGGACCGTACCGCATTCTGCTCGATTGCGGATTGACGGACATTTCAGTTTTACAATCGGACCTAGAACAGTCTAAGTCTAATGGTTTACCTGTTGCTACCAATTTGCCAGTAGACCTAGTTCTGTGCAGTCATGCTCATCCCGATCATGCTAAAGGTCTACTATCCCTGCACCGCACCTTTCCGCAACTGCCAATTTATGCCAGTGAAGCAACAACTCGTCTGCTACCGCTGAATTGGTTAGATGATGATGGAAAGATGCCGCAATTTTGTCAAGCGCTACCTTGGCGATCGCCTGTGGAATTTCAGGATGGATTGACGGCTGAATTATACCCTGCTGGACACTTACCAGGGGCAGCAGCCATTCTCCTTACCTACGCGACTGGACGGCGCACTTATACAGTGTTTTACACGGGGGACTTTTTCTTATCTAACTCTCGCCTGGTGGAAGGTTTACCTTTAGAGGAGTTACGCGGTTTAGAACCAGATGTATTAATTATCGAAGGAACCTACGGCACGGCACGTCATCCGCATCGTCGCAACCAAGAAAATCAACTGGCTGAAAGAATTAATCGGGCGATCGCCAGTTCGTATTCTGTCCTTTTGCCTACATCGACTCTAGGTTTAGGTCAGGAAATTCTCATGCTGTTGCGCAGCCATCATAACTTTACTGGACGCAATCTCGATATTTGGGTTGATGGCAGTGTAGCTCAGGGCTGCGATGCTTATTTAGACTTACTACCCCATTTCCCCACGGCAGTACAAAACTTTGCCAAACATCAATCTTTATTTTGGGATGAAAAGGTACGCCCGCGAGTCCGCCGTCTACCACCCGAACAGCGAGGAATTGTCGGTCAATCGCCCTGTATCGCGATCGCAGATAATGTTACCGATTTAAGTCAATACTGCCAACCCAACACGGGACCCTGGTTAGTTCTTCTACCTGAAAATCCTGGTCATCCTAACGAGTTTCAACCCTCACTCCTCACTCCTCACTCCTCACCCCTGGTAGAGGTAGAAACCTACTTGCTAGCACAGCACAGCGATGGTCCTGGCACGACTCAGCTCATACACAACCTGCGACCGAAGCACGTAATTTTCGTTCATGGCGCACCAACTTATCTAGCTGACTTAGCTAGCCTGGAAGAATTACGCAACCGCTACCACTTACATTCTCCAGCCGTTGGCACGCTCGTCGATTTACCCATCGGCGATGTTTTCGTTCAACCAGCGGCTCCAGAAACGAATTATGAAGGAGAACTTAACGAATTAGGTACTGTCGTAACTATTACCCTGCCTGATGCCATTACCGCCGATCCTCGCTGGCGCAATTTTGCCGATACAGGCTTAGTGGAAGCTCGCTGGCAAGGTGAAGACTTAGTTTTGCGGGGCTTGTCGCCCCGCGAGTTGATGAACCAAAATGGCGATCGCTTAGCCTGGACGGATTTGAACTGCTGCGCTACCTGCAAGTTCCAGCGCGGACAGCGCTGTTGGAACCCAGAGTCTCCCTTGTTTGGCTTCAAGGTTACACCTGATGGCTACTGCCCTGCCTACGAACGCCAAGACGAATAAAAGAATAAAATAAGTAAAGGCGTTTTATTAAACGCCTCTACAAATTAGAACTTATTCAGGATTAGAATCAGTAAAGCGATTGCGAATGCGCTCTGCTTCGGGGCAGTCGTCAGAAACTAAGGGTTCGGCATTGCCTCGCGGTACAGAAGCTAGCTTCTGAGTCACTGCACCAATGCTTTCTAGGCGAACCATCTCCTCCCAAGAACAGATTTCGTCCTCTTCTTCAGTTTCATATCTGAGGGTGACTAAATCGCCTTCGATATCGATGATGCGGGCTTTCTCGATCCAGCGTTGCTGATCCCGCAAGAAGATACATACTTCACGCCCATCGCAACACAGTTGATAAATCTTGCGGTGTAGCATTTATTGCTTCTACCTTTCTCAACGTCGTTATACCTGTGGACTGTTGGGCTAAACCCTACTATATAATACCCAGTTTGAGCTACTTAACTTTACTCCAATTTGGCAATTATGTGTTTGTGTTTCAATTTTTGCTTGTATGTCGGTTTCATTTTATATTTCGGTCGCCAGCTATTGATTGAAACTACTACTGCGTCTACTGGACACAAAGAAGCTTGTTAGAGGTTATGGCGGTCATTAGCAGCGTTTTTGCTCATCCTTGCACTTCAACCATTTACAGTGGCTATCGACCGCGCTACATGCATTCAGCAACTTAAAAATTTGTGTACCACCTTTGCGCTAGACGTTTACTTGAATGAATTATGCCCTCCCCTCTGCCTTTTCGCTTTGAGTGGCATCGCTCTAAGCTTCAGATCGAGAAAACTCGACTTTTCAGCTCAATCTATTTTAATCAATTTTAACTCATTCTTTAGCAGCTCATCAGCTTGAATAGAGAAAAATCAGGGTTGTCTATAAATCTTTCTCGCTCTTTTACGCCATTTGACTGGTCATTTGTCATTTGTCATACTCTACGGGAAGGGCTTCGCCCTACGTCATTTGTCATTTGTCGCTGCTCGTGCGCTCCCTTGCTTCACTGGTTACTGATAACTGACAACTGATAACTGATTCATGCAACTGGCATCTGCGTTCTTTCTTGCTTGTGAATCTGGTCTGAGTGATGAGTCGATCGCTCCTCGCTATTTTTTCGAGTCAGTATTCTCTCGGCTAAGTTCTGTAAATTAGCTTTCCGAGCCATCATTGCTGGCGTACTATTGAGTCCGACTGTAGCCAAAATTGTTTCCCAACGGTAAACCCAATCGTGTTTTAAGAGTGAGTTGATAACATTGTTAGTACGTATTTTTTGCAAGCGATCGGGCTGGGAGTCGAGGTCGGCAAGAATTTCAGCTATATTAGGAGCATCGTAAGCAACTTTAATGACTGCATCCTCCCAGTCAAAACTTTGAGTGAAAGATTCGCATTCAGGAGGAACTCCTAGCATGACTGTTCCTGCTGCTGCACCTTCAAAAAAGCGTGCGCCTACTTCTTGTTGATCGCCAGTTGCATTTGTATCGTCAATTTTGGCGCGATTGGCAATAAAATAACGACTCTTTTTTAAAATATTCTTATATAAACTTCGGTGGTATCTATGATCGGTCGTGTATAAATCTTTGATAGTTTCATAGATATAAAAGAAATTAACTCTTTCAGACAAATCTAATAAAGCTTGATGCGTGACTTGCGATCGGCGACCAACACTATATAGATCGACGCTACGCTCTCTGTTGAGCGGATAAGGACAGAACTTAATTGCATCAATCCCAAATGGAATGTATTCACAAGGACGCTGAATTGTTTTAGTGACTTCCTCAATACTTTGGCTGAAGTTCATGAAAATATAGTCAAATTCTTGAAGAAAACTCAACTGAACTTTCCATTTCTCAATGTCTTTTGCCCAAATTTCATCGAGCCAAACTACTACTTTACGGCATTTGTTTCGCCAATTCTTAATTGAATTTATTGTAAGAATGTCTAGAGGAGACTGACAGATAACAAAAAATAATTCATACTCTTTATCTAGATTGACTTGTTTGAATAATGGATTAATTAGCTTGCTACTCCCAACAGCTTGAGCTACAGTATTAGCAATTCTATTTGTAACTTTGAACAAGTCGGGATTAAAAATTGGTGTCAGTATATCGGCTGAGTCGAATTGACAAATCAAATCTTCTAGCTCGTACAAATAACAGCGAGCGACATGAAATTTTATCTTTCGCAAAGATAGTAATAAGATTCGAGCGTTTTTCTTAGCATCGAGATTGAAGACTACTGACATATAGTTCACACCTACTCGAATATTAAACTTGTAGTTTTGACATAGCAATAGCTATGTCACAGCAAAGTTCTTCGCTTGTCTATGCAAGCGATCGCATTTATGCAACTAGTGAATTTATCCGATTGAGTCTGCCAGAATACTACAACAGCTCCTACCAAACTTCCGCAAATTAGTCATGACAAATTTTTTTGATATTGTGTAACAATTTGTTGACAATCAATGCGGTGATTTGATTTTTAAAATCAAATATTGCTATGAGTACTTAAACTTACTTAAAGCGGTAAAGTTAGTAGAAACAGTGTATGTATGTTAAGATGCTGCTGACGAAAATTAGTAAGAATTGTTTGCGGAAGTTGCTTAAACTCTTACTGCCTGAATAAACGTATTGTTTTATACTTTTTAGGGTACTTGCTCAATTTAAAGCAAATTGTAAAATATGCTACAAACTTTCTGGGAAAATGTAAAAATATATAACGGTTTTTGCTATAATTTACGTAAAATCGCGGAGGTTTTTGCGTTAAGAAGCTGCTAGCACTTATAAAAAAGCCGAAAATCTTCGTCTTGCTGACTAAGTTGCGCCCATTCGACTCCGGCAGTTTGAAGCTTTGTCACCAATCGATCGCAAGCTGGACGTTCGGTAGCGTAGTGTCCGGCATCAATTAGAATTAAACCGCGATCGCGACTTTCTTGAAATTGGTGAAACTTACAATCGGAAGTTAAATAAGCTTGCGCCCCTGTTTTTACCACAGCCGAAATAAAACTAGCACCAGATCCACCTAAAACAGCCACTCGCTCGATTGGTTTTTGTAAATCTGCCGTAGGAGAGAAAAGCAGATCGGGAGGGTTCAGTGCTGTTTGAATTTGTTGTAACAATTCTTGCAAAGTACAGGATGGGTTAATCTCTCCGACGCGACCGTAACCGAGTTCCGGCTGCGTTGGTACGATCGGCGTGACTTGCTTAAGTTGTAATAATTGCGCTAGCACGTCAGCAGTACCGTCTGCTACTTGGTCAAAGTTAGTATGAGCTGTATAAACGCCGATTTGGTGACGAAAAGCTAGGCGCGTCATATCTGCGATCGCATTTCCACTACACAAAGATTTCAGCGGACTAAAAATCAGCGGATGGTGGGCGAAAATTAGATTAACTGGAATCCCCGAGTTTTGTAGCGCGATCGCCTCTTGCATCACTGCTAGAGTTGGTGTCAAGCATACCAGTACCCTTGCAGGTTGCTCTAATATTCCTGGTTCAATCTGCCAACCAGAATTATCCCAACTTTCTTGCCAAGCAGGATTAGCCCAATTTTCAAACCAATTTATTAAATCTGAGATTTTCATTGCGATTGGTAGTTGGTAGTTGGTAGTTGGCAATTAGTAAGTGGTGAGAGATAAACTGTTTATTTCTGACTTACGACTTATTAAGCAATATGAACGACGAGTTCTCTAATATGGCTGCGCTGACGGTGTTCCCAAATGTAAATTCCCTGCCAGGTTCCTAATAATAATTGTCCTCTAGAAATGGGAATTTGTTCGGAAGTGTGAGTAAGGGCTGTGCGAATGTGGGCAGGCATATCATCTGCACCTTCAGCATTGTGGATGTAGTTTGCTGATTCTGGTACGAGTTTTGCCATGAAGTTTGCTAAATCTTGCAGTACATCAGGATCGGCGTTTTCTTGAATCACTAAGCTGGCAGAAGTATGGCGTAAAAATAAACTACACAGTCCAGTTTCTACACCGGATTGAGCAACAATTGCTTCAACCTTAGCAGTGATGTTAGTAAAAGATTTACCTGCGGTAGAAAGTCTAAGAATATGTTGATGCATGGTCAGTTATAAGGGAGCAGGGAGCAGGGAGCAGGGAGCAGTTATCAGTGAACAGTTAATTCCGACTTACGAGTTACAAGTTACGACTTCAAGCACGGCTTGGGCGATCGCTTTGTTGCCGTCTTTTGCTATAGGTTGAGATTGTTGGGGTGGTTGTGGCGGTTGGTGGAGAAATTCCCAGTGGCTTTGAAAAAATTCATCCGAGTTGAGAATTTGATGGTAAGAGTAATTCGCAATTCCATCAACTAAAAATTTAGCTTCGGCGAAGTTTGCACGAGTCAGGGTAACTATAGGAATTCCCACACCGACTGCTTCAGCAAAAGTGCCGTAACCTGGTTTAGAAATAACTCTGCCACAGAGGGGCATAAAATCAACTGGGCGTAACTTTTGGTCGGTAATTTTGATTAAATTTGGTAAGTTTGGAGCTGTAGCATCAAAAGTGAGGAATTGCCAATCGGGGAAAAGTTGGAGATTTTTAAACGGAATTTGTTGCAGACCTAAACCGCCAAAGGTGAGTAAAATAGTTTTCTCTATTAGGGTACTGATACCCCAATTAGATCGTAGCGTGTCGATCGCATGGCGGGGCGAACCACCAGTTAAACCGACATCGGTAATATTGGAAAAAGCACTCATCGGTTCGTGGAAAGGCAACCGGAATAGGCGATCGCATTGCGCGTAATGCTTGCCCATCCAATCGGCAATTTCGACAAATTCACCTCCCCAATCGCGATAAATGAAGTCCCATCCAAAGTTACTACTCATATAACAGGGAATACCTGCGGCATGGGCGATCGCTACTGCCAAAGGAGGGATATCGGCAAGGATCAGATTGACGCGATTTTGACGGATAAAGTTAACTTCTGAGGCAATTATCGAGCGTTCTTGTTTGCGGATTTGCTGTAGCTTTTCTAACGTGGCGGCTTTGTCCATCGTTAAGCTATCCGACTGTATTACACCCAAATCGAAGGCGCGGGGACGATAAATAAAATCTCCTTCTATGTAAGATTCCAGCAACCATCGGGGTGCGGTTGTCACCATGATGAGTAAGATATCGGGACACAACTGCTGGATCTTCGCTGCAAGTGAGGCGGTGCGGGTAGCATGTCCGAATCCGTGGTTGGTGATGGCTATGTATATGGTAGGTCTAGTTTGCATACGAAGTTAGAAATATTTATTGTCATGCAAAGACGCAAAGACGCTAAGCACCCTTTGCGCCTTCGCGCGGACACTTTGCTCAACGGGGGATACCCCCGCACGCAAGTGTCCTTGTCTTTGCGTGACATTTTAGCTTTGCTGGCAAAATCTTTCGATGCCTTCAATTAAGCGATCGATCTCGGAGGGGAGAGTAAAATAGTGGACGCAAGCCCTGACGCAGCTTGGATCGACAAGGGTGCGTGTCATTAAGCGATTTGATTCGAGAAATTGGACTAGTTTTGCATGAAGGGAAGATCGATCTTTGAGTTGGAAGGAAACGAGTCCGGCTTGGGGTGGGGCGTGACGCAGGCAAATAATATCTGATAATTCGTTTAGGCGTTGCCAGAGATATTGGCTGAGTTGGCAAATTTGTTGATAGCGTTCCTCGGCGGTTCCCCATTGCTGGTGGGTGGCGATCGCGGCTTTCAATCCTGCATACTGTGGAAAGGCTGATGTGGCGACTTCATAACGTCTGCCGTCTGGTTGCCACGCCTGGGGCTGTCCCTTACTATCCATAACTATACTCCGCCAGCCGATGAAGGTAGGCTGTAAGGGAGGACGCTTATCCGTGCCAAGAAGTGCTGCTGGACGGACGTATAAGCCGCCGACTCCGGCGGGTCCGCACATCCATTTATGACCCGTGAAGGCGTAGAAATCTGCCCCTAATTGAGTCAAATTTAAGGGTAATAAGCCGACTGATTGCGCTGCATCAACCAGAATTTGCACGGGGCGATCGCCTTGATGCTGACTGCATATTTCTACGATCTTGTCAATTGGCAAGACTTGACCTGTATTCCAGAGGATGTGACTGAGAATGACTAAGCGGGTGCGGGGTGTGAGGTGTTGGGCGACAACTGCGGCTGGATCTCCTTCGTTTAAAGTCGCCATGAGGGGACAGGTGGAAACTTCTACGCCGAAGCGTCGGGCAATTTCTTGGGTGGTGGCGATAACGCCTGGGTGTTCGCAGTCTGAGAGTAAGATATGGTCTTTTGCTTGCCAGTCAATTCCCCACAAGGCAATGTTACAGCCTACAGTGACATCTTCAGTGAGGGTAATGGTTTCGGGTGTGGCTTTTAGTTCAGTAGCAATTGCCTGTCTGGTTTTCTCTGTTTCTTGAGTAATCCAAGCGTTGACTTGGGAGGAGAAGGGACCGTTAAGTTGAATGTATTCGTGGGAAGCGATAATTGCGTCTATGGCTGCTTGGGGCATTGGTCCTTGCCCCCCATAGTTGAAGTAAGATTTATTTGCCAGGGCGGGGAATTGCTGGCGATGTTGTTGAGTTCGGGTTTGTGCCGCAGAGATGCTCGTCATGGTGTAGCAAGCGGGGAAAAACGCCATTCGCTCACTCTAGCATTATCTTTATGCTTGCGAAGAAGCGATCGCATGGGATATCAGGAAGAAATGGTTAAGTACATCAAAGTGTTGGGGCGATCGTAATATAATACATTTGTTCTATAGGTGAAGGAGGCTTGCATGACTCTTGGGACGTTGAACCACCTCTGCCTCATAGTCAAAAGTTTAGAACAATCCGAACCTTTTTACGATACGATTTTAGGATTCATGGGCTACCAGCAAGTAGAAAAAACGATCTGTACATTATGTGGTGGTTGCAGGATGCTGGAGCAATTAAAATTACTGTTGCCGATCCAGATTCTCCCAACAAATTTCACGATCGCTACTCCCCAGGTTTCCATCATCTTGCATTTAATGCCGATAGTCGAGAACGAGTAGATAGTTTATACAAATTAGTTCAAGAAATTGGCGCAACAGTCCTCGATCCTCCGGCAGAATATCAGTATTCACCTGGTTACTACGCCGTGTTCTTTGCCGATCCTGATGGGCTGAAGTTGCAGTTAGTGCATATGCCTAATTTACCTGAGTAGGGGCGGTCGCTTTTGATTCAGCGTCAAGATAAAAATTACTTGCGCTTTAAGAGTTATGATTTATTGTATAAAATCATTTATAGATGAGGGATGAGGATGAAATTATGACCAAAACTCAAGAAATAGTTCATTTGAATCTCGACTTATCTCCAGAGCTTAATGAAAAACTGGAAGAAATTGCTCAAAAAATCGGTGGTACTAAAAGCGATGTTTTGCGACAAGCGATCGCTTTGATGCAAATTGCGATCGCTGCTAAAGAGCAGGGTAAAAAGTTTGGAATTGCTGAATCAAATCAACCTCTAGCTACTGAAATTAATATACCTTGATATAAACAAGCCCTCACGTTTATATGCAAGAGCCACAAGAACCACAAGAATTAATTTCTGAAGGTTCTCTCAATTTATCATCTGCAACTGAGAAACTAGTCACCACAGGTTCCCTAAATCTATCTTCTCCTCAAGAAGCAGAATTTGAACGCAGAAATCGTGACAAAGATAAAGAACTCGAACGATATCAGAAATACATATCCTTTTGGATAAAAGATATTGCGGTTTTTATCGTAGCTCTAATTGTAGTTTTACTAATAGACTTTTATGCTTTCACACTTTTACAAAAAGATAATGCAACTGAGGGAGAAATAAGATTTGCGATCGCTACTCTTACTTCTACGGTTACAAGCTTACTGAGCTATTTGGTTGGTAGAGCCAGTAAATAAAAACGAAGATACAGTATTAAGCTAACTTTTATTCCAAATTATCTTCTTTCTCTTCCTCCAGGATTTCATTGATTAGTTCCTGAATCAACTCCCACTTTAGAGGTAAATCATAGCGAAGCCAGAATATTCCCTCATTACTAGTTCTGCCAAAATAGGGTTTAGTCTGTTGCGAGTACCAACTGACCCATTTCAGTACATCTTCTAAGTTTGTCAACTCTAAGTATATCAGAGGTAACAAAGCTTTTTTGATTAGCTCACTTTCCAATTCTGGTCGTTGCTTACAAATTGGAGCGATCGCACCAAAGTATACTTGAGCAACACAGTCGCAATTCGTAGCGATGGTAGCTGCAAACTGCTTGAAGCTTAACAGGATTTGCTCGTTACTGGTGCCGACTTCTCCGTTATCTAACTTCTCCAAAACTTGCAGGAAAGATTGCCAGTCCGATCTTGGTGCCAGTGTTTGATACATACTAGACATTAAAAATATTGCTCAAATTACGTAACTTTCCATTAAGCGATCGCATTATCTGTATATGCGGTTCGTCTGCTTCGACGGGGATAATTTCGGCTTTTGTCCCCTTACGCAATCTTTCTATAACTAAATTTGCTGCTTCTAAACCAGTGACGTAGGCTTTTTCTTGCGACCAAGAACCGTGTCGAGTAATAATCCAATCACCACTCATAAATAGATTATCTATACTCGTCTTGGCTGGCAACATATTCTGATAGCTACCAGGCGCAAAATGAGTCACTGCTCTAGATAATCGAATCACACTGCGATCGCGAATTTTAGCGGCTTGAAATTCTGGTACGCAAGTGGCTAAATAATCTTGCACCATCTGAACAATTTCCTCATCGCTCATTGGTAACAGTTGGTTGGCATGATAAAAATCTGCTTCAATTACTGTTTCTGATACATCGCGGTATTCATCGTGTAAAGCATTGAGATCGAAAAACGTCCAACCCGTGGTAACATCAAAACCAAAACAAGCATTGGAAGGACGGGGAATGTGAATTTTGCGATCGCACCATAGCCGAGTTGCTAATACGTCAACCGCACCTAAATTCATTAAATTGCGAAATTCTTTGCGACTTTGCAAGCTAGAACTACTACTAACAATTTTCTGCATTCCGCTGACTCCGACAGCAAAGATGACAGCATCCGCCTCAAACACTTCATCCCCGCAAACCACAGCTTTTGCTAAACCTTCACTATCAAGCAGAATGTCACTCACGCGACGGTTAGGCAGAATTTTTCCTCCCACCTGTTCGATTTGTTCCACCCAAGGACGAAAAATCTTTTCCCCTACCGTACCCCGACACCAAACCACGTCAAAATCTGGTTGGTGCGCCAAGATGAAATAATACAACATGCCCAAAGCCGCAGCCGCAGAACATTGTTCGCCTGGTGCAAATAATCCTACCAGCAACATCGGCTCAAATGAATCGCGGTAGAGTCTAGCCGATACGCCAAAATCTTTGAATAGTTCGCGGGCTGTAACTTTATCGTAACGCAGCCAAGCTGCATCGCTGTTATCAAAATCTACTACAGCATAGAGTAATGGTAATGCACTGAGGCGATCGCTTAAAGGTAATCGTTTGAACTGGGTGTAGAGAAAAGTTCCCAGTGGTGTAGGAAGGCGTGGTAAATCTTGAAAAATTGGCGACTCTACCTCTAAACCCGCAGGGGAATACTGGGAAGAACGGGTAAAAGGCGTAAAAGGATTAATCCCTAATTCCCGTACGAGGGAAAAGATATTGCTGTAAGGATACCAGAAACCGTGAATTCCTGCTTCTACCGATTGCCCCCCTGGAGTTTTCCAACCTGCAACCAAACCCCCAGGATAAGCACCTGCTTCTAACAGCGTCACATTGTAGCCTTGCTTTGCTAGGCGATATGTAGCTCCTAATCCAGCCCAACCAGCACCGACAACAACAACTTTGGGATTTTGAGATTCCATGTAGAGTCACTCTACGATCGCATCAACGCCTTAATCTTACCTGGATTGAGCAACCCATAGGGATCGACCATTTGTTTAAACTTCATCTGTTCTGGGTCGATAACTTTTCTGCCACCGTCTTCAATAATGTATGTATGCGGATTGGCAATAAAAACCCCGTGTTCTTCGTGATAGCGGATAATTTCGTTCAGGCGTTCCTCGGTAGTGTATCGTACCAACTGCAAAGCAGCAGGAACAGTTCTACCACCAGCACGGATAAATTCTAAATGCATCATCACCTCATCGTCAAAGTAACGATACATATGGTCTACCATTTGGAGATTTTTATCGGCGGGGAAGAGACTTTGCAGGTAGGTAATATTAGGGTCGGCGCTGCGGGCGTGTAAAGTGGTATGATTCCAGGTAAATTCTGCCAAGTTACATCCCTTACCTGCATCCTGTGGCGATCGCTCATAGGTAATACAGCCGCCATATTCTTGTACCAATCCTGGTAATGTTTCCATACTCGACTCAGCCACCATTAAGAGTGCTGCATGAGTTCCATCAGGAATGTACTGACGAATCGCCCCGAAATAAGTAGGAATTGACCAAGCAAAAATAGAAATCAGCTTTTTGATCGTACCGTCAGCATCGCCCAAAGCCTGACCGAAATGGGCAGCCGCCATAAAACTTTCAAAAGTGACAATAACTTCAACCCAAGGATAAGCTGCACCGAGGGGTATTTCTAATTCCGTGATAATGCCATTAATTCCCCAAGCATGATTGACTTTGTGGATCTCGTCTCCCCGCAGTTCAATCGCACGGGGTTCGTCTTCCATCGTCACCACGCGAATTGCATTAATATTACCGCGATCGCGCAACTGTCCGTACATAATCGAACCAATTCCCCCACTCCCGCCAGCAATAAACCCGCCAATCGTCGCTGTCCGATAAGTAGAAGGAGCCATTCGGATCTCCCACCCCGTTTCTCGCGCTTTTTTGTCCAAAGCCGCTAATTTTATCCCTGCTTCTACCCGCGCTACTCCCGATTTAATCCAGCGAATTGCCTGCATCCGTGACATATCTAAAACCACGCCCCCGTGGAGGGGTACGCACTGCCCGTAATTCCCCGTTCCAGCCCCCCGTATCGTTACGGAAACGCGGTATTTAACGCAGGTTGCAGCGACTTGCATTACCTCTGCTTCCGTCGTGGGACGGACAACCAAATCTCCTTTTTTCCCGTCTAATTGAACTTGCAATATGGGGCTAAAAGTATGGTAATCCTGAGACAACTTAGCAACTTGGTTAGGGTCGCTAATAACTTCAATTCCCTGTAACTCAGCCGTCAGTGCATCCCAATCCATCATAGTCAGTTATCAGTTATCAGTTATCAGTTATCAGTTATCAGTTATCAGTTATCAATTAACCCATTACCCATCTTCTTTTATTGCGCTTTCGTGTCAGTGACGGAGTAGCCAGTCAGATAAGGCACTTAAGCCCACAAAGATAATAACGCCTAAACCTGTAGTCAAAAATAGCGCCGCGAATATCCGAGGGATTTGTAAGTTGTAGCTAGAGATTCAGAATACTATAGGCAATTCTCGATCGCGTGCCTCCTGTTCCCGCGACAAATTCAGCGACTACTGCACCAATTAAGGCTAAACCACCGCTTACGGCGAGTCTCGACAGCATCCTTTACCCAATCCACGGCATGAGCCAAAATATTTAGGTATGTATGTGATTGAGACTTGACGCTAAATCCCTCGCGTTTACTGCCTGAGTCAACACCTACTGCGATTGGCTGAGTGTTGCGGTTTGATGGCTCGACATTTAGACGAACGCAGAATATCCCGCGTTTCCAAAATCCCGTAGCTTTGCCCGACTCTATCCAACGTCGCGATCGCTTCGGCGTTGTTGGCATTAGGGGGCGCTGATTACTGTCTACAACTGGTACAAATTGCATGGCGATAAGCCCTATTGGTGTGTACTTCCCATCGCAAGAGAGCTAACTCAGAGATACAAGACTTGGGAAGCATCCTGTATGTGATTTGAGCTGCCACGCTCAGTTAGCTTAGGTTACGTTTTCCGCACAGGCTAGACAACTGCTTAGTCTTGAATTAAGTAGGTGGCAAATCTACCTCTTTCAAGCCCCCGCTATAGTCGGTACTCCGACTTAGCGGCGGGTAGTTGACAGCTCAGTTATTAGTTAAATCGGATGTTAAAGGCGATCGCGGTATGACTAAGGGCTTTAACCGTTTCCTTAAATTTTAGAATTAAGCAAGTCTTGCCAAATTTTTGTATTTTTTTATACATTAATCCGAAAGGCTAGCACCCTGAACCTCAGATTTAACCCGATAGCAGCCAATTTCGTGCTATGGGTTACTATTGAAACCAAAATTCGATCGCTATAATTGAGGTTTCCCCTTTAAGGTTTGCTATTCGTAGCATCTCACTTTGTCTGGTTGCGTCACAGCCCTCTTAACCCCATTAGCAGGTAGAGCATATACAACGATGCAAGAGCGAAAAAGTAGTCCCAGGCATATTATCCTGACTTCTCACCCGAGCAATTTTGGTTCGCAACCTATTCCGATTCGCTGGGGAGACAAAGACCCGATGCAACGGGGTCCGGTTGTGGCTACCCTCGCTAACCCGAGTCACAGAAATGCGATCGGGACACATTCAGGAGGTTATGCTGTCTATCGCGCTCTGGCTGTAGCAAGCGGGGTATTGCAAGCAGATCACCGTGCCGATTTAACGAATACTTCGCCGGTCGAACATATTGGTCCTTATCCGAGTTGGTACGACCCGGAGAAAATAGTTTCACTCGATCCGTTTGGGGCAATGGTAGGAGAAGCGTTTGCGTCTTACTACCAGGAAGGATACGATATCAGACCGACGATCGCTATTACCAAGGCGCACGTTTATCTTCCAGAATTACAAGCAGCAGTGGAAAAAGGGCGGTTGGCGATCGATGGCAAGCTGCTCAAATCTAAAGGCGATGTCGTCGTTACTAAAGCAGCGATCGAGCCTGTATGGTATTTACCAGGCATTGCCAAACGATTTCAAATTCCTGAAGCAGACTTGCGCCGTGCCTTGTTTGAGCAAACCGGGGGGATGTTCCCAGAATTAGTGACGCGATCGGATTTAGAAGTATTCCTGCCGCCAATTGGCGGAGTCACTGTATATATATTTGGCGATTTGGCAGCAATTACTGACCCCAATCGACCCTTGGCAGTGCGGGTTCACGATGAATGCAATGGTTCCGATGTCTTTGGCAGCGATATTTGTACCTGTCGTCCTTACCTAGTGCATGGAATTGAAGTCTGCATTCAAACAGCACAGGAAGGGGGTGCGGGAGTCATTGTCTACTGTCGGAAAGAAGGTCGGGCATTGGGAGAAGTGACGAAGTTTCTAGTTTACAATGCCCGCAAGCGGCAAGAAGGAGGCGATCGCGCTGATGCTTACTTTGCCCGCACGGAATGCGTTGCTGGGGTGCAAGATATGCGCTTCCAAGAGTTAATGCCAGACGTATTGCATTGGTTGGGCATAACTCGAATCGAGCGTTTGGTATCGATGAGCAACATGAAATATGAAGCCATCACCAACTCAGGTATTGAAGTTGTCGAACGAGTGCCAATTCCCGAGGATTTGATTCCCCAAGACGCACAAGTAGAAATCGAGGCGAAAAAAGCCGCTGGCTACTACACTCCTGGCGTGGTACTAGATACGTTAGGATTGACAGAAATTAAAGGTAGAGAAATGGAATGATGTAAGTCGTAAGTCGTAAGTCGTAAGTCGTAAGGCGGAATAAGCTGCTCCCTGATAACTGATAACTGATAACTGATAACTGAGAATGAGCATTCTAACTTCCGATAGCCGTCAGTCTTGGGAAGAGGCGATCGCTTATTTGCGTTCTCCGCAGGCAATTCGCGATCGCTGCGGGCAGTTGTTTGAGCTAGCACAGCAAGATAAGTTGAGTCACTTCCGTTGCGATTTGACGCAGTTGGGACGGGTGGCAGACTATGTTATCACTGTCATGCAAGAGCAATATCCCGATGGACAAATTCCCTTTCATAGCCGCTGGCAGCATTTTGAAGTTGGTGGAGTACCGCGTTTAGCTCAGTTAGAGCGGATGTTGGCAGGACGATCGCCAGTCGAGCGAGCCGTGACTAAATTCGATCTGGCGATCGTCAGCGTGCTGTTAGATGCGGGTGCGGGCGATCGTTGGGTGTATTGCGAACGAGAAACCGATTCGATCTTTCAGCGATCGGAGGGGCTAGCAGTGGCAAGTTTTCGGATGTTCTGTCAAGGTGCTTTCTCCAGCCATCCCCATCAGCTTTTACAAGTCGATGCCCAAGGATTGCAGTCTCTGAGTGAAGCAACCCTAGCTCAAGGATTTCAGGTGAGTGCCGATAATCCATTGGTAGGGTTGGCAGGACGAGTAGAACTATTACAAAAATTGGGGCGATCGCTCCTTGCCTACCCGCAAATGTTTGGTGACGATAATGCCCGTCCGGGTCATCTCGTACATTATCTGTTACAGCGATCGCACCACAAACAACTACCAGCTGCAACAGTTTTGCGTGCTGTTTTAGACGGACTCGGCAGTATTTGGTCTGGCAGAATTGAAATAGCCGGAGTTAACCTCGGCGACGTTTGGTATCATCCTGCTTTGGAAGGGAGCAGGGGGGAGAAGAGAGCTGAGGGAGCTGTAGGGCGAAGCCCTTCTCGAAGAATGGGAGCTGAGGGAGCTGAAAACAACTGTCAACTGTCTTCACGCAGTGTAGCGCCAGCGTTTACCGTCAACCAACTACCAACTACCAACTACCAACTACCAATTACCGACTCCCTCGTTCCATTTCACAAACTCTCGCAATGGTTGACTTATTCTCTTTTGGAGCCGCTACAAGAACTCGGTTTGGAAATTACGGGACTTGACGACCTGACCGGACTGCCCGAATATCGCAATGGTGGTTTATGCCTCGATTTAGGACTGCTACAAGCCAAACACTCAGATATTTTCCAACAAACCCACTCAGTAGACTCTGAAGTCGTTGTCGAGTGGCGAGCATTAACTGTGATTCTGTTGGACAAGATTGCTGCAACGATCCGCCAGCAATTGGAAATGGATGCTAAGCAGCTGCCTTTAGTCAAAATTTTGCAAGGCGGAACTTGGAGCGCCGGACGGCGGATTGCTGCCGAACTCAGACCGAATGGAGTTTCCCCCATTCAGTTACAGAGTGACGGTACGGTGTTTTAGGTGTTTTAACGGAATACTAAGCGCTGCAACAAAGTTTTCAAAAATATGCCGAGCTGAAATTGATAAAATTCGATCGCTAACCAACAAATTGTTAATAAGTGTGACAAAAACGTGAGCCAAATCCAAGCATACGGGAGCCAATATAAAGGAGTATCTGGGAGTGGCGGAAAGATGTAGACAGTCAGCCCAACTATAGCCGTTGGTAGTGCTACGAGAGCGATCGCGGCTAAAGTATAACCCCAGCCAAATTCTACGCCGTCATAATAAGCTTCTATCCACCTTCTGCCATTCCAACGCCAGACTAGCGGTGGTTGACAGGAGAGCATTTTTAACTGCTGTCTTTCTACATCAGTTTCAAAAATCTGCTGGCAGCAGTCGCAAGCCATCGCTTCCATTAAAGGCATAGCTTGAACCTTGCCCAAACGACAGGCTGGGCAGGGATAAATGCTGTTAGAGTTCAACTGCATCATCGCTGTCAGGAAACTACATCTTTCCAAGTTAGCAGTTATTAGGGAGTAGGGAGTAGGAAAGAACTTACAAATAACCAACTACCAACTACCAGTTAAAACTTATAACTCAATACCTGAATTGCAGTTTCGTCCTTGGGTAAATCGGCAGGTTTAATCGTTAAGCTATCGCTTTGACTGCGACGGATGGGAGTTCCTTCCATCAATGACAAAAATTCATCTAGCGGCACGATGTCGCAGGCAGCAGGATCGGCGGCTTGGGTACGATAGTGAGTCGGAATGACTAACCTGGGGTTGATAGTTTTGACAGCTGCTTGTGCCTCTTGAGGATTATAAGCTTTAGCACCGCCCCCCACTGGCACCAGTAACACGTCGGGACGACCGATGAGGATTTTTTGTTCGATTGTGATTGGTGCAGCAGCTGCCCCTAAGTGCAAAACCCTAATTCCACCTTGCGTCCACAGCCATGCCACGTTAGTACCAAATCTTCTCCCCTTTTCGCGATCGTGGTCGATCGCAATTCCTTGGATCTGCGTTCCTTTAAATTGGTAGACTCCAGGTTCAAAGATCAGCTGGGGATTGCCAGGAACTTCTTCTACTGCCCCTTCATCCAATAATTGACTGCTAATTAAAACCAAATCTGTGTCTACTTTCGGTGGTCTGTATCCCGCCGTACAGCCTAGCTGCCGAAAAGGATTGATCAGAATTCGCGCCCCGCCACCAGTAAATAGAAAACAAGTATGACCCAACCATCGTACCGTTAATCCACTGCCTGTTTGAGCTACAGCAGGCTGAGATTTTGCTGCAAGCGTCACTGCTAAGGTAGAAAGTAGTCCTGCTCCAGCATAGCCAATCAACTGTCGTCGTTTCATTGCTTCTCCGTTCACTCCACTAGTGGGACGGCAGTTGTTTCAGGAAGTTGCGCAGTAATTGCTTTCCTGAAGTTGTGAGGACGCTTTCTGGGTGAAACTGGACTCCTTCAATGTGAGGATATTGCCGATGTCGCACTCCCATAATTGTCCCGTCCTCAACCCAGGCGGTAATTTCTAACACGTCTGGGCAGGTCTGCCGTTCGATCGCTAAACTATGATAGCGGGTTGCGGTCAACGGATTTTCTAAATCTTTAAATACGCCTACTCCCGTATGGGAAACTGATGAAGTTTTACCATGCATCAATTCAGGTGCAGAGACTACTTTACCACCGAAGACTTGTCCGATGCTTTGATGCCCCAAACATACGCCCAATATGGGTGTATTCTTGCCTAAGTGCGCGATCGCCTCCAGAGAAATTCCTGCATCTTCTGGGCGACCTGGACCTGGAGAAATCACAACCCCATCTGGCTGCAACTCGCGGATCTGCTCGATTGTAATTTGGTCGTTCCGATAAACCCGAACCTCTGCTGCAACTGGGAACTCTGCCCCCAATTCACCCAAGTACTGCACTAGGTTATAAGTAAAACTGTCGTAATTATCAATAACTATAATCATTTTTGAGTGGTGCGTGGTGCGATCGATCTGGGTGTAGGGTGCAGGGTGTAGTGAGTAGTGAGTGGTGTGTGGGGAGGAGTGAGGGTCAAGAAGTGAGTTTTCTGTCAATCTCCCTTGTCCACGGACACTTTGCTCAACGGGGGGAACCCCCGCACGCAAGTGTCCTCCCCTTGTCCTCCTTGTCTCCCTTGTCCTTATTCCTATTGTCAATTTAAATATGAAACAATTAGTCTCACAAGGGGTGGTAACAAAAGAGCGGCGGCAACTAGAACGGCAGCTATAGCCGAGATTAATACTGCTCCGGCGGCGCAGTCTTTAGCAATTTTAGCGAGTTCGTGATATGTCTGCTTTACCGTCAAGTCTACAACAGACTCGATCGCGGTGTTTAGTAATTCCATGACTAGCACTAAGCCGCTAGTCAGCGTAATCACAGCTATTTCGACCAAAGGCAAACGTAGCATTAAGCCCAGAAAGACAGCAAAAGTCCCTATACAAATATGGATGCGGAAGTTGCGTTGAGTTTTAAACGCATAAGCAATGCCACTCCAAGCATATTTGAAGCTCACTAATAAGTTGGAGGCGACTTGCCAAGAGAAGTCTCGCTGAATGGGAACCACTTTTTCTGTTCTACTAGGCGTTGAGGTCGAAACTTTTTGGGTCATAGATGGCAAACAGCAGATAATCTTTAGTTTTTTATAATTAGCCGAGTTACAGCCTATTACTTGCTTAAGTTGTCGATTTTCACGAACAGTCTAATTTAGACATATCTCATCTAGGGAAATTAAATTAGTAACAAATTGTCGCGATCGCCCTGTGACGATCTTTGCAATGACAATCTTGCACAGTTTAGACAAGATTGACATCAAGACCAACTATCCTTAGTAGCAAAGTTTGCTGTTTCAGCATCTCTGATAAGCTTTCCTCATCTGGATGATCCCAGCCTAAAAGATGTAAAAGACCGTGAGCTGCTAACCAAGCCAGCTCTGTCGATAGCGAATGTGTTTGTTGTAGTGCCTGCTTGCTAGCGGTATCAATTGAGATCGCAATATCGCCTAAGTATAGAGGTAAAAGCGATCGCAACTCCTCTAACTGCGGTACGTCCGTTTCCAGTGCAGCAAAGGCTAAAACATCTGTAGGCTTATCTTGCTGCCGATACTGCGAGTTAAGTGCTTGAATTTCCGCATCATCCGTTAGACGTAAACTTAGTTCGTAACTGTCAGCCGGGGGAAGCTGAGAAGATAAACTCTCTAACCAGCACTCAAACCATTTTTGCCAAGTTTGGGCATCAACTGCTGGTTCCATTCCAGAAGCTTCAGTAAAACAGTCCTGCACGCAGACTTCGACTTGTACGCCGGAATTTTCTGTATTCCTGGTTGTCATTATCTAGTTATATAAGCTAAACCCACCAGTAAAGACAATAGCCCTATCGTTGTGAGGGCAAAATGTTTTAGAGAAGTCCCCCTTTTTTTCACCATGTTGCGCATAGCGAGTTTTACATAACTCGGTTGAGGCTCGTTGGTGACTTCATTCTCCCCATGAGGTGGCATGGTCGTCGCTTCTGTTGGTTGCACCTCGGCGGTTTTCGGCGTGTCAGGTGAATTCTCCATGAGATTGACCCTAAGATTTTGCTAGGTTCTTTCTCAAATGTAACAGTTTGTTGCACCAATCATGTAGTCCGTACCAGGGTTAATAGCTGAGAAACAAGCGCAAATCGCTTTGCGCTCGTTCCCAATCTTTGCCAAATTTCTATAGAGCGCTGATTTTACTTTAACTACAGCGCGTTCGATCGCCTTCGAGATTAAATAAGCAATGTTGTTATTGATGTTGTAACTAATATTGTTACTTGCGTCCGACAAGTATCTTCTGGCGATCGATCGCTTCCTCAGTGCGAACCTCCTCACCATAAACTTCCAATAAACGACAGCGAACCCGATCGGAAATTTTAGCTAACCCGCCGCCTCCATGAGTATCTGATGGTTTAAGCGTATTTCGGGTAACCCCGAAAAAGTGAGTGGCAAAACGGTGATGCACTGGTTCTGGTAGTCCTACAAAAAACATCAGCCTTTCGTACCGCAGGTATTCAAATATTCTGGCTCCGGTATCGTAAAATATCGCAGCGGGTTTCAAAGCATGGCAAGAGCGCCGCAACTCACTTGGTCCCTGCTTGAGTATGCTGTGGAGTAGCTTGAAGCGCGATCGAAGCTTGTTCAAAGGTGACAGCAACGAGTATTCATTGTCTAGGTAAAAGTCCACAAATGACTTTCCTTGTCTAAGTGCTTCTCGAATAGAAGCTACCTTGAGCAGAGTTAACGGTATCCAAGGACGCTCGTGATAGAGAGCATTCTCTAAAGCGGTTCCCTGAAATGCTGGTTCTTCAAGCCAACTTGGTCCGTTGGTAAAGCCACAACCAAAAACCTGTGGTTCGTCAATATACTCTCTGAAAAAGCTAATTATAGCAGAATCTTGAATTTCCAGATCCGAGTCAACTAATAAAACTTTTTCTGCGGCAATATTATTAAAAAGCCAGTCTAAAGTTTGACCGTGAGGGCGTAAGGGAGCAGATAAAATATCAAAATCATACCGCTTCATCAAAGCTGAAAAATGTGTCAAACTACCATCTGTTGATTCACAGTCGATCAACAGTACGGGCATTTTTGCATGACGAATAACAGATAGTAAAGCTAAGGTTGTAACTAGTTTTGTATTGAAATTAATAATAACTGCTCTTTCAGTTTCAACAGGTAGATCGGATAAACTTTGAATTAGCACTGTTTTTGTCCTAAGATAATTTTTTTGTTTCTCGACGCGCAGCAAACAACATTAGCAGCATATAATAAAACGTTTTTTTGCTGATTAGCTATTTATTGTATTAATTATGAAGATTGAATTTAAGCAAAGCAATATGGAAAAGTTCAGCAAACCAATTCATGCCATCTCACTCAAGCTATGTTACAGACAATTTTCTATAGCCCCCCTTTTGAAGGGGGGTTGGGGGGATCTTTGCTGCCGTAGTCAAAAAGTAAATTGCTATCAGGGTCAATGGTTGGCAAAACAAAAAAAGAGCTAAGGACTGTAAACAGCAAAACCATTTTGGTTTTTCCGCCCCAGTTTCCTCAGCTTTCTTCTTTTCTGCTCTCGTCTTGCTTGTTTCTTAACTAGCCACTAGTTGCTTCTCCTGGCGAAGGTAGGACTCAATAAAGGTATCGAGTTCGCCATTCATTACGTCGGTAATTGCTGTTGTTTCTACGTTTGTCCGCAAATCCTTCACCATCTGATATGGATGGAAAACGTAGTTGCGGATCTGAGTTCCCCAGGCTGCTTCTACCATATCACCGCGAATTTCAGCGATTTCTTGAGCGCGTTGTTCTTGGGCAATAATTAATAACTTGGCTTTGAGGATCGCCAGGGCTTTCTCTTTATTTTGTAACTGCGATCGCTCTTGCGTACAGCGAACGGCAATTCCCGTAGGAATGTGGAGGATGCGCACGGCTGTTTCTACTTTGTTGACGTTTTGTCCTCCCTTACCACCAGAACGAGTGGTGGTAATTTCCAAATCTTTATCGGGAATTTCCAACTGTACGGAAGTATCGATTTGGGGCATCACTTCCACACCAGCAAAGCTAGTCTGTCGTTTACCGTTGGCGTTAAATGGAGAAATTCGCACCAAACGATGAGTTCCTTTTTCGCCTTGTAAATAGCCGTAAGCATAGCGACCGGAAATTTCTAAGGTAGCGGATTTAATCCCCGCTTCATCTCCTTCCGAAATCTCATCGAGTTGGACTTTATAGCCACGATCTTCCGCCCAACGAGTATACATCCGCAGTAACATTTCCGCCCAGTCTTGGGCATCAGTTCCGCCCGCCCCAGCGTTAATCGTCAAAATTGCGCCTTTGTCATCGTAGGGACCGGATAACAACTGTTGCAACTCCCACTGGTCGAGTTCGCGGTTGAGGCTGGTAACGTTTGTCTCAGCTTCTTGCAGTAGAGATTCGTCCGTTTCGAGTTCCAGTAGCTCTAGCACAGCTTTGGTATCTTCTAGGCTACCTTGCCAGCGATCGTATTGCTGGATATGAGTTTTTAGGTCGTTGAGTTCCTGAAGTGTTTGCTGTGCTTTGGTTTGGTCGTTCCAAAACTCCGGTTGGGCAGCAATTTGTTCTAAATCTTGAATTTTTGCCGTCAGTGCGGGGATGTCAAAGATAGTCCTGGGTTTTACCCAGGCGATCGGACAACTTTTCAACTTCGCGTTTGATTTTTAGTGCTTCCATATAGGTTTCGAGTAGCGATCGCTCACTGAATGACAGGGTACATTAACAACGCACCCTACTTGTACTGATGATTTTAACCAGAGTTGAAAACCTTTGGGGCAACAACCAAAAAAACCGTGGCTATTTTGAAGCCACGGCAGATCGTTTGTAGAGACTTTACACGTAACGTCTCCACTAGTCACGGCTATTCAAGGCAATTAATAACCGCAAGATGAAAATAAACAGATTGATGTATGTCAGATACATCGACAGCGCCGCAGGGAGATATTGGTCGTTGCGGTAGGTACGAGGCAGAACGTAGAAATCTACGACTGCTGCACCGACGAATAGAAACACGCCAATGCCTGAAATCGCAATTTCTAACCAAGTCGGCGTATAGATGCCAAACAGAGCAAACAGAAATTGTGCCAAACAGACAACCACTAGGGCAATGACTCCCAGGCTGACTGTTTTCGTCAATGCCATGCCGTCCTGTTCTGACAAATTAGAACCGATTTGACGGGCTGCAATAAAGGTGACACCGCAGCCGAGGGCAGCAAACCCCACACCGGCAATACCTACGCCTTGGGTTCTTAGTGCCATAAAGACGATGCCACTGAGAGTATAGCCAGTTAGCAAGCTATATGTTGCTAGTAGAGGCAGGGCAACGCGATTATTACCTTTCTCAGCAACGTTCATCGCCACGAAGAACAGAATGACTTCTACAATCACGGCACCAATAAACGTAGGGAAGAATAACCCTGGATTGGTGCGGATGACACTTAGACCACCGTAGGTTCCCAGTGCTGTTAGTACCAGCCCGCCACCTAGATAAGGCAGGGCATTAGCAATAACGTTTGGACCTACTATGGCGCTAGTCTTAGCTTGACGAATTGCTTCGCGAAAATTGCTAGTGCTACTCATGGAATTTTTTCTTAATTTTTTAACGGGTTGTGTGAGAGCAACGATATGGTGACATATGCCTATTTTGGCTTAAACCTCTAACAGTTAACCAGGGTGAGACTAGCAGCACAAATCTAAATCTAATCTTAAAATATTTGGCGTTCTCAGCCAGTCCACTCAGCAGATCTACGGAGAAAATTTACCAAAATCTGCTAATCCCCTCATAAATTCAGTAAGAACGACATGGTTTGAGAAGCCTTCTCCACCGACAATAATCTTCAGCTTTGATTAAAGATTTCGCACCACCTGTTAATTCCCATTCGGGAAGCTTAGATCGCTGTTGAGGATTTTTATGTCGATAACTCATACTAGAGCCTGCTCTAATGGGATAGAGCTATTAATTGCTTATTATCAAAATCCTTCGATTGCATTACGCAATAAACTTGTGAGTATGCATACTGGTTTGGTGCGAAAGATGGCGCATCAGTTTAGCCGCCAATGTACCGAGCCATATGAAGATTTAGAACAAATCGGTTACTTTGGTTTAATTCGTGCTATTGAGCGCTTCAACCCTTATCAAGGTTATGCTTTTAGTTCTTTTGCAATTCCTTATATTCGAGGTGAAATTTTACATTTCTTACGCGATCGCACGGGAGTTGTCAAAATTCCCCGCCGTTGGCAAGAACTTCACAATCAAGGACAGAAGGCTCGTAAAGATCTAACATTAACTCTCGGTCGCACTCCTACAGATATAGAAATTGCAGAAGAATTGAACGTTGCAATTCAAGAATGGTTAGATAGTAAGCTCGCCTTCCAAAATCGAATTGTCTTAAGTTTAGATAGTACAGTTATTCAACATCTCGATTGCCAAATTAAATTAGCTGATGCTTTACCCGATCAGCGCTCTACTAGCTTGCAACAACAAGAAGAAGATCGCCAACAATTGCAGGGTGCAATGAATCAGCTGGAAGAAAAAACTCGTAAAGCTGTAGAATTTGTTTTCTTAAAAGAGTTTTCTCGTAAAGAAGCTGCCAAACGAATTGGTATTAGTCCCATGACTGTAACTCGATATCTTCAGAAGGGCAAAGAACAATTATTTTCTTTACTTCAACCTCAGATTGCTCAAACTAGAGCGTAAGAAATCGGAATTCCAAATTCCGAATTGTGAGGTTACTTGACGACTCAGTAAATCAAACTGTAACACCAAAACCATAAAGCTTATGAATTCCACCGATTCAGTGTTGGTAGATAGTTTTCTTCACCAGATGAAAACTGAAAGTGTCAAGTTGGATGACCGAAGAGTTGTTAAGTTTAGTGGTAAATGGGTACAAATTGAGGAATTAAAGAAGAGCGAATCAAAGAAGAGCGATCGCGTCGTAAATTTTTCCTTAAAGCAAGAAGAGAAAGAAATCGCCAATGAACTCTCTAACGACCCATTATTAAATTTGCTCTGTCTATTAGTTGAGGCAGGTCGAGAAATTCCCAACGATCGCTGTCAGCTCTACCGCGAAGGATTAGAAATTCTATTGAGTCAGTGGGACGAAGCTTATCATATTCAAGGCGATCGCTTCTACAAAAATTTGTCCGTACAGCACAAACAAGACTTGTTAAGTAAAATTGCTTTGGCTACATTTGAAACTGGAGGTAAGTTTAGCAAACAGGATATTGAAAAATCTATTACTGAATATATATGTAACCTACCGAAAGCACCTACTAGCCCAGAACTATTGCAACTTACGACTGAGGCACTACTGAAGTCTATTCAGTACCAACACCAATTATTTGTCGAATCTGCTCCAGAGGTTTATTCTTTTTCCGATATCAGATTTCACGAGTACTTTGTAGCGCGAGAAATAGCCGATCCTTCTCATCCTCAAAGAGCAGAACAAGCTTTAAGAAATTTAGCTACTCGAATTTCAGAACCACGCTGGCACGAAGTTTTTGTTTTCGTTGTCAGTATGTTGCGAAATGCTGACTATTTTCTCAGCTTAATGAAGCAACAAGCTGACGCGATCGCCGGAGTCGATCCAGAATTATCGCGCTTTCTTTTCTGGTTGGAGCGCAAGTCACATCATCTGAGCAAACCTCAGTTTAAACCAGCTGCTTTCCGTGCCTTTTATTTAGAATTTATCCTCGACCTCAAACCAGATTCTCTCGAAGACGATAGTACCGATCGCCATATTCATCTATCTGATATTGATGCTTCGAGTTACGATCTGATAAATTTTCCTTTTACTTCCCAGCAAAAAGCTATTCTCAAACAATATTACGATGTCAATCAACTCATACTTGATTGCCTGCGCCAAGCACAATACATGACACGGAGCTTACGTACAGAAATTGAAGAGACACTTTTAGTTCCTTCATATTTAAGCTGTCCGATCGAAACTGCGATCGCTTAATCTAAATACCTAAGATAAATTTCTTGTAGGGACGCACATCTGTACGCCCCTACAACGTTGTCACGATCTAGCAGGTTTATGGTAATGTTAAAGCTGAAGATCGCACGGCAAAAATCGCTAGATGACTAGTGAAGCAGACTTGCTGCTAAAACAAGGTATTTCTCAATACCAAACAGGTGAATTCGAGCTTGCATTGCAGTCTTGGCAACAAGCATTAAATCTTTATCGGAGCAGCCAAAATTTCAAGCGCGAAGGCGCGGCTTTAGGGAATTTAGGCGCAGCTTATCAAGCTTTAGGAAACATAACCCAGGCGATCGCCTGCTTTCAACAACACTTGGAGATCGCCCAGAAAATTCAGGATGCAACTGGCGAAATGAATGCTCTTGCCAATATCGGTAATGCTTATTTGGCATCAGCAGAGTACGTTCGTGCAATCGAGTACTGGCAAAAACTTTTGGCGATCGTACCAGCACAAGGCGATCGCCTACAGGAAGGACAGATCTTAAATAGCCTGCGGCAAGCATACACCAGTTTAGGAGAATTGACCCAGGCGAAAAAATATCAACAGCAACAGTTGGCGATCGCGCGGGAATTACTCAACTCGGCGATCGCGACAGACTTTGTTTCTAGTCTAGAAGCGATCGGTTTAGATCCCACACAAGATTTAGTCGGAGCCGATCTCAGTCAATTAGATCTTCGTAATTCTAGCTTGAGTCGCGCTAATTTGGAGGGGGCAAATTTGAGTGGTGCTGACTTGACATTAGCCGATCTGAGTCGCGCTAATTTGAGTGGTGCTTGTCTATCGCGTGCCAAACTCAGTAATGCCAATCTTCGCGATGCGAATCTCAGTCATGCCGATTTGAGCGATGCAGACTTACGAGCAATTCTACCCCGCGTGAATTTAAGTGACGCAAATCTCAGCCGGACAAATCTATCGAGTGCCTATCTTCAGAATGCCAACTTACAGGGGGCAAATTTGAATGAGACGCTACTACAACAAGCAGACTTGAATGGTGTTGATTTGAGCCATGCTAGTTTGAATGCAGCCAATCTCACCCGTGCGGAACTGAATGCAGTCAAAGTAGAAAAAACACGGTTTGTTGATGTCGTCGGAATTTCAGCACAGATGCAACTTGAGTTTCAGCAACAAGGAGCAATTTTTGACTCGGCTTAGCAAGATTCTTCCAATGGTATCATTCAGCTGCGTCTAGACTGTGACAAATGACCCAACAGCAAAATCCTCCACCTACTCAGCAACAATCTACTTCACAGCAGCAGACAGCATTAGGTAGACGCACAAAAAGAATTTTGATGAATGTCTGGGAAACTTTAGATTTGCTAGGTTCAGCTTTGATGGGGGATCTGTGGCGAACCGTTTATTTGAGTATTCAGGATGCGATCGCTTTGAGTATTCTTCTACGCATTCCTGGCGCGATCGGACATTGGATTATTGGGAAAGATTTCTCCAGCTTCGATCTTTGCCTTCAAGAAAATGCTTTGGGTGCGTCGCGCTATGCTTGTTTTATCATCGTTGCATCTGATTTTGCTCTTTGGATCGTTCTAGCTGGAAGAATAATCGGTCGCTTTTGGGTAGACTTGAGCGATTTGAGGAAAAATAAAGGAGGTGGCAGTCATGGCTCAGGTCAACCGTAGAAAGATGAGTTTGTATAATGAAGCCAAAGCTGGACTTAGTTCGTTGGTCAAGCAAACAGCTACAGTCTTTTTGGGTTTGCTGGTCTTATTAATAGTCACAAGCGGTAGTCCACCAGCCTCTATTATGGGATTATTGGTCTTGGTCGGTGTTGGTTTTGTATCTTGGACGGAGAAGAGGCGGCTTATAGAGTCAGAAGAAGCTGATTTAAAGCCACCCACAGCAATCTCTCACAGCTTAACAGTTGAGGGAAAACAGCGTAACATAGATTTGACAAATCCTGAGATCCGAGTACGACTAAAGTTTAGCCCAAACAAGCTAGCAGTCGAAGATAAATGCTATGGAAATACACCAAAGTCACTAAAACCTCAAGAATTTCTCTATCTGAGCAAACAAATTATGGAGGCGCAAACAGATGACTTTATTGAGCTAGCGAAAGTTGCTGGTTTAGACCCTTTAAAAGACTTTGTTAAAGCCGATTTAAGAAATGTGGATCTGAGTAATGCTAACTTAACGGGAATCAACCTGAGTGCTGCATACTTAGGTAAGGCTAACCTTAGTGGTGCTAATCTGAGAAACGCTAACTTGAGCAACACAGTTTTATTTCATACTGACCTCAGTAATGCTAACCTGAGTAATGCTAACTTGAGTAGTACTATAGTATACGGCGCTAATTTGAGCTTTGCTAAGCTTGATGGCGCAAAGGTAGAAGGTAGCAGATTTGGTTGGAATATAGGACTCACCGAAGACTTAAAGCGTGACTTGCAGCAAAGAGGTGCAGTGTTTGAAGATTCTGCGGGCGATCGCAAGCCAATCTCAACTTAGATTTAAATAGCGATCGCTCCTCATCATATCTAATCTATGGATTACTATCAGGTGTAGGGGTTAAATCTTGTTCCGTTGGATTACTACCAGGCGTAGGCGCTAGATCCTGTTCCGTTGTCTGTGCTGCTGCTGGTTGTGGTTCGCGTACTTCCCAACGACATTGTTTTTGTTCTGGCTGCTGATAGTTAACCGCCATTGTAAACGAGCGAGTCGCGGCGCGGTTCTTGTCGAAATTCACGTCAGCCCGCGTGTAGTTTTTTCCGGCGATCGCCGTCCATTGTAATGTATCGTTGGCATACGCTCCATCGGGAACGAAGCGCATTTTGTATTTTACTTGGTCAGGAGAGTCTCCCGATCGCACGAATAGCAATCCCTGAGCGATGTCTGCCGAGCGTTCCAAGACATCAGCAGATATAAAGCTACAGCGAGCGCCATCATCTCCCTCCACCAGTGCCAAGAAAGAACGGTCGGAGCTAGTTTCCACTTGTTGAGCTGGCGTTTCTCGGTTGGAAAAGACGACTAAGGCGATCGCTAAGATTGGTAAGATAGCTGTTTTCATAACTCCTCATCCCTCAAAGCACTCAGACGCAACTGATTTGTTATATGGTACAGCGAATTTGCTCTCTGGGATTGACAATGTTTAAGCGATCGAGAAAGAAGTTAGCAGCGACAAGTCAAAAGCACGCTTCTGCATTTTCCATACTTTCTATCTCTGTTCATTGATTCTTAATAAATTATCGCCTTTGCTCTTAACTTTATAGAGCTAGAACTATCTACAGCCATCGTAGCTAATAATTGCTAATTACCTAGCATCGATCTACGAGTTTATTGATATGTATAAATTAACAAAATTATGTTCTCTAAAATTTCTCTTTGGCTGGTTGGAATCTCAATATTTATTATCTTTACTACTCTTTATTTAGGCTTTTCTTGGCTATCTTTACAACTTAGTTCGCCACAAAAACCGCAAGTTATACCAATTTTAGCCAGAATTGAAGCTGCCAAGCAGAGAATTTACTTGGAAGTCCCTCAAACCCCAGCACAAGAAGCACAAGGCTTAATGCATCGTACTATAATTCCCAGAAATAGGGGAATTTTGTTTGAATTCAATCCGCCTCAAACAATCGAATTTTCCATGCAGAACATTCTTGTACCAGTCGATACAATTTTTCTGAGAAATAGGGAAATTCAGCACATTGAAATAGCTGTTCCTACCTGTAACCAAGTCAATTGTCCTACGTATAGCTCCAAGGTAAAAGTAGACCAAATGGTGCAGTTACAGGCTCGAAGAACTTTAGAGCTAGGTTTAAAAACTGGCGATCGCCTACCAATTGAGTTTCTCGACTTAGATACTAAAACTTTTCGCTGATTTTAACTTAATAAAACTCAATATTTATTTTTTTGTTTTAAATAAAAGATTTAAGCAAGAGTTAATTTAAACTATTGACAAGAACGATTTTTGGTTAAGAAATTAGTCAGTTCATGGTTAAAAAGTCGGACAGCTTCGGTTAAGAAATCGTTAAAGCGAGGGCTTTATGTTAACTGCAACCCAGAAGAAGCACCGGAAGATTTCAGCTAATAATGCTTTTTGCATAGTTACATTGGTGAGCGGTCTGCTTTTACTAATAATTCAAGCTCAAATTGAAAAACAACCACAATCTCTACCTGTAAGTGCGAAAGCGCAAATTTCTGGACAAGAAATTGACTTGGAAGTTGCTCAAACAGCGCAGCAACAATCTATGGGACTGATGTACCGTGGCGAACTTTCACAGACAAGAGGAATGCTGTATACTATCGATCCGCCTCGCCCAGTTAAGGTCTCAATGCAAAATATGCGCTTCCCCGTGGATGTCGTCTATTTACAAAACGGACAGATCGCAGCCATTCAAGTAGAGGCACAGCCTTGCGATGCAATTGCTTGCCATACGTATAGTTCAAAGGCAACGGTAGACCAAATGATTCAGCTACGAAGTGGCGCGACGGCAGAATTAGGACTAGAAGTAGGCGATCGCGTGCCAATTCAGTTCTTAGATGGTGAAATCCCCAGAACTTAGCCTATGCAGCAAACTAACTCGTCCCCTGTCAAAATCACCTTGCTAGTTGTCAGTACGCTGACTGTCATGGCGGGTGCAACAATTGCACCTTCGCTACCAGCGATGAAGCAGCACTTTAGCACCGTGCCGAATGCAGACTACTGGGTAAGGTTAGTCTTGACAGCTCCAGCCCTATTTATTGCCGTGGCTGCGCCGCTTGTTGGCGTGACAATCGATAAATTGGGACGCAAACCCGTGTTAATCATTGCCTTACTCGTATACGGGTTGGCAGGTAGTTCGGGGCTGTGGTTGAATGCAATCGGCTTTATCCTGTTCGGACGGGCATTATTGGGTTTGAGTGTGGCTGGGGTAATGGTAACGGCGACAGCGTTGATTGCAGATTACTACACGGGTAAGGCGAGAGGGCAGTTTTTGGGTATCCAAGCTGCTTTTATGGCATTAGGAGGGGTCGTTTTCCTAACTTTAGGCGGCTTTCTTGCCGATATTAATTGGCGGATGCCCTTTTTTATCTACTTAATTGCCCTAGTTTTAGTACCGTGCGTCGTATTGTTGCTACCGGAACCGAACCGTACAAAGGTTGCTGGAGCTAACGTTGCAGACGAACCAACCAGCTTGGCGACTGGTTTAGTGGTGTTGACTTATGCGATCGCCCTAATCTCGCAAATCGTATTTTATCTAATTCCCGTCCAACTCCCCTTTCACTTACAGCAATTACTACAGGCAAGCAGTTCTCAAAGCGGATTAGCGATCGCCCTTGCAACTGGGTGTTCTGCGGTTAGCTCGTTATTGTACCAGCGTGTTAAAGCCCGCCTCAGCTTTATTAGCATTTATGGCATTGCTTTTTTAAACATGGCGTTGGGATACGAATTGCTCAGTTTTGGCGCAGGTTATGCGGTGATTCTCTTAGGATTAGCGATCGCGGGTTTAGGTTTGGGTTTACTCATGCCAAATATGAACTTTTGCCTCACTTCAATCGCTCCTGGTGTAGCCCGTGGAAAAGTTTTAGGTGGATTAACGACTAGCTTTTTTTTGGGGCAATTTCTCTCGCCCATTGTCAGCCAGCCTTTGACTAACTTCGTAGGAATAGCTGGAACTTACAGAACTGCTGGAATCGTGATGGGGATAATGGCTATAGCTGCCTTAGTATTTTTGATGCGGGCTAAAATAGCAGCCAAAAGTTAAAAGTCAAAAGTTAAGCGGGTCGATCGGAAATCTCAATGAAAAGCAAAGCTGTTTGGCAAACCCGCCCCTACAATACCTGTTAACTGATAACTGATAACTGATTCTCACCACGCTGGATCGAAATAAAGATCGATCGTCAACTGTTTCTGTCCAGGTGGTACAGCAGTAATACAAGCGCATACTGTATTGTCCCCATCGATCTCGACTTCGCAAGCGTGACAGGAACCCATCATACAGCCGGTGGGGATGACAACCCCCGCTCGGTCTGCTACATCTAACAATGGTTCTCCGACTGTGGCTTCTACAGTGACATCATCGGGTAAAAAATTGACTCGCACAGTCATAATTTCTAACCTTTAAGGCGACAAAACAGAGGATAAGTCTAGATGGGTTTCTACCATACCTGCTAGGGAGTCGAGCATTGCTTCTCGCTGCTCGCGATAATTAGAAATACCTGTCGGTAGAGATTTGAGTCCCCTTTGTTGCCGCAGGCGATTTAACCAAGCCCTCCGCCAAGGTCCATTATCGAAAATTCCGTGCAGATATGTTCCCCAGACTGATTGACTACTATCTACCATGCCAAGACCGGTATCGTCAAACAAGGGTTGATAGTCGTTGGCTTGGGTGGGGGGTAATTCTATTAATCGCGATCGCCCTTGGTGAATTTCATACCCTGTCACGGGCAATCCTGCCTGCGGAAAATTCGATATGACTTGACGCTGGCGAGCAATTTTATGCATCGTGATTGCCGTCTTGATTGGCAGCAAGCCTAAACCTGGATACCTACCAGCTTCGCCCTCTAGCCCTTCTGGGTCGGCTAGCTGTTGCCCCAAAATTTGGAAGCCGCCGCAGATACCTAAAACCGTTCCCCCAGCCGCCGCATAGTTTTGAATTGACTTTGCCATCCCAGTTTTGTGCAGGACGAGTAAATCGGCGATCGTGGTTTTCGTCCCTGGAAGAATAACCGCATCTGGATGTCCTAATTCGTGTTTGGGGCTGAGATATCTCAAACCAATACAGGGTTCAGATTCTAACGGATCGAAGTCGGTAAAGTTAGAAATTCGCGGCAGGCGAATTACGACAATATTGAGTTCGCCTTTAGCCCGAGAGGGCTTGCGTTCAAACAAATCGAGGGAATCTTCAGCGGGAAATGAATGCTCCAGCCAGGGAATGACACCGATGACGGGGATTCCCGTCCGTTCTTCCAGCCATTTAATACCTGGTTCTAAGATCGATCGCTGTCCGCGAAATTTATTAATGATAATGCCGCGCACTAAACTGCGTTCCTCTGGTTCGAGTAATTCTAGCGTGCCTACGACATGGGCAAAAGCACCACCGCGATCGATATCTACGACGAGTAACGTTGGCGCGTTCAAATACTTGGCGATCCGCATATTTGCTAAATCGCGGTGCTTGAGGTTAATTTCTGCCGGACTACCTGCCCCCTCGCACACGATCATGTCAAATTCTGCTGACAGATGGCGCAGAGATTCCTCAATTGCCTGCCATCCTGGTTGAAAAAATTGCTCGTAGTAGTCTGCTGCGTTGACTCTTCCCACAGCCTTACCTTTGAGGATCACCTGAGAACACATATCCCCTTGGGGTTTGAGCAAGATTGGGTTCATCTCTACCATTGGAGCAACGCCAGCCGCCCACGCTTGCACCGCTTGGGCATAACCAATTTCGCCACCATTAACGGTAACGTAAGCATTCAGCGCCATATTTTGTCCTTTAAAGGGCGCTACACGCCAGCCACGTTTGGCTAAAATGCGACAAATTGCAGCTGCGATCGTTGATTTTCCAGCATGGGATGTCGTTCCCACGATCATGATTGATTTCATATGCGGCTATCGGCTTGAGCAGGTAAAGGCAGAAATTTCAGACCGAGATGGGTTTCTGTGTTTATTTTTCCCCTTTTTTGCTGATTCTTAACTTTTACGCTTACAAATTTAAGGCATTCACCTAAAAAGGCAGTCGCAGCCAGCGACTCAGGGTATTGTAAAGGCGATCGCGCCACGTTGGAGTATCCCACTTACCATGCTGAGCGTATCGCTCTACTAGCTGTCTGCCCAGAGGCGTGAGCCGAAAACTATCTGTGATTCCCTGTCCGTCTACCTCGCGTCGCAAAATGCCGACTTGAATCAGCCAAAAGAGTTCGTTGTCTACTGCAAGTTCTGTTAATGGGCGTTGGCTATAGCCTTTTTCCATACCAGAGTTGCCTGCGATCGCCATGACTGGCACGCTTTGAGCTATCATTGCCTGGAATAAGTGTAAGTTAAAACTAGAACAAATCAGCGCCCGACGCGCCCGCTCTAAGGTGCGGTTGGGGTAGAAAAACGGTCTGGCGTTGCTAGTATTCGCATTAGTCATTTTGGTATTTTTACCTTACAGTCACTCTGACTGAAAGCGATTTTTGAAACTTCTAAATATCTTAATTATTACAGGTATTGGTCGTTTGTTAGCGATCGTTTGTCATTTGTCATTGGTTATTTGTCATCGATCGCGAGTCATTGGTCACGAGCCATAGACGATAAAAAAGGTGGGCATTGCCCACCCTACATTTGATCCCTAATTCCTCTCTATTGTCCGGCTTTTGCCATATCTCCTCGTTTAAAACCCGTACCATTTGTAACTTTACCAGTGGCAAAACCTTGACCGACTTCTGTTAATTCAATCGTACCAATCGGAGACGTTAAAGCACGGAGAGTTTTGCCAGTTTCAGGGTCTTTAATTTCTTTAGCTACTCGCTCGACCGAGATTTTCATTCCTGTTTTTAAGCCTGCTTCCTGTCCTTTGTTAATTGTGACTAAATTATTGGTGACATCAGCAACTACAGCATTAACATTCGGTGTAAACGAAGCTGCTGTAGTCACTTTGGAGGCAGAAGCAACGATTTCTCGGGTAATTTCATTGACAGCGAGTTCTGCGGCTGCACTCAATAAAGTTTCAGGATCGGCATTTTTTGACTCGTGATAAATACCACCCACATTTAAAGCTTTACTTTTTTTATCAACTTCTCCTTTACCTTGAGTTGCTGCGAGAATTTCTGCGGTAGTCGTGCTGACGAGTCTAGCATCAATTTGCACGATCGCCCGACTTTTTTGTTTAGCCGAACAAACTCCAAAAACGCAAAAGCCGTTACCAGAATTATTTGCTTCAATATTAAATTGAGTCACCGCACCAATTATGACAGCATCAACTCCCAAAACTCTACCAATTTGAGCAGCGGTTTCTGGATTTATCCGTCCCGAAGCACCTAAGTTTTGTTCCTGTAAAATAGCGTCAATTTTACTCCGTTCGATGACACTATAAGAACCATCTTTCACTAATGCATTTGTAATTAAGTTACTCACTCCTTGGGCTGGGCTAGCACCACCAAAGATATTAGCAAAATTAACACTGCCAGTATCGGCAAAATCAAAGTCTAGTACGGCAACTCGCTGACGTTGCGTTGTTTGTGTTTGGTTAGCTATTTGGTTAGTTTCAGTTTTTTCGGGAATTTGAGCATGAACTTTAGGTGTCAGCAAAGTTAAATTAGTCGTACTCAATAAACCAAAAACACATAACAAATTCAGCGAACGAGTCGCTAATTTCACATGAGTTCGCATATTTTTTTGATTAGCAATAAAACTGTGGCAAAAAGCAAAAATATTCTGGTTAACTGTCGAATCTACTATTTTGCAGATATCTCATAGATGGATAATCGCGATTATATCCAGGAGATCGCTTTTGTTACCGTAGTATATCTACTTAAAGTTTAAGGGCTTAAAATTATGAATAACATGCAAAAACAAGCGAAATTCTATTTTGACTGAAGAGATTTATATAATAATCACGATCGTGCGTAAGCAGATCGATGCAGGCACGTGCTACGTAGTTCGGACGAACTGGTAAAATTTTTGCAAAGCTGACGAAAAGATACTGAAAATCGTTGCTACAGTAAAATTAAATAGTTTGTCAGTAATCTCCGTATAGGAAGCAGGCAATGAGTAAAGATATCCGCGTTGCTGCAACTTCAAAAATTTGGGCTTTTGCCACAGGAATGCTAGCAATTTGCATTCCACTTTCAAGCGTAACTAGGAGTGGTCCTATTTTACCGCTAGCCGCGATCGCCGGAGCTGCTACAGGTACGTACTTTGTCTGGCGCGATGACAATAAATATAAATCGTTAACAAATAGCGATCCAAAACAGCTTGAGCAACGCATCGCCAATTTAGAAACAATTGTGAGCGATCGCGAATTTGAATTAGAGCGGAAAATCAAACAATTAGAATCGAAAGATTAAGTCAAAAGTCAAAAGTTAAAAGTCAAAATTCAAAACCACTTTCTTGACAACTGATAACTGATAACTGTCAACTGACTATCCACCTAATGCAATATCTAAAAACATCATTACCACAAAACCTAACATGACACCAATAGTTCCCTCTGTTTCTAATCCTTTACGGTGCGATTCGGGGATAATATCGTCGCTGATTACGAATAGCATTGCTCCGGCTGCAAATGCCATTGCCCAGGGTAAAACAAACTGAGCTATACTTGCTACGCCAGCACCAACTAAACCGCCCAAAGGCTCTACTAAACCCGTAAGTAGAGAAACTCCTAAAGCATAGCTAGTAGAATATCTTTCTGAGATTAATGAGAGGGCTACTACTAAACCTTCTGGCATATTTTGTAAGCCAATACCTACAGCAACAGGTAGCCCTTGTTCGATATTTCCACTTCCAAAACTGACTCCCACAGCTAATCCTTCAGGAAAGTTATGAATTGTAATTGCGGCGATAAATAACCAAATTTGTTTCATACTTTTACCTCGACAATTTTCTCGCCCTTTGAAAAAATGTTCGTGCGGTAAAGCATGGTGGGCAATTTGTAAAAACAATCCGCCCAACAAAATACCTATAACCATAATTAAAGCAGCGATCGCCCTGGAATAACCAATGTTTTCTGCTGCTTCCGTGCCTGGAACGATGAGAGAAAAAGCTGTAGCTGCTAACATGACTCCCCCACCAAACCCCAACATAATTCCCTGGATTCTCTGGGTCAAATTAATTGGTAGTAAAATTGGTAAAGCTCCAACAAAAGTTGCCAGTCCAGCGAGTAGACTAGCAAGAAATCCAACCAGAACGACGTTCATAAATAGCGATCGCAGTAGTGATAGTAATGGTGAAATAGCAATTTAAATACATGTTGCTTGGGTTTACATGTGTAAAAAGATATTACCTGAATGTCAAGTATATCATACTCGTTATGAGTACGAATTATTAATTTTGGCATGGCTTGAGGGCGCACGATTGTACGCCTTCTCAGAATGGATATGGTATGCTGCCCTGACTCACCAAAGAAAAGGAATCAAGCGGCTGCTAGACTCTTGATACGCTGCATACTCGCCATACTTGTCAGACATAGTTTGTTCTTTCTGAGAAATCCGCTGGAGATAGAGGAGGGTAATAGTTCCTGGTACGAGATAAGCCCATAAAGAACCCGCAACGACGCTAAAACTGAGATAGCGTATCAAATCACCGAAGTAGTTAATA
The DNA here is from genome assembly GCF_000817735.3 of Scytonema millei VB511283. Lineage (NCBI taxonomy): Bacteria > Bacillati > Cyanobacteriota > Cyanophyceae > Nostocales > Scytonemataceae > Scytonema > Scytonema millei. The sequence goes on along the minus strand of NZ_JTJC03000010.1, from coordinate 60,209 downwards.
TTGCGGGAAAATCTCCAAACTCCATCCTGCACTAAACCTACCCCGTATTGCTTAGCAGTTAGTTTTTGTACGTCAGCAGTGGTATTAATTAGAGTCCCGAAGATGTAAAGTGGTATGGCGATCGCTATTGCAAGTGCAGAAATAGGTGTTGGGTTGGTAAATGCCAAATATCCAGGTAAGGTATAGAATACTCCGACAAATATCAAAGTGAAGCTAAAACCTCCTACTCCTATGGGTTCGTTAAATATCTGTCGTCGGTTAGGAAAGAACCACTGTTCTAGCAGCCACCATAGACAATAGCTAACGTGTAAACAAAGATAGATAACTTGGCGTAAGTCGGATATGCCAAAAACGATTGCACAAATTGTTAGGCAAATAACCGTCAGCACCTTAGCTGCATTAATTGCTGTCAGTTGAGTTATTGCACTCGTTCCAGCATCAGCTGTATTTTGCATCATACTCACAAATTTTTCTTAACATTTCTTAATTGTAGCTGGGAATTCGATTCTTAAGATTTGTTTCGCGCAAAGACGCAGAGACGCTAAGCACCCTTTGCGCCTTTGCGCGGACACTTTGCTCAACGGGGGATACACTCGCACGCAAGTGTCCTTGTCTTTGCGTGACATATTGCTAAAAATTTACTTCTACTGACGGATGATACGGCGCAATTGATTTGCTTCTTCCCAACTTCTTTCAACTCCACCTTGGGCAATATCTTTGACGTAATTAATTTTGACTTCTTCTAGTAAGTCTACAAATAATGACTTGAGTGCTTGCAAGTTATGCTGTTTTTTAACTTCTGTTTCCAGGGCAATACTAAAATTTTGAATTAAGTGACTTGATTTTTCTATAACTACGGGATCTTCAAGTAAATTGGTTAAAGTTGTGTAGGTAGATTGAGAAATATCGTTAGCTAATTTTGATGAAACTTGACGAGGTAGAGTTTCCATACCTGGTAAATGCTGTATTTGCTGGTACATTTGAGTTTTCTTAATGGCATTTTCGATACTGTAGTGGAGTAATGATTCAATATCAGTTTGGACTTTGGGAATGACTTGATAAATTGTCATGCGCAGTAAGCGATTAGCAATTTCTTGCACTTCATTAGTGTTATTAATATTGATATAGGGTTGGTAACGTCCCGTCCTTAATAACCACTCAGCTGCATCACCCCGTTCGATTGAGTCTTGCATTTGATCGATTAACCGCACGCCAACAATTTCTGTCATTTCTTCAGCGAAATTAGTGACAAAATCATATTTAATTTGCTTGCGAACAGGTTCGAGATTTAATAATTGTGCTTGATAAAGCCGTATTGTTACTGGAATTACCCTCAGCCAGCGCCAAAATGGTAAGAGGAGAAATAAATCGTACCAACGCCTTAGCAGTGCCTCTAGCCAATTTAAATCTGGTCTTTGACGGCTGATAAAGAAAGTGCGAATCAGAATTTCTAAGCCAAAAAAAGCGATGAAAGGTATGTCAATGAGCCAAAAGCGATCGATGAATCTACCTCGGGTATTAATGCCACGATAGTAGTTAGTTTCTATGAGCGGTTGAAGATTTGTCGTGAAGAAATCTAATTCTCGCTCCCAGCCTGCGCGATTGAGATAAGCCTGACTCCAAAAAGTATCAAAAGCTTGATGAGCTGAGTTAATATGGACGCGATCGCGGACTTGATTTTTGATCTTTTCTAAATGTCCGGTTTTCTGGGCGATCGCAAAAGGGTTATCTTCGATTAACTCATCGCTAAGTTGCCGCATTTGAGCTAATAAATTTTCGACTTCTGGGGACTGAATACCCGTCTGCTCGATTTGTTGTTTGATTTGTTGAAATTGAGCCAGATATCGGGTTGTTTCTCGATGAGGTTCGATACCTTTAATGGGATCGTAGTGCTGAACAATTTGAGGAACTTTCTCAAAATAAAAGTCTCGCCAGGGAATATATGATAAATCAAACAAGACAAGGAAGAAATTCAGTAAAACCACAAGAGCAATCAATCGTTCTAGCCAGAGAAAGCGCCGTACTGGACGAAATGCTATTTGAGTTTTTTGCAGAGATGACATATTGATTTCAACCAAATTCTGCTCGCATCAAGAATGCAGGTTTCGCAGTTAAGCAGCGATAACAGCAAATATTATCACCAATTGTTGTTGGTCAAAGCCGCGATCGCTTCTTCTTTTGCCTTAGCTTCAATTTCAATCCAGGGCGCTTCTCGGTAGATACTAGGCATAACGGTAATAAATTCGCTATGCTGTCTGTCACCGAAAGCTGCTTCACCGTTAGAAATGTGGACGAGTTGCCAATCTGGATTTTCCCACGTCGATCTAGCAGCATAAAACATCTCGGCTACGGAGGGATGATCGTAGCTTTCTAGTTTCTCGTGACAAATGTGATGGTGAGCGTCAAAGACCATTGGGACTTTTGCCTGCTGACAAACGGCTAAGATTTCCTCAGCACTGTAGGCATATTCGTCATTTTCAAAAGTGAGGCGGCTTTTAATTGCTTCTGGAAGACGATTGACAACTTGCACCAATTGCGCAGTTCTCTGAGCTTTGCCTCCGTGAATATTCATACACGCCCAAGCCGATCGCGGTAAACTGAGCAAGTCCATAATTTGGGCATGTTGTGTCAAAATTTTGATACTGTTTTCCACGACTTGTGGCGAGTCAGAACTTAGTACCACAAATTGATCGGGATGGAGTACCATTCGGATGCCCAGTAGTTGCGATCGCGTTCCCACTGCGGCTAAATCGGCAGCCATTTCTGCTAAGATAGCTTGTCCGATGCCGTCTTCCATGTCACTCAGGGGAAACAAACCCGAAGGCATTCGATAGAGGAAGATTTGGTTTGTTTGACAAAAAGATATTGCCGCATCCAAGCGAGTTAAATTGCTTAGATACAGTTCTCGCAAGACAGTTTCCCGTTCTGCTGCACTCAACTTGAGGTAGCGCGTCCGCGTCATGGTACGATAGCGGACTGCTTTAGAAACGGTGATACAAACTAAACCCAATTTAGAGCGATCGCTGGCGCGAGATAATAATTTTGTACTGCTTGAATCGATAATCATAGATACATAAACAGTGGCTCATCGAACCGCGATCGCCACCACAAACAAACATGGGTAATCAACATAAATTTAATCTGTCAAATCTAAAATCACATCTATCAAGAGGTGAGAGGTAACGGGTAATTGGTAATTGATTGTTAGTTGACGGCTGACAGTTGACGGTTAACAGTTGTTTTTTCTGCCCCAGCTTCCCCAGCTCTCTCAGCTCTCTTCACCGACGCCCGACTTCTGACTTATCTTTTCGTCAATGTCGAACCCGTGCGTCCTGTCAGCACCCAGAGCAAAGCTCTACCTCCGTCGCGGATGGTTTTGTTGTAGGGTTCTGGCGATCGCTTGGAGGGAACGGAAATCGGGGTAAAATCAATCCCACGACTACCTAAGACAATTTGACCGATTGTTTCGGCACGGCGCATATGATAATCAGACGTGATCAGGTAGATCTTCTTGATGCCCCGCTTTTGAAACTCGCCGACTAAAGTAGTAAAGTTTGTGACCGTATCGACTGCCTGGTAGTCTAAATGCAAGCGACTGCGATCGACACCAGCTTGGGTAAATAAATTACGGGCGTATTCTTTCGGACTTCCACCAGAAACCCAAATTGGTAAATCTGGCTTGTTCCGTGCAAATTCAATCGCAAACTTCTCTCGTTGGACTGAACCGCCGAGGACGAGAATTGCTTGATATGGCTCCAACTGGCTTTTCACCTCTTTGTATCCCAGCCACAATAAGGTAGGCAGTAGTAGCATCAGACAACACCAACCCATACGCCCAGATTTTCGCGGCTTGACCCGTCGGTAACGTCGCTTTTTCAGAACTTTAACAGAGCTTCAGCGCAACAACACGAATATCTAGGGTAGCAGGCAATAGTGTAGGGTGGCTGAGGTCAAAAGAAATTTTGGAAAATTATTGGGAAGAAAATTACAATTTATAAAAATTAATGCTTCTGTCAGGCGACTTGAGTTGAACTGGTAATAGCTAAGGGAGTTATGCACAATGAAAGCAGCAAAATTATCGTTGGCGGCTATCTTATCCACAACTGCGATCGCGGGTGGAGTTTTATTTTCTTCTGTCGATCCAGCTCAATCTTATCCTTGCAGTAGATATCGGAACAGCTACACGACGCAAACAATTGATTGGTGGCGTTCTCCTTGGGTAGCAGTTTTGACTATTCCTGGAATTGCTCTAGGAGTAACTCTTTATAGGCGCGGTCGTTCGTATCAGAATTAACGGTGCAATTTTTACGTATTTTAGTAGGGGCGCACATCTGTGCGCCCCACAGGTATGCTGTAGAGTTTAACTAATCAAATTTACAGAGAAACACTCGCTTTTGTGGCAATTGATACCACTTAGTATGAGCGTGCATCGTAAAAAAACAGAGAAGAGTAGGACAAATTTATTTATGTTCAAAAGGAGTGTACTGCTAGTGGGTGTTGCGCTGGTAGCAACTCCTTTAGCTGCTTGCAGCCAATTTTATTCTCAGTCACCACAGCCACAGGGAACCGCCCAAACAGGCAGCCCAGCCGCAGGGGGGGGAGGGGGTACATTAGATGCAGCTAAGTCTCGCGGCAGGCTGGCGTGCGGTGTCAGTGGTACTTTACCAGGATTTAGCTACGTAGACCAAGCAGGTAAGTATTCTGGACTCGACGTGGATATCTGTCGGGCGATCGCAGCGGCTTTATTTGACGATCCGAATGCTGTCGATTTCCGCAATCTGAACGCAAAAGAGAGATTCACTGCCCTGCAAGCGGGAGAAGTCGATATCCTCAGCCGTAATACGACTTGGACGATGAGTCGCGATACTTCGGTAGGGCTGGAGTTTCTTCCCGTGACGTTTTATGACGGTCAGGGCGTAATGGTGAAGAAATCTGCTGGGACAAAAGACTTGAAGGGTTTGCAGGGTAAAGCTGTTTGCATGGAGACGGGAACCACTACCGAGCAAAACTTCGCCGATCAGATGCGTAAAATTGGAGTGAAATACACCCCCCTAGTATTTGAAGATGCTAATGCCGTTTACGCAGCATACGAACAGGGTCGGTGTCAGGCTGTGAGTACCGATCGCTCTGGATTGGTATCCCGTCGAACAACACTGAAAAATCCGCAAGATAATATTATTCTAGATGCGCTTTTATCCAAAGAACCACTCACGCCAGCCGTGAAAAACGGAGACTCTCGCTGGTTTGATGCAGTTAAGTGGACGATCTTTGGTTTAATTGAAGCCGAAGAACTGGGGATTAATTCTCAAAACATCGACCAATTCGCCAAAAGCCAAGACCCAGTTGTCAAAAGATTGCTAGGCACGGAAGGAAATTTAGGTCAAGGTGCGGGTTTACCGAATGATTTTGTTGCCCGTGCGGTGAGGAAAGTCGGCAACTACGGCGAGATTTACAACCGTAATCTTGGACCTGGCACGCCATTCAATTTACCACGCGGTCAGAACGATATCTGGGAGAAAGGTGGCTTACATTATGCTCCACCGTTCAGGTAACAGTTATCAGTTCTCAGTAGAGAGTGACTAGTGACTAGTGGCTAGTGGCTAGACCGGAAATAATCTATCCACTAGCCGCTAACCGCCAGCCACTTACGACTTACGACTTACGACTTACGACTTACCCATTACCGCTACATGAAATTGCAAAAACTATTACGAGACGATCGCTTCTGGCAGATTGCCGGACAGGCGATCGCGGTTTTGTTGGTGGTAATTTTTATTGCCCTGATTTGGGATAATCTTACCTACAATCTGCGGCAATTAGGCATTCAGTTAGGATTTGATTTTTTGGGAGTCCAAGCCTCCTTTGATATTGGCGAAAGTATAATTCCTTACGATCCGTCTAATAGTTATAGTCGGGCAATTTTTGTCGGGTTGCTCAATTCATTGCGCGTGGTAGCAATCGGTCTTGTTTTAGCTACTATTTTTGGATTAATCTTTGGCATTGCCCAACTTTCAGATAACTGGTTGGTACGACGCATCGCTGTTGCTTATGTAGAAATCTTCCGCAACGTACCTCTACTATTGCAACTATTTTTTTGGTACTTTGCCGTTTTTATCAATCTACCAGGAATTGAAAATCCTATTACTCTTCTTGGTTCTACTTACTTGACGGGACAAGGCGTATTTTTCCCGTGGCTGGAAATTGGTTCGGGGGGAGGCATTTGGTTGGTGTTACTGCTGGCGGGAATTGTTGGAGCGATCGCCTTGTGGCGCTGGCGGGGGCGCGTCATGGTAGAACGAGGACAGGTAGGAAACCAAATTTGGTATGCTTTGGGTTCTATTTTAGGGGCGGCGATCGTGGCTTTTATCTTGACCCGCAGTATTCCCTTTTGGTTGAGTATTCCGCAAGTTACGCAGGGACAGATTGAGGGTGGATTGCGTCTGTCGCCAGAGTTTTGCGCCCTACTCGCTGGACTGGTGATTTATACGAGTAGTTATATTGCTGAAATTGTGAGGGCGGGGATTTTAGCCGTACCAAAAGGGCAGTGGGAAGCAGCCCGTGCTTTGGGACTGAAGCCAAATCGGATCATGCAAATGGTGATTTTACCACAAGCATTGCGCGTGATTATACCACCTTTAACGAGTCACTATCTCAACTTAGCCAAAAATTCTAGTTTGGCGATCGCAGTCGGTTTCCCCGATGTCTATTTCGTTGCTTCCACAACATTTAATCAGACGGGACGGGCTGTGGAAGTGATGTTGCTGATTATGATTACCTATCTAACCACAAGCTTAACCATCTCTCTCATCATGAATTTATACAACCGCACCGTGCAAATTAAGGAGAGATAGACCCTTGCAAATCCAATCGTCTGCGCCTCCTAACCCACCCACATCTCCCCTTAACTGGGTACAGAAAAATTTGTTCAGTACTTGGTACAACAGTATCCTGACAATAATTTGTCTAACAGTCATTATTTGGGGACTGAGTAGCTTTATTAGTTGGGCATTAACTACGGCACAGTGGAGAGTCGTAGGTGCAAACTTGCGGCTCTTTTTTGTCGGTCGATTTCCTCCTGAATTGTATTGGCGAGTGTGGACGGCACTGGGGCTGATTATCGGTTTAGCAGGGCTTTGTTGGGGTTATATTGTCAGAAACTCTCCCATATTTAGCCGGACAATTTTATTTGTTTTAGGGGTAATTATTGCAGCTATTGTACTGCTACCTTTAGAACTGAGTGCGCGTTTGTGGATATTAGCGATCGCCATTGTTGCCATAGTTGGCTACGCAGTTGGACGCAAATTACCTACTAGTATTAGCCCTTGGCTCACCCCAGCTTGGGGATTAGTATTTATCGTCAACATTTGGTTAATTGGAGGTGGTTTGGGTTTAACTTCCGTCCCAACCAATGTATGGTCGGGGCTATTACTAACCCTACTCACAGCAATTTGCGGGATCGTACTGTCGTTTCCCTTTGGCGTGTTACTCGCCCTCGGTCGCCAAAGTCCATTACCTATAGTCCGGATCTTATCGATCCTCTACATTGAAGTGATTCGCGGGTTACCACTCATTGGCATTTTATTCTTAGCCCAGGTAATGTTACCGTTATTTCTCCCGCCTAACTTCCGCAATTTAGATCGCGTACTACGGGCGATCGCCGGACTCGTATTATTTAGTGCAGCGTATTTAGCAGAAAATATCCGTGGTGGATTGCAAGCTATTCCTAGAGGACAATACGAAGCTGCTAAAGCTTTGGGTTTAAGTTCGCCTTTAGTTGTGTTATTGATCGTATTACCCCAAGCACTTAAAGCCGTAATTCCCGCGATCGTCGGTCAATTTATTGGTTTATTTAAAGATACATCTCTACTCGCCCTATTTGGTTTACTAGAATTAACTGGAATTTCTCGCTCAATTTTGGCACAACCCCAATTCCTCGGACGTTATGCCGAAGTTTATTTATTCATTGGCTTACTCTACTGGCTCTTTTGCTACGGTATGTCTACAGCCAGTCGTTATTTGGAACGGAAATTAAATGTAAATGGTTGACAGTTAACAGTTGACAGTTAACAGTCAGCCGTCAACCGTCAACCGTCAACCGTCAACTATCAATTAAAAATGACAAATGACAAATGACAATCCACAACCAATGATTATTGCTGAGAACGTCCATAAGTGGTATAGCAGCAACAAATTTTACGTCCTGCGTGGGGTTAGCCTTACCGTGAATCGGGGGGAGGTGGTGGTGGTGATGGGTCCCTCTGGTTCGGGTAAATCTACGTTTATTCGCACGTTTAATGCTTTAGAAGATTATCAACAAGGGCGAATTGAAATTGATGGAATTGCCCTGACTCACGACTTGCGCAACATCGATGCAATTCGTAGAGAAGTGGGAATGGTGTTTCAGCAATTTAACTTGTTTCCTCACCTTACCGTACTACAAAACGTAACTCTGTCACCGATTTGGGTACGGCGTTGGAAAAGACAAAAAGCGGAAGAAGTCGCCATGCAACTGTTGGAAAGGGTAGGAATTTTAGAACAAGCGCAAAAGTACCCAGGACAACTTTCTGGCGGACAACAACAACGGGTAGCGATCGCCCGGGCGTTGGCAATGCAGCCTAAAATTATGTTATTTGACGAACCTACATCAGCGCTTGACCCAGAAATGGTACGAGAAGTGTTAGATGTGATGAGGAGTTTAGCGCGATCGGGGATGACAATGGTAGTCGTGACGCACGAAGTTGGGTTTGCCCGCGAAGTTGCCGATCGCATTGTATTAATGGATAGTGGAATGTTAGTCGAACAAGCCCCTCCCCAAGAATTTTTTCAAAACCCCAAAGAAGAACGGACGCGCAAATTTTTATCGCAAATTTTGTGAATGCGGGAATCGTAGGGGCGGGTTTTTGACGCTACTTGTACCAGAACAAATAGTTCGGCAGTTAAACCCGCCCGTACAGGAGTAGGGTAAGAGATGAAAGGTAGATTTTGACCTTTGACTTTTGACTTTTGACTTTCTGCTCATGGTTGCAATCGTATTCGGTAGTATCAATATCGATCTAGTTAGCAAAACACCCAGATTACCTTTACCTGGGGAAACATTGACGGGACATAGTTTTGCTACCGCACCCGGGGGAAAAGGCGCGAATCAGGCAGTTGCGATCGCAAAATTGGGCGTTCCCTCCTACATGGTAGGGCGCATTGGCGGAGATAATTTCGGTCGAGAATTATTAGCAAGTCTGCAAGCGGCGGGAGTCAAGACTGAGAATGTATTAGTCGATGAAAGTATCAGTTCTGGGGTAGCTGCGATCGCAGTTGCCGATAATGGCGAAAATCAAATTATTATCACTCCTGGGGCAAATGGACGAGTTGATGAGACGGATGTAGAACGTCTCCAGAGTTTATTAAAGATCCCCCCTAACCCCCCTTCCCACAAGGGGGGAACAAATAGCCCCCCGTTTCAAGGGGGGTTAGGGGGATCGATACTACTCCTCCAACTCGAAATTCCCCTCAGCGCCGTTATTGCAGCCGCCCAAGTTGCAAAAGCAGCCGGAATCAAAGTCATTCTCGATCCTGCACCAGCCCAAAACTTACCAGACGAACTTTATCCCTTGGTCGATATCATCACCCCAAACGAAACAGAAGCGGGGCGATTAGTTGGTTTTACTGTAGATGGACGAGAAGCGGCAACCGAAGCAGCGCAGGCTTTGTTACAAAAAGGAGTGGGGAACGCGATCGTCAAACTTGGTGCTAAGGGTGTCGTTTGTGCTACTCAAGCAGAAACATTTTTTACCCCAGCCTTTTCTGTCAAGGCTGTAGACACGGTAGCCGCAGGAGATGCTTTCAATGGTGGTTTAGCTGCGGCACTAGTAGAAGGACTACCCTTGAGACAAGCAGTAGTATGGGGTGCGGCGGCGGGTGCTTTGGCTGCAACCAAGCCAGGGGCGCAGTCGGCAATGTGCGATCGCCCTACTTTGGAGGCATTAATGGCAACTGGATCGTAAACGTTGCCCCTTGTCCTACACCAAGACTTGCGGCGTGAATTGTCCCACCATGCAATTCTACTATGTGACGGGCGATCGCCAATCCCAGTCCCAATCCTCCTTGCTTATTAGGACTCTGGGCTTGACAAAAGCGATCGAAGACGTGGGGTAAAAACTCAGGACTAATACCATTGCCCGTGTCGATAATTTGAATTTGAGCGTAAGAGAGGGAGTCGGGAATCGGGAGTCGGGAGTCGGGGGTTGCTTCTAGTCTCCCCTGCTCCTCTGCTCCTCTGCTCCTCTGCTCCCCAATCCCTTGAGTCAGCCGCACCTCAACTCTTCCGCCTTCTGGGGTAAATTTAATTGCGTTTGAAAGTAAATTATCCAAAACTTGTTGCAAGCGATCGCGATCGCCAGAAACAATAATTCCAACTGCTGAATTTTGAATTCGGAGTTCTAAATGAATCTGCTTGGCGCTAGCAGCAAGAAAAGTAGTTTCAACCGACTCTTCTACAAGGGCAGCTAAATTGAACTGAGTCTCTTGCAGTTCTAGTTTGCCGCGAATCATGCGCGACACATCTAACAGATCTTCGAGCAACTTGGCTTGAGATTGGGCGTTACGTTCGATCGCGTCTAAGGCACGGGCAGCGATTTCCACATTCACCTCACGAGTCTTGAGCAGTTTTGCCCAACCCAGAATCGCATTCAGGGGAGAGCGCAAATCGTGAGACACCATTGCCACAAACTCATCTTTGGCACGGTTAGCGGCTTCAGCTTCTCTCTGTCCTTGCTGAGCTAGTTCCAGCATCCGAGCGTTTTCGATTTCGCTCTGTTTGCGATCGCTGATATCGCGTTGAATGGCAACAAAATGAGTGTATTGCCCTGCGGCATCAGCTACAGGTGCAATGCTAATGTCTACCCAAAATTCCGAGCCATCCTTACGATAATTAATCAGTTCTTCTTGTACTGCTTGTCTGGCTTGTAAGGCATCCCGAATACGTTGGAGAGCTGCTTTATTGGTTTTAGCACCTTGGAGAAAACGCGGCGATCTGCCTACAACTTCTTCACAGGTATAACCAGTTAAGTTAGTGAAGGCTTGATTGACATATATGATTCGCGGTGCTGGCTCCTCGATAGGGGCGATCGCGGTTATGATGACGGCATCGTTAGCATTGACAACGACAGATTCTAGTAATCGCAAACGCTCTGAAGAACGTTTGCGATCGGTGATATCCCGCCAGGAAGCCACAAAACCATCGCCCAATTTATTTGCTCGGATATCAAAGGCTCTGGTTAAATATTCTTGGTTAAATCTATCCGAGTAAATTAAGTCTTCTTTTGTCAGAGGTGCGCCTGTCTCTACCACCCGACAATATTCATTAAATAATCCATTCTCTCGATGAAAAGGCAAAATTTCACAGAGTTTTTTACCAATTTGTGCTGCTGCTGTCATGCGGTTATTAGCACATGCTGCTGTATTCACGTACTCGACAACAAAATCGACAATTTTGCCTGAATCGTCCCGCAGGCTTTTATAAATTCCGAAGCAATCGAGCATGTTTTCAATTGATGTGCGAAATCTGTCTTCACTTTGCTCTAATTGCTGTTTTAAGCGATCGCGCTCTAAAATATTATGAATTGCTAAACGGAGATTTTCTGACGTAGTTTTTCCTTTTACCAAATAGTCAGCCGCACCGCTTTTCATTGCTTGCACGGCAACATCTTCATTTCCTCGTCCTGTCAACATAATTACAGGTAATTGCATTTTACCGAATTGAGTTTTTAACTCGCATAAAAACTCAATACCGTCAATATCAGGGAGGTGAAAGTCTAACAAAATAGCATCTGGCTGTACTAGTTTGCATACTTCTAGTCCATTCTCACCATAATCTGCTTCTAAAAATATGTAATGGTAGCGATCGTCAGTAAGTAAGAAGCGACGGTATGTTTCTCGATCTTCAGGGGAATCATCAACGATGAGAACTGTTCTCTCAAAACTCATCACTACCTCCTACTATTAGGTAGAATCACAACTTCAAACCAGTATTGAATGAGAATTTGAATCGTATGCATTAATTTTTTCACATCCATTGGTTTAATGATGTAGCCATTCACGCCATAGCGATAACAAACCTCCACGTCTTTTGGATTAGAAGATGTTGTAAATACTACAATAGGAATTATTTTTAACTCCTCGTCTTGCTTGATCTGTTCCAGTACTTCCCGCCCATCTGTACCTGGTAGATTTAAGTCAAGAACAATAAAGGCTGGACGGAGTACTTGCTCTAGATCGGCGTACTCGCCATCATGATATAAGTAGTCTAATGCATCGTCACCATCAGTACAGCGATGAATAGGAGTGGTAACAGATAACTTCCGCATTATCCGCCAGAAAGCTTCAAAATCTTCATCGCTATCTTCAATTAACAACAATGGTTGGGTCGATATACTAGCCATACGCTCAACTTGAGTTACTAATTTGAAAGAATTGAGCATTATTTCGTACCATTTTTGTCATTTGTCATTTGTCATTTGTCATTTGTCACTGGCATCTGATAACTGATAACTGATAACTGATAACTGAAATACGTAGTATTAACCGGGCAATGTAAAATAAAACGTACTACCTTCTCCATAAGTTGATTCCACCCAAATTTTCCCGCCATGACGTTCTACAATTTTCTTGGCAATAGTTAAACCAGCGCCAGTTCCACCTCCATATCGATTCGGTGCATGTAGTCGCTTAAATATGCGGAAAATCGTCTCTAAATGTTTTTCTCTAATTCCAATACCGTTATCTCTAACATAGAAAATAAAGGAATTGGTTTGGCTATTGTCAGATTTATGTTCGGGGTCTAAATAACCAATTTCCACAAATTTATCTACTTTGTTGTTGTATTTAATTGCATTGCTAATTAGATTACTAAAAACTTCACTAACTTGGACGCGATCGCATTCAATAGCTGGTAAAATTTGAGAAATGCGAATATTAGCTTTGTCTTCTTTCAAGCTGATATTTAAGACCTCAATGACGTTATTAACTAATTCATTTAAATTCGTGGTTTGGAAAGAAAGCTCTACCCTTCCCAACCGCGAGAAGTGAAGTAGAGATTCAATCAAATCCTCCATTCGCTGCGTCAAACGTACCAAAGTTTGTAGTTTAAGCGCGCCGTCTTCATTCAGAATATCTGCATAATCTTCAAGTAAAAAGCTGGAGTAGTTATGAATCCCTCGTAATGGCTCTTTTAAATCGTGGGAAGCAATATATGCAAAGGCATCGAGTTCGCTATTACTCCGTTCTAACTCACTATTAATTCGTGCTAGTTCCGCTGCTTGACGCAGCACAATACCCACAATGGCACTTCTCAGTTCTACTGCTACATCAATTTCGCATTGTTGCCAAGGTAGAGATTTTAATTTTACTGTTTCTTGCCACAATTCAAAAGATTTGCGCGGGGATAGGCGCAAGCTTCCATCCTGTTGTACTTCAACTGGTTTATGAGGATTACCACCCCAATTAACAGTTTGAATGACTTCAGGACGAAACCAAAGAATGTAGTCATTTTGACTTTTGGAGATAGCCGTTGCTAACAAACCACTCGCACTATCTTTAAATTTTGTTGCTGGTTGATAAGCTTTTGGCAGCGAGTCCGTGCAGTATACGTCATTATTAATTTGAGGTTCGAGCCATTCAATTAATTCTTGAATTTCTGTTTCACTAGGTGTTTTACCAACTAGCCATACTTTACTGTCTGCACAAATAGCAGCTCCCTCGCTAGCAGTCAACTCTAATAAATTGATTCGATCTTGGAGTAAACTTTCAACAAAATTTTCGTCTTGAGGAATAATTTCAACAAATTTTGATAAAATTGAATTGAGTCTAATCTTGTATTCCATGCCTTCATTATCTTCTTTAGCAGCCAGTTCCAAAGACATGACTTGACCCAAAAACTCGCAAGCCGTACGGACTTCACAAGTGAGATAATTAGCTGAGGAATGATGGCAGGCAATCAATCCCCATAATTTTTTATTTTTAATCAAAGAAATGGACATAGAAGCGCCGACTCCCATATTTTTTAAATACTCAATATGGATCGGAGAAACGCTACGTAAAATACTAAGACTCAAATCTAAAGACTTATTGTTATCTGAATCAGTAGAAATAATTTCTACAGGTTGGTAATTGATATCGGGAACGAGCCGGAGGAGATTTAGGATATAAAGATGCTTGGCTTGCTTAGGAATATCGGAAGCAGGGTAGTGCAAGCCAAGATAAGAATTCAAATCTTCGCGTTTATCTTCCGCTATAACCGTACCAGCACCCTCAGAATTAAAACGATAAACCATGACGCGATCGAAGTTAGTCAGTTTTCTGACTTCTTTCACAACAATTTGGCACATCTCTGCTAAAGTATGTACCTTTTGCATCCGATCGATCGGGTTTTTGACTAAATGATAAAAATCAAAAAAGTCTCTACTTTTATTCGTTCTTCTTGGCTCTAGTTCTAGAACAAGTAAATTATCTATATTGCGATGAAGAGTTCCATCAAAAACTAGAGTTTTGTTTTGAGCTTTTATGGCTACTTTTAATGGATTTACACTATCAAATTCCTGCGATAAACATTGTTTTATCGAATTAATATGCTTTAAATTAAGTAATTTACTTAATGGTTTATCCAGTAATTCTTGAGCTGAAACTTTAATGATATCGGAAACATTCTTGCTAACTTGTACAACGATTAAGTCAGGTTCTTGTAGGACAAAAAGTACACCGTGAGGCTGGATAGAACCAGGAATATGAATCGGTTCGCGATCGCAATTCGTCAAATCAACCGTTTCGGCGATCGTCAACTCCTCCGACTGTGAAGCACTGGCGTTGTCTCGATCTAGCGATTGTAATGACCAATCCATACAATTCAACCTGATAGTTAGGCTGCTACAATCCCATACTATAGGATTATTTCTATAAGCATAGAGTAATAGCTCAGCTTATTGTATCATCCTCTATACAATGGTTATTTAGGATACAAAATTAAGATATTCTTAATTCTTTTAACTATAGATAAATCGTTATTGTTCTTGAAGATTAGACGAAATACATGGTTTGTTAGGGTGCGCGATCGATCCACCCTAACAAGAGTGCAATTTTAGTTCGGCAAAGCTACTAATTGAGATTCAATTGTAGTAGGATTGAGGCTGCGACCGATAAAAACCAATCGAGTTTGCGGCATTTCTTCAGGTTGCCACAAGCGATCGTAAAATTGGTCAAATCGCGTTCCTACCCCTTGTAAAACTAGACGCATTGGTTTATTAGCAACAGCGACAAAACCTTTAATCCGATAAATATCTTGTTCTTTTGCTAATGCTTGCAATTGGTTTTGTAAAGCATGAGGTTCAAATGTACGATTTAAAACAACATGGGTTGAAGTAATTTCCTCTTCGTGTTTGTGGTCTTCTTCCGTGTCGTGATGGCTAGGACGATTAGACAAATCGTCTTCAGCCGCAGCTTGAAAACCTAACAAAATTGTAGGGTCAATTTGACCGCGATCGCTTGTTACCATTTTTACCTGTCGCGGTAATTCTTGTTTCACCAAATTTAAAACTTCGGCTTGCGTTGTTGCATCAATTAAGTCGGTTTTATTCAATATAACCAAATCTGCACAAGCCAACTGGTCTTCAAATAATTCCTGTAATGGAGTTTCGTGTTCTAAACTCTCATCTGTCTGTCTTTGCGTCTCAACCGCTTGCGGATCGCTAGCAAACGTTCCTGCGGCAACAGCAGCACAATCTACCACAGTCACCACTGCATCCACCGTAGCAGCATTGCGGATCTCGTGCCAGCGAAAAGCTTTCACTAATGGTTTTGGTAAAGCTAATCCAGAAGTTTCAATGACAATTCCATCGAGACTGTCTCGGCGTTTCAACAACTCTTGCATCGTCGGCAAGAATTCTTCTTGTACCGTACAACACAGACAACCATTTGTTAATTCCACAATCTGAGGTAAGCTATCTTCACCTTTCGCCTCTTCTGGACAAATCTGACAAGATTTCAGTAATTCTCCGTCTATCCCTAACTCGCCAAACTCATTGACTAAAACAGCAATCCGCCGTCCCTGATTATTTTGCAGTAAATGACGGATGAGAGTTGTTTTACCACTGCCTAAGAAACCAGTAACGACTGTAACAGGAAGTTTTGTAGCCATTGGATTTATCGCATTCAATATTAAGGATAATAGCTATTGCTTTTTGCGTTGCAGCAACTTTGCAAGCGCTTCTCGATGAGATTCTTCTGATGCATCTGGTTCAACTACTATAAGTTCGGGATCGTTCATGACCCGTCGAGATTGTTCCTGTAAAATTTGTTGCTCTAGCGCAGTTAACTCACTATTGCTTAGAGAACTTAGGTCAATCCAAGATTCCATCATACGTTCTCCCTTCTGAACTAACAATAGCAATAATTTCAACTCCATCGTTCCGCCTACCTCTGATGTGAATGGAGTTGGTTCTAAGTTCTGTTGCGGTGCTAATCGCTGTTAGCCCCATCTCTTGCATAGTTTTAATAACTGACAATACCACTTTATCTTGTTTTAAAAGATCCATTCAGACAGATGTTAAGAAACACGTAAATGTAGTAAACTTCCAGGGTCAGTTTATGGTATGACTGAAGCCCCTGGAGTTCTAGTTTGCCAGTTGTATTGAGTGCTGGGTGACTACTTAACTTTTAACCCATCACCGAGGAAGTCAAGAACACTACACCGATCGCGCAGATTGCTAAACCAGATAATCTTAACCAAGAAGGACTAGAGTTAGCAGATTTCTGTAATGCTAAATTCCCTGCTAAAAAGGCAACTAAGGCAACACCATATTGGATTAGAGTAAAACCCAACAAGTAAGCAAATAGAGGAAACATTTGCGCCCCTACAATAGACTCTCCATAAGCGTAACCGTGAAACAATCCCGCGATCGCGCCTAACCCCAATGTTACCAACCAGTGAGGACGATTTTGCCACAACAGCATTGCCCCAAAGATAATTACAGAAACTGCGATCGCGATCTCAGCCGCAGATAAATCGATTTGAAAGACGTGAATAACTGTCCCCAACATCGCCGCCACGACAAACCCAGCCGGAATTAAAGCACCACGCCGTTGTCCGACTGCAAGTAATCCAATTGCCACGACAAAAGCTAAATGATCTAAACCGATAACAGGGTGAGCTAATCCTGACAAGAATCCTTCAAATAAATTTACTGGAGTCTTGCCACCAATCGCGTGATGGGCATAAGCTGGTTGGGGTATGGCAAAAAATGCGATCGTTAAAGCAGTTGCGATCGCCCCTACACAGCGCAGAGATCGCTGCAAAATTTTAGACATCAAATCTTTAGACATCATCCGTACCTCGCGAAGGATGTGAGTTAAACAATTTTTATCGGTGGGTATTCTGACTCATGCGGGAGTTGGGAATCGGGAGTCGGGAGTCGGGAAATTCTGAGCAAAAATTACCAACTACCAATGACCAATGACCAACTACCAATTACAGTTGCGGGACAGCGCCGGACTTGCACCGAACTTTCCCCGTTACCTCTAGCAGCTGTTCCCTGCTAGAACCGATTAGATTGAGGAGATTATCATACCACCAGATTGCATCCTGAGAGAGAAGGATAATTGTTCTTAATTTTGCTCAACTAAAAAAATTAGGTGAAACGGCACAATTATCTAGCAATTAGTCCGTGCAGGCGGACTTTGCTTGTGTAAACGCGAGTCCTATTCGCTAAAGCTATCAGGAACGGAAATATTATACTGTTGCTATCAGCATAAAACTTGCATTAAACAGCAATTAATTGAAAGAAATGGAAGACTCTCAATTTATTATTTTTATCATCTTTGGATGCATCTGGGTTGTGATGGGAACTGCGGGTGTAATCGCATTGCTAAAATCTGACGGTCAAGAAATTCGCTTGGGTAAATGGGGGCTGTTAGTTGCTCTACCAATTGTTATCCCCATCATCATTGCACTTGCTTTTGGCGCGTTCTACTACAACTAGTATACGAAGTCGTAAGTCGTAAGCCGTAAGTCGTAAGTAAAAAACGTTAGCAAGCTGTTCCTCACTATTTATTTCTGTCGTGCTGTAATAGTTCGGAGTTATTGCAAAATCTCTTGTAATTGGTGCTGGTTCCACAAATTTTGGTATAACCCTGGTTGTTGAACCAATTCTTCATGCGTGCCAGATTGGACGATCGCACCCCCATCCATCACCAAAATTCGATCGGCAGTAGCCGCCGCTGAGAGCTGATGAGAGATAAATATCACAGTTTTGCGATCGGTTCCTGTGGAAAGATTATCTAAAATTGCTGTTGCAGTCTGATTGTCAACGCTCGATAAGGCATCGTCTAAAATCAGTACCGGAGCATCTACAAGCAAAGCTCTAGCAAGCGCTGTACGCTGTCTTTGACCACCGGAAAGGGTAATCCCTCTTTCGCCCACAATTGTTTCGTATTGCTGCGGAAAATTGAGAATTTCAGGGTGAATTTGAGCTTGCTTGGCGCAATATTCTACATCAGATTGTTCTGCGAGCGGATCGCCATAGCGAATATTATTTTTAATCGTGGTGCTGAAGAGAAAACTATCTTGTGGTACGTAGGCGATCGCGCGGCGTAAATCTTTCAATGTAATTTGAGTAATATCTTGCCCATCTAAAAATAATTGTCCTGGGTCAATTTCTAAAAGATGAGGTAAAGCATTTGCTAATGTAGATTTTCCCGAACCAATTGGTCCTACAATTGCGACTGTCTCTCCTGGCTGAATGGAAAAGCTGACATTTTGTAATGACGGTGTACTAGAACCAACATATGTATAGCTCAAATTGCGTGCTGTTAACTCTCCTTTTATCTCTTCTTTTGGTAATGAAATCGCGTCAGGTTTATCGTAAATCTGAGGTTTGACAGCCAGAATGGATTCTACGCGATCGATACTGACTTCTCCTCTTTGATAAGCTGTAATTGTAAACCCAAGTAAAGCGGTGGGAAAAACGAGTCTTTCGACATAAAGTATGAGGGCGATAAAATCACCAACACTTAAATTCCCAGCAGCAATTCGTCCTGCTCCAAACCACAATAATAAGAGTAGACTAACATAAGAAAAACCTCCAACTAGGGGAAACAAAGTATTACGAGTTTTGGCGAGTTTTAAATTTGCCCCTAATAACCTAGAATTATTTTGCCGAAAAGCTAGGCGTTCGTTTGTTTCTTGAGCGTAGATTTTAATTAATGCCATCCCGCTCATATCTTCTTGAATTAATTCGCTCAGGTCAGATAGTTCCTCTTGGACTTCTGCTTGTTCGTTACGGAGGCGATCGCTAAATAACTGTACTACGATCAACATCACCGGATAAATTGCTACAGCAGCAAGAGTCAGTTCGACATTAATTTGCAACATGAAAGGTAGCGTCAACGCATAAGCAAAGATCGTGTTGACAATACTCAGTACTGCAAAACCCACCAATCGCCGAATATTTTCGACATCACTCGTAGCGCGGTTGATCAAATCTCCCGCTGTATTTGTGTTGAAATAGGTAGGTTCCAGCTTCAAAAGATGTTGAAATAGCTTCTGTTTCAAGTCAAATTCGACTTGTCGCCCCGCACCAAACAGGGCAATCCGCGATACCATACGGATTACCCACATGACAGAACTTAAAACAATTATCAATCCGACAAACTGTAAGACTTGCTCGAACCTAAATTCTCCTTGAAGTCGCTCGATAATGTCGCGAATTAGTAGTGGAATGTATACCCCGACGGCGTTAACTACAAATAAAGCCACAACCCCTATGAGAACTTGTTTCCAGTGGGGACGTAGGTAACTGAGGAGTTTAGAAAAGCGAGAACGTTGAGCCATGACCGCCGCGTGAAGGACTTTGCTGATTCTAGAATTATTGCAGCTATAGTTGTCTTCTTGCTGCTGGAGGAAGTTGGACTAAGCAAGCGGCTTAACAGTGTAAAATCCCTAGAAGCAATCTGTCAGCATAAAATTAGAGTGGAACCTACAGAAACCCAATATCTCATTCTGAATGCGCTGGAAACGCTAGAGCTACTACAAAGAAGGGTTTACGATCCAGAACAAGGCTTTTGGATAATTGAAACGCCTAGTTCCGTGTTACCAATCGCTTTTTTACTACCAAATGGTGAAATCGTTCCTATTACATGGTTTTTAGAGTCATGAAATCTACAGAAACAGAAAAACAGCAGTACGCACGGGTTAAAGAACTGCTGGACATATCTCACCAACGTTATTTAGCAGCAGGAGGGGAACCAAAACGCACTCATAGTGGTCTTCCTGGTGAAGATTTTCTCACAGCAGCAGAAAGGGAAGAGTTAGTAAAATTAATGCGACTGCTAGCTGGTACTCGTGTAATTGCTGATGAAGTTCACTGTCAAGGACGGGTTTGGAAAGTACCTGTACTTGAAGCAAAAAATGAAAATCTGCCATGAATAATCAACAGACTGAGCATTCTTCAATACTAAGGCGATTTCGATCGCAGCCGTGATGGAACTTCCTGCCAGAATAGCCGAATTGCGATCGCACCACAAATCAACTGAATGCCACCAAAAATGGCAAGTGACGCTCCAAATCCAAACCGCAACAGTTCCCCGAATATCAAGCTGCCAATACCAAATCCAGTAAACAGGACAAACACTTTCAGTCCCATTGTTTGACCTAAACTATTACCATCTCCCAAGTCAGTCACGATACCTACGAATAAAGGTTGCGTCAGGTCGTACCCTAAAGATAAGACAAGCACCGCGATCGTCGTTCCAATGGGAGGAATCTCAAAAATCATCGCAATTCCCGCTAAGGCTGCCATAATTAATCCTGCCGGAACTAACCAACGCCGTCCCCAACGATCCACGGCTCGACCAATTAGAGAACTTAGTAGCAACCCAGGAATGCCGTAGCCGAGAATAGTCAGACCAATGCTCAATGCATCCATGTTGTAGCGTTGCGACAAGTACAACCCCAGCCATGTATACACGCCAGAGTGATAAATGCCGTTCCACAAAACATAGGCATAAGTCCGTTTACCGCGAAAACTGCTTAAAATCTGACTGTATCCCCGAAATACCTGGCGAATCGTCGGTAATTTTTCTACTTTAGCTGTATCAAATAAAGCGCCGTAAAGATGCAGCCGCCAAAGGACTAAAGCAGCAAGAACAGCCGTCCCGATAAACAGCGATCGCCACCCAACAAATGGTTCGAGAATCGCGCCACCCGCAGAACCCGCTGCCATTCCCCCTTCCATAGCTGCGAAAACAAGCCCTAATTTACTACCTCGCTGGTCGAATGGAAACAAATCGCCAATCAAGGCAAACGTGAGTGGAATCACTCCACTAGCTCCCAGTCCTGTCAGCAGTCGCCAGATTACCATTTGCAAAGCTGTTTGAGCTGTTGCAGTCAAAGCCGTACAGATGACAAAAATGATGAGCGAGATGCGAATCACCGACCATCTGCCAAATCGATCTGACAGCACGCCGTAAAACAATGCCATCAGCGCGTAAGCCAACATGTAGGCTGGAACAATAATGCCAATTTCTTGAACTGGAACGTTAAAGGCTTCCGCCAAACGCGGAATCAGGGGAGCAATCGTGTATCCTTGCAGAAAAATTAGACCCGCAGCCAGCGAAAGTAAAGCAAACAGGCGATCGTGCTGCTTGAAACGAATTGTGCGATTGGCTGCTTCAGCGTGAGGTAAATGCTCAAGATGTTCTTTGCGGTTTGACATGGGTTTTGAGTATTTCAACTCGCTGCCCACCCTAAAGAACTAAATGCTAAGTTTTTAGTACCTAGCTTAGAGAGTCAAAGCCAGAAACTGGTGGAGCAACGTTCGTCACAAAAGTTAAAGTTTCATGACAGTTATGTTACCATCGCTCGCTTTTCGATCTTGAAAATTTCAGTCTTAAGGCATACCCTTAACTACTTTTCTATCTTCAGAATTTCAGTCTTTAGGTATACCCTCAACGGTTCCACTACCAGCAATGACTTCTCCAATGACAAACGCCTCGACATCCTGAGAGTCAAACCATCGCAGGGTCTCTTCTACAGCTTGGGGAGGAACGATCGCCACGTAGCCAATCCCCATATTAAAAGTATTGAACATCTCCTTCTGAGTGACTCCACCAACTTTCGCCAGCCACTGAAACACTGGGGGAATCGTCCATCTGTCCACGTCCACGCGAATCGATTGCCCTTCACCCAGACAACGGGGTAAATTTTCCGGTATTCCCCCACCCGTGATATGTGCCATCGCGTGAATTTCTATCCCAGATGCGATCGCCCCCAGTACGGGCCTGACATAAATCCGCGTTGGTGTTAGGAAAACTTCTCCCAAACTTTGACCGGAAAACTCCTCTGGGCGATCGCTCCAAGCATATCCCCCCACCTCAACAATTTTCCGTACCAAGCTGTAACCGTTACTGTGGACACCTTGACTGGCAAGCGCGATCGCCACATCCCCTATTTGTACCCTAGAACCATCCAGCAACTTGCTCTTTTCCACAATTCCCACACAAAAACCCGCCAGATCGTACTCTCCTGCCTGATAAAAACCAGGCATTTCAGCGGTTTCACCCCCCAACAGCGCACACCCCGCCTTTTGACATCCTAAACTGATGCCGCTAACTACCTGTGTCAGTTGCTCCGAGTTGAGCTTTCCCGTTGCTAAATAATCCAAGAAAAACAGCGGTTCTGCTCCAGAAGTCAGTACATCATTCACGCACATCGCCACTAAATCGATTCCTACCGTGTCGTGACGGTTGAGCGCGTGAGAAAGTTTCAATTTTGTGCCGACTCCATCTGTCCCAGAGACTAAAACTGGCTCCGTGTAACCGCTAGGGAGTTGAAAATAACCGCCGAAACCTCCCAATCCCCCAATCACTTCTGGGCGATGGGTGCGATGCACTAGCTGGCGAATGCCTTCAACAAATGCTCTACCAGCTTCAACATTAACCCCTGCTGCTTGATAATCCATGCTGCCAGTTTCCTCAATGCGGCAGATAGCTCCGCTTCACGCATCAGCATTTTATCTTAATTTTGCTGCGCCACAGCATTAGCATTCTACGTGTTGCTGGAGTGCGATCGCTAGTTTAAATATCGCTTTATAGCTAAAAAGTTAAGTTTTAAACCAAGATTTATTTACTTTTACTCTTTTTTAAGTATTTTAAGTAATATTAATTTTATTAAAAAAATAAATTTACTCGTTAGAGACACAGAAAAGCTGAATTTGCCTCTGTGCAAAGATGTTATGCATTGCTTTACAAAATCTTTTTATTAAAATTCACAATTTCCCCTTGACATTACCGATCCTCAATGCAAAAACTTCGTGATAGTCTGTTGCAGTTGAAACTTCAACATAAAAGCGTAATGAGTACGAGTTGGTGGGTTAATTTGAGACCATTCAGTGGTATCCCTACACAGCTCTTGCCGAAGTCGAGGAGTGCAATTCACAACGGAAGCATGAAAAAGCAAATTTTATTAACAACCGTTGCTCTGCTTACTACTGCCGTAGGCGTACCCCTGTCATGTCATGCAGAATCGCTGAATGCAGATTCTTCAAAAGACAACAGACAGGAGATCTCCTCAGCAGTGCAGGCTCAACCGCAGAATGTTGAGAAAGTAGGCGAAACCCAATCCAGAGGCGAATCCAAAGCTAAAGAAGCAACGATCGCCAGAATCCAACCCCACGAAAGGGGCGATCGCCAAGCAGTGACGCTGTACGTGCGTAACATACCCGTACTGACATTTTTAGGCGACAAACAGACAGCAAACGCTACCAAAGTCGGACAAACCCAAAGTGCCGAAAATGCTGCTGACAAATCAACCCAAGTAGCAACCACAGGCAAGTTACCCAGCGTCGAGCCAACTTCAGCAAATAACGCCCCCATTTGGCAAGCAGCAGCAGTAGCAGCTAGACTGAACCAAATGAGTGCAGATGGTGTCGATGCCAGCAAGATTACGGTCAAATGGAAAGAGAATGGCAAATCTAATGCCAAAAAAGCATCAGAACGCTATGAAATTGCAATTGACGGCAAAAAACTGGTAGCAGTTGATGCGGATACCAGGCTACCAGAACAGAACAAGAAAAAACTATCAGACGAGGCATTACAAGCCACTAACCGCTTGCGGCGACTCTTAGGAAATGCCCCACCCCTCAAAGAAGTGGCAGGAATGCCAGAACCCAAGCGATCGCAGCCACAAAATATTGCTTTCGCACCAGTGCGCGCCGTCCTGAATGGAGTTGCCTCTTGGTACGGTCCTGGTTTCCACGGAAATCGCACCGCTAACGGCGAAACTTACAACCAAAATGCCCTTACCGCTGCCCACAAAAGCTTACCCTTTGGGACGCGGGTACGAGTCACCCACACGGGAACGGGTCGCTCAATTGTAGTCCGCATCAACGATCGCGGTCCCTACATTGGCGGTCGAATTATCGATCTCTCCGCCGCCGCCGCTCGCGTCCTCGGTATGGCTGGTTCGGGTGTTGCCTCCGTGCGAGTTGAAGTCTTGGGGAGGTAGTGAAACAGTGACTAGTGGCTAGTGGCTAGTGGCTAGTGGCTGCTCGTCAAAAGTCATAAGTAAAAACACTTACGGCTTAAGACTTCTCTTACGCCCCCTCAGCTTTCTTATCCTGCTCTACAATAGGGTGTGGTTGGAATAAAACAGAGGGGGTATTGGTGCGTCTGTTTGCAACGGTTGCAGCGTTACGCTGTTACTTAAGCGTGTTGAAAGCAGAAGCTAAGCGAAATCTAGCCGCTTCAGCTGAGATTAGCATCGGTTTAGTGCCGACGATGGGTGCTTTACACGCCGGACATTTAAGCTTGATGCAACGGGCGCGGCAGGAAAATGACATTGTGGTAGTCAGTATTTTTGTCAACCCACTGCAATTTGGTCCCACAGAAGATTATCAACAATACCCGCGCCAACTAGAGAGCGATCGCCAGCTCTGCGATCGAGCTGGTGTTGACGTTATCTTTGCCCCCACTGCCGAGGATCTGGGGATTGGGAAGAGAGCTGAGGGAGCTGAGGGAGCTGAGGGAGCAATTTTCAACCGTCAACCGTCAACTGACAAGCAATTACCAATTACCAATTACCAACTGACTCAAGTTGTCCCACCGGAAGAAATGACCTCTGTATTATGCGGGAAGTCCCGTCCAGGGCATTTTCAGGGTGTGGCGACGATCGTGACTAAATTGTTAAATATTGTCCAGCCGAGCCGAGCGTATTTTGGTCAGAAAGACGGACAGCAGTTAGCCATTATTCGGCGGTTGGTGCGAGATTTAAGTTTGTCGGTTGAGATTGTTGGCTGTCCTACAGTGCGGGAAGCATCGGGCTTGGCAATGAGTTCTCGCAATCAGTATTTAACTCTAGAACAAAGAGAACAAGCATCATATATATATCGCAGTTTGCAGCACGCTCAAGCAGCTTTTATTGCCGGAGAGCGCGATCGCCAAACTTTATTAACAACTGTAGAGCAAGTACTTGCGCTGGCTGAGGGAGTGGCAGTAGAGTATCTGGAGTTAGTACATCCTGATACGTTACGACCAGTGAATAGAGTAGAGGAAGCAGGCACGATCGCGGTTGCCGCACGAGTAGGAACGACGCGGTTAATCGACAACATAATTTTGCGCGATCGCCAGCCGATTGTCGCCATTGATGGTCCAGCAGGAGTCGGCAAATCAACTGTATCGCGGTCGGTAGCCCGGGAGTTGGGGTTAGTTTACCTCGATACGGGAGCCATGTACCGCGCCTTAACGTGGTTGGTTTTAGAGTCGGGAATTTCAGTCACGGATCGGTGCGCGATCGCAGAACTAGCAAATCGGTGCGAAATTCAACTAGCTGCTAGCGTAGATGCAGCACAACCCGTCAGAGTTTGGATTAACGATCGCGAAGTGACTTCAGCGATCCGCAGTTTGGATGTCACGGCAAATGTATCTGCGATCGCGGCAATTCCAGAAGTGCGGCAAGTCTTAGTCAAGCAGCAGCAGCAGTGGGGACAAAAAGGCGGCTTGGTGGCGGAAGGAAGAGACATCGGCACGCAAGTTTTTCCCGATGCCGACCTGAAAATTTTCTTAACGGCTTCCGTGCAAGAAAGAGCTAAACGGCGACAGCAAGACTTTTTAGCTCAAGGTCAGCCACAGATAAGCTTGGAACAACTAGAACGGGATATCGCTGCGCGAGATTGGCAGGATAGCAATCGCGAGGTTGCACCATTGAAAAAAGCTGCTGGGGCAGTCGAGATTATTACTGATGCTAAGAGTATTACTCAAGTCATTGCAGAAATTGTCTTGCAGTACGACCGAGTTTTTGCGAGAACCGATTAACGCGGCTGAAATTCCACCATATCTCGCCTAATGACTACGTCATAATCTTCAAAGAAGTTCTGTCCTAATAGTGGATCTCCTTCAGTAATCGAAACTTTTGGCTCGCGAACTATAGCCTTGCCGACACTCATCGAAGCGACCTGTCCAATGGGGAATTCTACAATATCGCCATTGGCAATTTGTGCTTTGTGCATACCAATTGGAACGACTCCTAACGCCTGCGCCATCTCAGTTGTGATGGTGGTTTGAGAAGCTCCCGTGTCTAAAAGCATTTCAAATTTTTGTTGACCGTTAAAAGTTACGTCAATAACTGGTATTCCACTTTCGCGGCGCTTGATTTTTGCTTGAAATTCGCTTGCATGAGCCGAATTTTTTTTTTGTTGACCGCAAACGGTAGATAAGTCAATTGTCTGTCCGCTAGAGTCAAGCATAAAACACCCGTCTGCTTCTTGAGCGATCGCGGTTGTCTGAAATAGAGCGATTCCAGCTAGGGGAAGAAATAGCCTCAGTAATTGTTTCATATATTGTCAAATAGAAATTTTAGATAAAGCTGACCAAAGTAAGTCGTAAGTCATAACTCGTAAGTTTAAGAAACAGGAATGGTGCAAGTCCCCGATCCACACTCTGGATCGCAAAACAATGCGTAGCATCGAGCTTTCAATCCTCTGAGTTCGATCGTGGGTTATTACTGACGATGCTATGTGGCTAAGAACTTACGACTTATAAAATAAAGTGGCTACTTATAGTTCTAGGAGCGCATCTCTATTTATTAAAATAAGCTTAAAATTTTGGAAATTCTTCCGTGTTTCTGCTAGCTCAATTATGAAGATATTACAGATTGATTAGAAGCTGTGGCTTCGGGTTTCACCTATTGAGACCAAAAGCACAGGCGATCGCCTTACAACAACCAGCTATGGACTACTTCCGACTGCTGACTTCTGCCGTTCTCCCTATATCGTGAGAGTGAGAATAAATTAGCTAGAAAGAGAATGAAGAATTAACATCCATAGTTGATAAAATTAAGTATGACAAATTGTCAAACCTGTTTGGAGAAGGTCATGAAACTATTTGCTGCAACTTTGCGGCGCTTGGGTTTAGCTGTTTTAACCATCGTTTTGGTTGCTAGTAGCTTTGCATTCTTTTCTGCCCCTGCCGCTGCTGAAACTTTTCAAGTTAAGTTAGGTACAGATAAAGGGATGCTGGCGTTTGAGCCATCCAAGCTGACTGTGAAGCCAGGGGACACCATTGAGTTCGTCAACAACAAAGTGCCTCCCCACAATGTTGTCTTCGATACGGCTGGCACTCCCAACAAGAGTGCAGATTTGGCAAAATCCCTGTCCCACAAGCAACTACTGATGACCCCAGGTCAATCAGTTTCAACCACTATTCCCGCTGATGCTCCTGCTGGGGACTACACCTTCTACTGCGAACCTCATCGCGGTGCTGGAATGATTGGTAAAGTTACGGTTGCTAGCTAGAAATTTAGCTGCAATTCGCTTTGGCTAGCACAGCCATCTATAAATTGCATAGCAATTAGAAATGAAATGCCTCAGAGAGCCACGATCGTTGGTTTGCGAGGCATTTCAACTTAAATTTCAACTAAAACTGTCTCGACCAATTTTGTCGCCAGCGCTCTACAACAACTTTAGTCTGGGTGAAAAATTCAACGGCATGGTGTCCTTGTCCGTGCAAGTCCCCAAAAAAGCTTTCCTTCCAACCGCTAAAGGGAAAAAATGCCATCGGTGCGGCAACACCAATATTAATCCCGATATTACCAACTTCGGCTTCGTAGCGAAATTTTCTTGCAGCTGCGCCAGATGAGGTAAATAGGCAAGCCATGTTACCATACTGACCACTATTGATAAACTGAATCGCAGCATCTATAGTGTCGAGGTGAATGAGTCCTAAAACGGGACCAAAAATTTCAGTACGGGCGATCGCACTTGCTGGATCGATATCTTGTAAGATTGTTGGTTTAATAAAATAACCGTCAGGATAATCAGAAATTAGCGGTTCTCGACCGTCTACGAGTGGTTTCGCACCTGTGGCGATACCTTGCTCTACTAAGTGCTTAATTCTCGACTGACTTTCAGCCGTAATTACGGGTCCCATCTGTACGCCTGAATCTAAACCATAACCGACAACGCGAGAAGTTGCAGCTTGGGCGATCGCCTCTGTGAATGTTTTTCCTGCTTCTCCTACTGTCACAGCTAAGGAAGCTGCTAAACAACGCTGTCCCGCACAACCGAAAGCACTATCAGCAACAATCCGAGTTGTCATTTCTATGTCTGCATCCGGCAACACGATGACTGGATTTTTTGCTCCTCCTTGACATTGAGCGCGTTTGCCGTTTGCAGTGGCACGACTGTATACGTATCGAGCCACAGGTGTGGAACCGACAAAACTAATCGCCCGAATCGCTGCATGATCTAAAATTGCATCGACAACTTCTTTTGCACCATTAACTAAATTGACAACACCCTTTGGCAGTCCCGTTTGTTCTATGAGGTGCATGACTTTTTGCATCGTCAGCGGGACTTTCTCCGAAGGTTTGATGATATATGTATTACCACAGGCGATCGCATAGGGTAAAAACCAAAACGGAATCATTCCAGGGAAATTAAATGGTGCAATAACTGCGGCAACTCCTACAGGTTGGCGAATGACAAATTCGTCAATTCCTTTAGCAATATCTTCCGAGTACTGTCCCTGCATCAAAATTGGGATACCGCAGGCAACTTCCACATTCTCAATTGCTCGTTGCATTTCCCCTTTTGACTCTTCCAAAGTCTTACCGCATTCTTGGGTAATTGTCCGAGCTATGTCTTCAAAATTTTCGTCTAATAGAGCTTTGAGTTTAAATAAGTATTGGATTCGCTCCGTGGCTGGCGTGCGTCGCCAACTACCAAAAGCATTAGCAGCAGCGATAGCAGCTCGATCTACGTCTGCGGATGTCCCCAAGGCAACTTGAGCTAGTACCTCGGTTGTGGCAGGATTGACGATATCTAGATATTCAGTTGCACTAGAGTCGCACCACTCGCCATTGATGTAGTTTTGGAGAATTGTGGCGGAACTCATAGTTGTTACCTAGTTATTACCTGGTTATTACCTGCGATCGCTCAACCATATTCTACATAATAAGTAGGGGCGCTTTCTCTGTGCGCCCCTACCCGTGTATTATCGTGGTGAAAATGGCGATCGCTTATTTAGCGCCCATCTCGACAACAGCGCTACGCATAAAATTCAGTCGCTGTTCAAATTCAAGCTGCTTGATTTGCTCTACAAACTCATTTGTCTCTGCGGGTGGTTCGTAATCAGAGGGTACGCCAATAATTCTGCCGTCTTCCATTCCTTGTGCTAAGCGCAACCAAAGATCTAATTTGCCACTAGAAGCCAAAGCACTGTAGGCACGGCTAAGATCTGTGTCAGCACGATTAACAATATCGCGCTGTGCTTGCAGCTGTTCTTCAGGTGACAGTGCAACAAATTGATCGAATACTGCTGCTGCGGTATCCTGTGTGGAAGTCTCGTTTGCAGGTGTTAGCTTATCTTTAAGATCGAGATACCCAAACCACAACAATCCAAGTTGAGTATCGGCATCATAACGGCTAAACTGCTCTAGCGATCGCTTTGTACTTTCATCAGTTGCGTAAGTCATAAAACTCTCCGATTGCAATAATTGCTGCTTGCTAGCTGACGAGGTAAACTTTTGTAACCTCTCTCACAGTTTTAGTGCAGCGATCGCCTCACTTAACCTTGCTAAAGACAGATATAGAGATTTCAACTTACGACAGATGAATTTGTCATTTGTCATTTGTCATTTGTGAGTAGCTAGCCACCAGTCACTAGCCACTAGCCACTCCTCACGACTTACTTATTATTTAAAGCTGCGATCGCCAATGCACCCCACCCAGCAATAAAAGCTGCTCCTCCCAGTGGAGTAATTGCACCGATGACCTTAATTCCTGTTAAACTTAAGGCGTACAAACTGCCAGAAAAAATTAGAATTCCAATCATAAAATTCCAGCCGGCGGCTATTAATGCAGGCTGAGCAAATTCTTCGCCACTGGTTCTAATTAATAAAGCCACGAGTAAAAGTGCTAGAGCATGATACATTTGATACCTAGCACCAGTTTCAAAAATTTCTAGCGATCGCTCAGTTAATTTTTCTTTTAGAGCATGAGCGCCAAAGGCTCCTACACCAACAGATAAACCACCAAATATAGCAGCGATCGCCAGAAAGAATTGACCCATCAGCCAATAACCTATATTCCAGACTTTTCTATTATTTCATCTCTTGATTCAAGGACTTGCGGACTTTATAATTAATTCCAATTTGGGAATCATTTTCGAGTTGCTTCTATTAAACGAGAAAAATAGAAGCGAGTCTTTGTCATTGCTTGACGCTGTACGGAAAAACCATTTTTTTCTAAAATTTTGATGACTTCTGATGCTGGGTGTAAATAAGCACGGGTAGCCTTACTTGCACCAGGGAAGAAACTACCAACTTTTTTCAGCAAACTAAGAGCAAAAGTTTTTGGGGCAAAACTCAAAATTAAGCGCGTCTGTGCCAAAGAACAAAGATGAGAAATCATTTGCTCTACTTGTTCTTGGGGATAATGGATTAAAACATCAAGACAAATAACAGTATGATAGCGATCGCTGAGTGTTTCTAAATCTTGCACGGTCAGAGTCAGATTATTGACCAAATCTCCTAATTCCGATCTGGCTTTTTCTTTGGCTTCTGCCACCATCATTTCTGATAGATCGCTAGCGTACACCCTAGCACCTGCCTGCGCCAAGGGAATGCTGAGGCTACCTACTCCACATCCTGCATCGCAAATAGAGATTTCCGATAAATTACCATCTGCCTGCAACCAACCAATAACAGTATCTACAGTTTGTTGGTGTCCGTTGCGAATATCGAGTTGGACTTTGTTAACGTCATTGCTAATACCATAAATCCGTCGCCAGCGGTCAAATCCTGTTGTATTGAAATATTCTTTAACAATTGTTTTATCGTCTGTTGCAGTCATATAGATAGATTATTACTTTGGTTCACAAACCTTAAATTTATCACCATATGGCAGTCGAGAGTCGGGAGTCGGGAGTCGGGGAAGAGAGCTGGGGGAGCAACTCAAAATTCAAAATTCAAAATTTACCAACTCTGGTCACTAGCCACTAGCCACCAGCCGCTAGCCACTCACTACACCCTAGACCCTTTCCCTTTCTTCACTGCTCCCTGCTCGTGCGCTCCCTGCTCCCTGATAAAGACAATCTCTTCCACGTCAGTTCTTTGCTGTCTGGTTTGATCTGCCAGTGTAGGAGTTGGTGAAAGGGAGTCCCGAGTTGAATTGTGGGAAGATCGATCGCCTGTCGTGGTGCGGTAGTGGCAAGTGCAATCGCTGTATCTACGTCACAAAGGTTCCAGCGAACTAGGTTCTGGACTCCTACAAGTAGTGGTAGAGTCGTACCAGCTAGCGTACCATCACACAGTCTAGCCGTGCCGTTTTTTACGTCTATTTGCCGCGTATCCCAAGGGTAAACACCGTCTGGAAGCCCCAAAGGTGCTAAGGCATCGCTGACAAGAAAGATTCCTTGTTGATAACAGCCAGCGCGGAGCAATACTTGAATCATTGTGGGACAAATATGTTGTCCGTCAGCAATTAACCCACATTTCACTTGAGGATGTACCAAGGCAGCACCTAACAATCCAGGTTCTCTGTGGTGGAGTCCCGGCATGGCATTAAAAGCATGAGTTACCATTGTTGCCCCTAGTTTAAATGCTTGTTCCGCCTGAATTGCCGTGGCGAGGGAATGACCGAGGCTGATTGTTATACCGAGAGAACGCAAATAGGTTATGGCTTCGCCATTGGGATCTAATTCTGGGGCAAGGGTGATAACCTTGACTATGCGAGCGTATTCGCCTAAAAGTTGCTGAATGTGTGGGATTGTCAGCGGTAATAAATATTCTGCTGGATGAGCGCCGCGCTTTTGTGCGTTTAAAAATGGTCCTTCCAGGTGGACTCCTAAAACTTGGGCAGTTGGTAGAGATGTGGTTTGTCGCTGCATATAGTCAGCAATAACGGCTAGCGATCGCTGTATATTTTCTCCAGAAGTCGTCACGAGTGTGGGTAAATAAGCATCTATGCCTTGTTGCCACAAGTATTCAGATATTTTTTGCAGTTTATAGATATCTGTCGCTCGCAAATCTGTAAATGCTAATCCTAGCGCCCCGTTAATCTGCAAATCGACTGCGCCTAAAGATATCCGATCTGCTGCTAAATTGATAATTTGCAAATCGGCTGGCGGAATTTTTTTAATAAATCGATCCATCGGTTCAATTGCGGAAATTTGCCCGTGTAGATCGATCCGAATTCCCTGCAATTGCGCGTAACCAGGCACGCGAGCATTGATAATATCTACTGCATGAGTCATCGATCTAGCCACCCTTATCCAAAAAATCTATCTAAATTCCAGTGCCAATTTAGTTTATAACTAACCCTATCTCTCTATTTCTCGCCAAGTCGAACCAATGCCTTCCTCACTCCTCATCCCTCACTCCTCACTTCTCTTATGACTCAACCCCAAATTGGCATTATTATGGGTAGCGATTCCGATCTACCGACGATGCAAGATGCGATCGCAGTTTGCGAAGAATTTGCTCTGGCTGTAGAAGTGGCGATTGTCTCTGCCCACCGTACCCCAGAACGAATGGTAGAGTATGCCCAATCTGCTCACCAACGCGGACTCAAAGTCATTATTGCTGGTGCTGGTGGTGCTGCCCATTTACCAGGTATGGTTGCTGCTCTCACACCCCTACCTGTGATTGGCGTTCCCGTAGCTAGCCGCCACTTACAGGGGCTAGATTCCCTTTACTCAATCGTACAAATGCCTGCGGGAATTCCTGTGGCTACAGTAGCGATTGGTAATGCGAAAAATGCTGGCTTGTTAGCCGTACAAATTCTGGCAACTCATCAACCAGAGTTATTGACAAAGGTACAACAATATCGCCAAAGCTTGGCAAATACCGTGATGGAAAAGCAGGCAAAGTTAGAACAGATAGGTTATCAAAAATACATTGCTAATTTGTAGTCCATCATCTACGAGTTGGTTCTAAAAGCCTGAAGAACAGTCATCTCACCCTGCCTACAAAAATTGGTATTAAACAGTTGGTATCAAATAACAGGTAATATTCTGTTCAAAGGGCGATCGCTTGCCTTGTTCGTTGCTTTACGTTAAGCCAGATAAGCGATAAATTGAATCCGAATGGCTCGTAGCTCTGTTCAATACTTATGGCGATCGACAAGGGCTAACTATCAATTGAACCCACGGACATTCTAGTTAAGCACGAGTGATGTCTATGATGCAAAGGTAAGTGCAACCAAATTGCTTGCTTACCTAAATATACTTAGTAATATGCAATAAAATATACTGAAAATCAAGGGATTGGACGGATATGTAGCGATCTGAAGCCAAGTTACTGAGGGTGCATCAGTCCAAGCACTCAGCTTGACTCAATCTCATTACTGGCAATACTTCTGCCCTAGTTGCATTGTTTGAATTTTCTGGGCTGTATTTTGCTGTATTTAGATTTGTCAGGAAATCTTGATTTAATGTAACTAATGATACAGAATCAAAAATAGAAAAAATACAAAATCTTAATTCTAATACACAACAAGCTAATGGTTTTCACGGGTAAAAGTGTTGACTTCAATCTGCCCATACTGGTGTATGCATACTTTTTTGTAGATTTAAACCTACAGCTATGAGTAGCGCCAAGTTTTGTGGTAGTTAGCTTACAACTGAAAAAACACCACAAGATCGACAGCATTAGGTTATTGAGTTTAAATGATAGCCGCTTCTGAATCGAGAATTGGTAGCTAATCAGCCACTTTATAGAGTTTTTGCCCGCTTGAGGATAGTTACAAGTGATGATGTTAAAACTAAGACCCAAAAATAAACGCAGAATAAATAGAAAGCGGCTACCTGCTGCTGGAATGAAGCGTTTATCTCAGCATACATCTCTATTCGCGCACCTGAAGTTAGCGGTGAAGCGATTGTCTCCTTCTTGGCAGGCTTGCATTCCCCTAACAGTAGTTATTGTGCTGGCGTGGGGTTATGCCGCAGTTGCCCAAGATGCCGCACCTGCAAGTCAAGATAAAGTAGCGGAGGAATTACAAAATCTCAAGGTAGGAATAGATACTCTTTGGGTGTGTATTGCTGCCTTTTTAGTGTTTTTCATGAATGCTGGTTTCTGTATGTTAGAAACTGGCTTTTGCCGTCAGAAAAACGCTGTTAACGTCTTGTCGAAAAACCTGATCGTATTTGCCCTTTCTACCGTGGCGTTTTGGGCGATCGGATTTGGTTTAATGTTCGGCGATGGCAATCCCTTCGTTGGTACGACTGGCTGGTTCTTGGCGGGAGCAGATAACAGTCCGGCAACCGCAGATGCGTACAAAGGCGTGTTTGGTGCGCTCAACTGGGCAGGAGTACCATTACTTGCCAAGTTCTTATTCCAACTTGTATTTGCTGGTACTGCTGCTACGATTGTTTCGGGTGCAGTAGCGGAACGGATCAAGTTTGTAGACTTCTTAATCTTTAGCGTATTGTTAGTCGGAATTGCGTACCCAATTACAGGTCATTGGATTTGGGGTGGCGGTTGGTTGGCAAAAGCTGGATTCTGGGATTTTGCAGGTTCCACTGTAGTCCACTCTGTAGGTGGTTGGGCAGCTTTGATGGGTGCGGCGTTCTTAGGACCGAGAATCGGGAAATACCAAAATGGTTCTTCAGTCGCCATGCCTGGGCATAACATGAGTATTGCTACTCTAGGCTGTTTAATTCTGTGGTTGGGCTGGTTCGGTTTCAACCCTGGTTCTACGATGGCAGTTAACCCTAGTATTGCTCATATTGCAGTCACGACTAACCTAGCTGGGTCTATGGGTGGTATTGCTGCCACTATCGTTGCTTGGCTTTACTTGGGTAAACCTGACTTGTCCATGATTATCAATGGAATTCTGGCGGGTCTAGTGGCAATTACTGCTCCTTGTGCTTTCGTGAGCGTGCCTTGGTCGGCGGTCATCGGTTTGATTGCTGGTATTATTGTTGTCTTCTCCGTTACCTTCTTCGACAAAATCAAAATTGATGACCCTGTAGGTGCAACCTCCGTTCACCTTGTCTGTGGCATATTCGGGACTCTGTGTGTGGGTTTATTTGCTGAAGGTCCAGGTGGAGCGCTGAACTTGTATGAAGATGGATTGGGACCTGCGAGAGGATTGCTGCTCGGTGGTGGTTTCTCGCAACTATGGGCGCAGTTCATTGGTGTCATTACTGTTGGCGGTATAACCGTCCTGTTATCTACTATCTTCTGGCTGGCGCTGAAGGCAACTTTGGGAATTCGCGTGACTCCCGAAGAGGAATTTGAAGGCTTGGATATCGGCGAACACGGTATGGAGGCATACAGTGGTTTCCTCAAAGAAACTGATGTGACTGGGTTTGCTGATAGTAGTACTACTAATATGGGTAAGCGGACTGGCGATGTATCCAGCAATCCTTACTAAACTTTTTGACTGAGCTTTTTCTAGTTCGTTGCTAGTTGAGTAAAAATAATCTGCTGTCAGTTTCAACTGAATTGAAACTCATAGCAGATTTTTTATTGCTCTATCGCAAGGGGGATGACAGCAGGTAAAATGTATTTCTAAACACAGAATCATGGCTGGGATATTGATGGAATGGTATCCACGCATCATAGGTGGAATTGTTCTACAACTGTTGGAAGTCTAAGGAAAAAACAGTGTTGCAAAAAGTTTCGATCGCGATCGCGATTGTCTTTGGGTTAATCTTCTCCCTCGCGGGGCAGGCAATTGCTGCACCGAGCGACGTAAATGCAGCGATCGCCAACGCGCAAACCGCAGCAGATACGGCATTTATGCTGATGTCGGCTGCTTTAGTCTTGTTGATGACACCAGGACTAGCCTTTTTCTATGGTGGATTCGTGCGATCG
This sequence comes from Scytonema millei VB511283, assembly GCF_000817735.3. Lineage (NCBI taxonomy): Bacteria > Bacillati > Cyanobacteriota > Cyanophyceae > Nostocales > Scytonemataceae > Scytonema > Scytonema millei. The sequence continues at coordinate 23,860 of NZ_JTJC03000010.1, read as the reverse complement.
CGTAACATCCTAAATACGCTGATGATGAGCTTCTTGCTAATGGCGATCGTTGGCGTGACTTGGATACTTTGGGGTTACAGCCTGTCTTTTGCCCCTGGACTACCTTTTATTGGTGGGTTGCAGTGGTTTGGGTTAAATGGTGTCGGGTTAGAAACCACCGACTACCTCAAAGGGACAAACCCCGCAGAAGTGCTGTCCTATGCCCCAACGATTCCCCATCAGGCATTCATGATTTATCAAGCCATGTTTGCCATTATCACTCCCGCACTGATTTCTGGGGCGATCGTGGAGCGGATGAGTTTCACGGCTTACGCTCTGTTCGTACTGCTATGGTCAACCCTAATTTATACCCCACTCGCTCACATGGTCTGGGCAAAGGGCGGTTTGCTGGGTTTATATGGTGGGATGGGTGCGCTCGACTTTGCTGGTGGTACGGTCGTGCATATCAGTTCTGGAGTCTCCGCCGTCGTTGCAGCTTATGTTTTGGGATCGCGCAAAAGCTATCCCGACCGAATTGCTCCTCCCCACAACGTCCCATTCATTTTGCTCGGTGCGGGTTTACTCTGGTTTGGTTGGTTTGGGTTTAATGCTGGCAGTGCGCTAGCTTCCGGTGGCTTGGCGACAGTGGCATTTGTGGCGACAAATACAAGTGCGGCAGCGGGAGCGCTCACTTGGTTGATTCTAGAAAAGGTGTTGCGAGGCAAACCTACCGCTGTTGGTGCGGCTACTGGTGCTGTAGCTGGTTTAGTAGGTATTACGCCTGCTGCGGGATTTGTTACGCCTTTAGCAGCAATTCTGATTGGTAGTATCACCGCTTTAGTCTGCTTCTATGCCGTCACTTTTAAAGCAAAGTTGCAGTTTGACGATTCCCTCGATACTTTTCCCGTGCATGGTGTGGGCGGAACAGTGGGCGCAATTCTCACGGGTATCTTCGCTACTACGGAAGTTAATTCAGCTGGTAAAGATGGTTTGTTGCGGGGAAATTTCAACCAGTTTATCGTTCAAATTGTTGCAGTTTTAATTGCTTACGCGATCGCGGCAATTGGAACTTTTATCTTAATGAAAATTTTGGATGTGACCGTAGGACTGCGACTCAAACCAGAAGCAGAACTTCAAGGTATGGATATTAGCGAACACGGTGAAGAAGGCTACAATGAAGAGTTTGGCGAGCGACTATCATTTAACGAGCCAAAGTAACAAATTATTCAGAGCGCAGATTGAATCTTTTTTTAGCCTCGATTGAGCTAGCATCACAGTTCGATCTATCACTGCCTAACATGCGTATAGGGATTTAGTTATGCCATATCCCTATTTTTTGCTGCACAAAATCTGCATGAATCCGGATCGTTTGTCATTGAAAAGCTAGGAAAAGCTTTGCGAATTAGATAGCTACCATATTTATACTGATTTTATTGGTAACTCCTCTATTGGTTTTAGGGAAATTTACTGTTATCGATCTAAATGAGCGTGAAGTAGTCTGAAGAAGTGGACCAGGTTATAAGTTGCCTGAGCCAAAAAAGCTCAGGCGATTTCTTCTCGGTTTCTCGCGTAGAAAGATATGTATAATCAAGTTTTCCTGAGAGCCACTCTTGCTATTTCATCGCGCAAACAGTAAGCCGTTCTCTCTGTGAAAACTTTTACTTATTTTAGCCGATCCATGTGCTGCTTGATATATAAAATTTCAAACTTTACCGAAAAATTGAAATTCGATAGCGATTCTATTTGAGTCATGAACCGCTCGTTGTGGTGGTTGTGGTGGTTGACGGTTAACAGTTGACAGTTAACCGTTAACCGTCAACCGTCAACCAGCAATATCCCAGATTCACAAATCATTTAGGCTCGCTATATAGCGTTTTCCATGCAGGTGTAATACATGCGTAGGGGCGCACAGAGAAAGCGCCCCTACAGATCTATGTACCTCATCCCCTGTCTGACCCAAAAGCGAAATTTCAGCAGGTAGACAGGTATGTTACAATGCTTTGATGTTGAGTCATCAGATGACTCAAAACGATCGCGGGATGTAGCGCAGCTTGGTAGCGCACTTCGTTCGGGACGAAGGGGCCGCTGGTTCGAATCCAGTCATCCCGATTTTATCAATGCAATCTGGTGCGATCGCTAGAGGTATTTTGAGATGGTTCAGTTCAACTATTGAACTAACTGCGGATAAATCTGTCGCCAAGCCAATACAGTAAAAACGCTCAACCACAATAGTAACCATACAACCTGCAAATACCAGAATTGAGGTAAGCCTAGCGACCAACGTAGCAGGTCAACTAGTGCTGATAAGGGTAGGATACTAGCAACATAACCCAGCAGTGGTGGCAGGGTATCGCGCGGGAAATAAGTGCCGCACAGAGTAAACATGGGAACGACGAATAAAAAGATTGGCACGTTAATTTGATCCACAGTCCGCACCGTACCCGCAGTAAACAGCCCTAACGCACCAAATAGCATACTACCCAAGATAATGAGAGGCAGAGATCCCAGCAAATGCCAACCCGAGTACAGCCCTAAACTCATTGCAACTAGACCAGTCAATATTCCTGCCATTGAGCCTTTCGTCGTTGCCCACAACCAATCGCCTAAGAAGACTTCCGTAAAACTTAAGGGAGCGGTGAGGAGTGCTTGCCATGTTTTTTGATAACTCAGGCGGATAAAACTACCGAAAGCACCTTCAAAAAAAGATTGGAAGAGTATCCCTACTGCAATCATGCCGGGGGCAATAAATTGCAAGTAGCTAACGGTTTGCCCTTGATAAGTTACATCGCCAATCAGAGGGGTCAAACCGTAGCCGAATGCAATTAAATAGATCAAAGGTTCGGATAATGGTGGCAAACTGTTAACTAACCAAGTTTTTTGATACACCTTGGCATGACGATGCCAGACAGAATATATACCCCAAGCTGTGACTGAAATCCGTTTCATGCCAGTGCTGTTCCTGTCAGTCGTAAGAAAACATCTTCGAGATTAGTGGGACGACGAATGGGCGGAGTTGGAGTTATAGTTTGAAGTTGCTGCCAAAATTGGGGATTTGCTGGTAGCCCAAGTAAATAGCTATTGCCAAATGGGTGATACCAAGTACCTGCTTGTTGGGCGAGCTGTTGAATCGTAGGTTCAGGAACCCCGATAATTTCCACCACTTCTAAACCTACTGTACGTTCGATTAATTCTGCGGGCGTACCGCGATCGAGAATTTTGCCCTGCTGGAGTAACAACAAGCGATCGCACAGTCGTTGCGCTTCATCCATATAATGAGTTGTCAACAGCACTCCGCAACCGTTTTGTTTCAATTGCAGTACCAAACGCCAAAAATCTTGGCGTGCATTTGGGTCAAGTCCTGTTGTCGGCTCGTCGAGAAATACAACTTGAGGGTGGTTAATTAACGCGCGTGCTAGTACCAACCGCCGTTTCATCCCGCCTGAAAGTTCGTCAACTAAGGAACTGCCACGGTCTTCTAATCCTACCAGAGCCAGCAATTCTCCGGCACGTTGACGTGCTGCCGCTCCAGTAATTCGATAGTGGTGAGCGAAATATGTTAAGTTTTCCCAAACTGTAAAGTCAGGGTCGAGATTGTCTTCTTGGGTGACAATTCCCATTTTTGCTCTAGCTGCTCGTCCCTGCAACTGAATTTTATTTTGCCCTAACTGGACGAAGCCGCGATCGGGTCTGACAGAGCCATAAAGCATTCTCACAATTGTCGTTTTTCCCGCACCGTTGGGACCGAGCAAGCCTAAAATCTCCCCTGGATTGAGCGTGAAGTTGACTCCCTGCACGACTGGGCGATCGCGATAGGATTTCCACAAGTCGTAGGCTGCGAGCGCTACAACTTCAGTTTGCGACGATCTGGCAATGCTAGTCATGAATTGTTGCACTGACTTAGGGCTGTTGTTGGCAAATAGCTCGAAAAAATCATGCTATTCCCTTTGTAATACATTGTAGTATACCAAGGATGGTTGTATGTCTGGCAGGGGAGATGATTCTAACTAATGGTAGAATTTTTTGTCAGTTGTCAGTTGTCAGTTGTCAGTTGTCAGTGTAGAGACGTTACATGTAACGTCTGTACAAAGTTATCAGTTCTCAGTTATCAGGGTGTGGGGTGTAGTGGAGAGAATTCGGAATTAATCGATCGCTGGTCACTGGTCACTGATAACTGCTCCCTGCTCCCTGCTCTCTACTCCCTGGTAAAACTAGATGGCAAAAAAAAAGAACGTTAGAATCAAAATTTTTGCTACAGGACTGGCGATCGGTTCGTGTATTGTGCCGTTACAGGCGCAAGCAAAAACTCCTTTCAGTCAGATCGTCGTGTTTGGCGATAGCCTTTCCGATACGGGTAATACATTTCAAGCTACAGACATTCCTCCGAGTCCGCCCATTCCTCCGAGTCCACCGTACTTTGAAGGACGTTTCTCTAACGGTCCAGTATGGATCGATTATCTGGCAGACAGTTTAGGTTTGAGTAGCGATCGCCGCACGAATTATGCTTTTGGTGGAGCCACGACTGGCAAGAATAATACTACTGCCCCACTACCTCCCAACACGCCTCCTTTACCAGGATTGCAGCAGCAGCTAGAGAATTTTAAAGCTAAGAACACTAAAGCCGATCGTAGAGCGCTTTACGTGATTTGGGTGGGAGCAAATGACTATTTAGGAGGCGGAGTCACCGATCCGTTCGTACCAGTTAACAACATTACATCAGCAGTCAGTACTCTTGCAGAGCGTGGAGCAAGACATATTTTAGTGGTAAATCTACCGGATTTGGGACGCATCCCCGCTACTAGGAATAATGAAGAAATTGCTAACAACCTGAATGCTTTGACTCAATTTCATAACACTGGCTTAGCAGCAACTTTGCAAGTCTTGAATAAGAGAACCAATACTAATATTGTCTCAGTGGACGTGAATTCTTTATTCAGACGCGCGATCGCCAATCCATCTGAGTTTGGACTGACCAACGTTACCGATACTTGCTTGACTCAAACAAGCGTATGCAGCAATCCTAACGAATATCTCTTCTGGGACAATTTGCACCCCACAACTGGAGTCCATGCGTTAGTAGGAGAATTAGCTTTATCTAGCCTCAAATCTAGATCTACTGCTAAATCAACTTCTGAATCATCAACTGCTGGATTAAATGCATTTGTGTTGGCTACCCTTGGGACTGCGGCAGGGACTACGGTATCGCTATACAAGAAGAGATGAGGAACAATTATCGAAGATCGATGGAGTCGATCGCTCACCTCTTGTTACTGTAGAGACATTGCAGACAACATCTCTACACCTCATTCTCATTCATCCTTCGTGTCTAACTACGATCGCCTATTTACCACTATCGAAGAATTAGTCATGCATCACTCTCCCAGTGGAGTCGAGGCAGAGATTAATCAATTTCTGCTCGATCGCTTCTCTGCCTTGGGGGTAGAAGTGTGGCTGGATCGTGCCGATAATATTATTGCCAAAATTCCTGGGCGAGATGCTCAAGGCGCGATCGCGATTACTGCTCATAAAGATGAAATTGGCGCAATTGTCAAGCATGTAGGCGATGATGGGTGCGTAGAAGTCAGAAAACTAGGTGGTGCTTTCCCTTGGGTATATGGCGAAGGAGTTGTAGATTTACTGGGAGACAACGAAACGATTAGCGGCGTTCTCAGCTTTGGTTCCCGCCACGTTTCCCACGAGTCACCCCAAAAAGTGCAACAAGAAGATACGCCTGTCAGATGGGAAGATGCCTGGATTGAAACTATGCTTACTCCTGAAGAACTCGCAGCTGCGGGAGTTCGTGCGGGTACGCGGATGGCGATTGGCAAGCATCGCAAGCGCCCGATCCGATTAAAAGACCATATTGCCAGCTACACTTTAGATAACAAAGCTTCCGTCGCGATCTTGCTAGCTTTAGCTGAGAGAATTCAACAACCAGCAGTAGATATCTATTTGGTAGCTTCGGCAAAAGAAGAAGTGGGAGCAATTGGGGCGCTATATTTCACGCAGCAGCAACGCTTGGATGGATTAATCGCCTTAGAAATCTGTCCCCTTTCCTCAGAGTATCCGATTCAGTCTGGGGAAGCGCCCGTAATTTTGTCTCAAGATGGTTATGGAATTTACGATGAGGGATTAAACCAACAACTGCGTCATGCAGCAGAAGCAAGAAATATTCCCTTGCAGTTAGCAACCCTCAGCGGGTTTGGTAGCGACGCTTCGATCGCCATGAAATTCGGACACGTTGCGCGTGCTGCGTGTTTGGCATTTCCCACGCAAAATACTCACGGATATGAGATTGCTCATTTAGGCGCGATCGCTAACTGTATTGAAATTCTCCAATGTTTTTGCGAAACACAATTTGATAGTTAGTCAGTTATTAGGGAGCAGGGAGCAGTTATCAGTGACCAGTGACCAGCGACCAGCGACCAGTTAGCTCCACTACACCCCACACTTCCCACACCCCACACCCTGATAACTGACAACTGACAACTGTTAACTGTCAACTGTCAACCATTCTTCCGCCTTCTGACTGTCTACAGGTTGAGAAAATAAATATCCTTGTCCTAAATTGCAGCCCAATTGCTGGAGTTTTTCCAACTGCAATTGAGTTTCTATGCCTTCTGCTACTGCATCTATGCCCAAGCTGCGTGCTAGCGTAACGATTGTTTGTACAATTGCGGTGTGGCGGCTAGATCCGAGATGGTTGACAAAAGAGCGATCGATTTTCAGCGTATCGATGGGTAAATCGTGCAAGCGACTGAGAGAAGAATAACCCGTACCAAAATCATCGATACACAGTTGAACTCCTAAAGCTTGGAGACGTTCTAATAACTGTGGCGCTAAGTCTACTGTTTCTAACAAGCAGCTTTCGGTAATTTCGAGTTTCAAACATTCTCCTGGTAGTTGAGTTGTTTGTAAAATTTGCTCGATCCGTTCGGCTGCATCTGCTTGTTTGAGTTGTTGCACTGACAAATTAACGTTGACTGCAAGGCTATGATATTTAGGAAATCGTTCGCGCCAAGTTTGTAATTGTAGACAAGCTTGATGCAATACCCACCAACCCAAAGAATCGATTAATCCAGTTTCTTCTGCAACTGGAATGAATTCTGTTGGTGCGATCCAACCTTGCTGGGGATGAGACCAGCGGATCAAAGCTTCAAATCCAGTCAGACAGCCGCTAGATAGTTGAACGATCGGTTGATAATGCAGGGAGAGTTCTTGTTGAGCGATCGCCCGTCGTAAATCGCTTTCCAATTGCAAACGGGCGATCGCTCGGGCTTGCATTGCGGGGGCAAAGATTTGATATCGTCCTTTATGTTGCTCTTTAGCATGATACATGGCTGCATCCGCATCTCTGAGAACATCGCTGGCTCGTTCGTAATTCATCGTGCTGAACGTGATGCCAATACTCGCGCTGGTAACAACTTCATATTCCAGCAGCCGATATGGTTGTTTTAAGCGTGCTTGAATTCTGTCTGCTACCACAGTCGCTTCTTCAAGATCGTGAATGTTTTCTAGTAGAATTACAAATTCATCGCCTCCGAGTCGCGCTACTGTATCTGAGGCACGTAAAGTCAGTTTTAACCTGCTAGCAACACTTTTAATCAACTCATCTCCTACCAAATGCCCCAAACTATCATTCACAACTTTAAAGCGGTCTAGGTCGATAAATAGTAAAGCATAGAGATAATCTGGATAGCGTTTGTGCATTTTGATTGCTTGTTCTAAACGCTCGATCAACCAAGCACGATTGGGTAAATCGGTGAGGGGATCGTGAAAGGCATCATGCAGTAGTTGTTCTTGTACTTGTACGAGGTTATTTTGAGCGATTTGCAGTTCTTGTAATGATTTTTCTAATTGACTCGCTTTTTCTCGCTCTTTCATTTCCGATCGCTTTAAGTCTTGGTACAGTTGGGCATTTTTTAAGGAAATTGCAGCTTGAGAACACAGCAGCCGCAAAGTTTCTAATCGATCGCTCGTAAATGCGCCTATGACAAGATTATTTTCTAAATAGAAAATGCCTATGAGTTGATTTTGATTCAAAATTGGGGCGCACAATACCGATTTAGGTTTGTGTAATTGAACGTAAGGATCGCGGGCAAAATTGTAGCTATCAATAGTGTTTTGCAGAACCACATCAAGTTTATGCTCGGCTACATAGTTAATTAAAGAAATTGGTAGTATATCGTTTGTCACTGGTATCGGAAAAGAGATCGTCTGCTCGGCTGACATGATAGATATAGCTGCTTCTATGACTAGCTGTCGATCTCGAACTAATAATAAACAACCTAACTCTGCGCCTGCATTCTCGATCGCAGTTTGCATGATTTTATGAATTAAATCTTGAAAAACAATTTCGCCAGAAATGATTTGCGCGGCTTTAATGAATGTATTTAAATCGAGCAAGCGATCGGATGTATGAATTTTAGTGCTATGACTCGCAGTTAATTTATGAGACTGATTTGTCAAAGTAAAAAGTAATTGAGCATATTTAGTATCTAAAGCCTTTACTTTAGCTGTCGCACCCCAGACTAAATAACAGGATCTAGCATTTAAAAGATGAATGCGAGCAATCGTATTTTTGCCTAATTCTAAATAAAATTTGGCTGCTAGTTCGTTTGCTAATGCTTCTTCTTGTAAATATGCATATTTTTTAGCTAAAGAAATGGCACGATCGTAGTCATCTATTGCTCGAACAGAATTGCCAAGAACTCGATTTTTCTCGGCTTCAACTAAATAATATTTATGCAAATAATTCATAGGTGCAGAATCAGCCCATTTTTGCATTTGCCTTTGATTCGTCTTGACAAGACTTGAAATCTGTTTTTTTTGCCAAGCTGAAGCAGAGTTATAAGTTGATATTAAAGTTAAAGAATGATAAAAATTAAAGACAGGTAAAGATAGAGAAGCAATGACACCATCAATATATTTTTTGGCTTGCAATGCATTTTCCGCAGCGCGATCGTATGCCTCGAATAGATAATTGAGTGCAAGTTTCTGACAATAGAAGTGAAATAAAGCAGTTTTATGATTCACTGCTAATAGTAATGGCAATATTTTTTTTTCATCATAGTACTCACCACTAAAAAAACACGAATTTTCTGTTGTTCCTAACAAGTTTGCAACAGATTGTCTGTAGAGTTGTAGTAAATGCAAGGCTGTCTCTTGTTTCAGGCGATCGCTTGCTTGCAAATACGTTTCCATTTCTTGTGCGAGTGCTGTCAATTCCTTACCGACAAAATAGGAATGATAGCAATAAATAAACCCGCAATAGGCAGCAAATTCAATGTCACCCGTATCTAATCCACTTTGATAAGCTTCTAAAAGGGACGGTAACCCTTCTCTAACATGTTCCTTCCAGTGTCGAATAAAATTATTAAACACCAGGAAAGTTCTAGCTTTTAATTCCTTTGCCTGAAACTTTTCTAATAGGTCTAAAGCAAGTTTACCAAATTGATAGCCAGTATCAATATTTCCCAACACGCCACATAACATCACTCCATAACTGGCATAACCATAAGCAGACATTGCTGTATTGCCATATTTTAGCGATAGATTGACTCCAGCAAATGCTAATAAGGGAGCGAATTGTGGCGCAGCATTATATGTAGGCGAACCTGCTATCCCCATAATTTTCATGGCAGCTAATGTGTGGGGATTGCTCATAGCTGGTAGGTTAACTAGTGCCTCAAAGTGTTTATTACATAAGATAAATTTGGTGGCGATCGCCGCTAGTGAAATCTTAAACTTACTCACTTTGTGAGGTAGATTAACTCCTAAAAGCCGCAAGGCGTATATTGCTATGTTGACGGCTGCAAGTGGTTTTCCTTGAGCAACATGAGCGAGAATTTTAATTTCATAGACTTTAACTTTATCTAATAAATTTTTTGCTTGTTGTAGTACGATATCTGTATAATTTTCTGTTGAAGTAAATTTGCCACACAAATATGCTGCTTCCGCTGCTTCTAAAAATAAGGCAAGTGAAAGCTCGTAGTGTCGTCGCCAGCTGTTTTCTTCGATAAGTTTAATACCCAAACTTGCATAACTCAGTGCTGACTCATAAGCGATAGATTCTTTAGCTTTCTTGGCAGCAGTTAAGTTTAATGCTGCTAATTCATCTTTTTCCGTTTGATTCTGTAATAGAGAGCTGCTGAAATTTAGATGATTGACAATATCAAAAATTTTTTCTTCTTGCTTATCTAATGGAGTATTTTGTAGTAGGGTTCGACCAATTATTTGATGCAAAGTTTGTTTTGTACCTTCTGGGAGCGATGAGTAGGCGGCTTGTTGAATGCGATCGTGAGCGAATTTATATCTCACTGTTAATATTCGTCTTAGAGAAATACCTAACTCAATTCCCGTGCGATCGTTGTCAATAGGGATAATTAAACTAGCAGCGATCGCTGGTTGTAGTAGTGCCACTATGACTTCAGTAGGTTTTGTCATACAGCCAACTAAAGTAGATAACTCAAACGAACTACCAATACATGCTGCTAGTTTTAAAATTTGCTGTGTATTGTCATCGAGCTTTTGAATTTTCTTAACAAGAAGCTCGGTAAGATTATTATGAGTTACTTGAGCTAGTTGAATTTCTGTTGAATCCCAGTACCAAATTTGTCTCGCTCGTTCAAACTTTAATAAGTTCTCTGCTGCCAAATAAGCTATAAACTCATTAATAAAAAATGGATTACCGTGAGTTGTCTCTAAAATCAGTTTTGCTAAAGGTTCTGTCACGTCGCGATCGCACTTGAGAGTTTCAGAAAGTAGCTGATTAATGTGAGATATATTCAGAGGTATTAAAGAGATATAATGAATTGCAACTCCAAGTTTAGTTAACTCCTCTAAACTTAAACTGAGAGGATGAAAGGCATTCACTTCATTGTCTCGATATGCCCCAATTAAAAATAAATACTTGTTTCTTTCCGTGACTAAAACCCGAATTAGTTGTAAAGAAGCACTATCTACCCACTGAAGATCGTCTAAAAAAATTATGAGTGGATGTTCTGCCTGGGCAAATACTTGAATCAATTTTTGAAATACTAATTTAAACCGATGTTCTGCTGCTGTTGGATTTAAAATTGCGCTTGCTGAATGCTGACCTAAAAGTAATGATAAATCGGGAACAACATCAATCAGAACTCCGATATTCTCTCCGCAAGCAGCGAGAATGCGATCGCGCCACTTTGCTAATCGATCTGAGTCTTCTAATAAGAGTTGACGAACTAATTCTTGTAGTGCTTTAATTAAGCCAAAATAAGGAATATGTCGTTGATATTGCTCGTATTTTCCTTGAACAAAATATCCTCTTCTTTGAGTAACTAATTTAAAAGCTTCCTGTACGAGAGATGATTTACCAATGCCAGCATATCCACGGACTAAGACTAATTCAGGTTTGAATTCGTGGTTGGTAGTTGGTATATTTCTCCTTTGTTCCCCTTGTCCTCCTTGTCTTCCTTGTCCTTCTTCACCAATTCTCTCAAAAGCCGCTAATAGAATCTCTATCTCTCGTTCTCTACCATAAAGTTTTTGAGGAATTTGTAATTTGTCAGAAATATCTTCTTTGCCTAATTCAAATTCAGTAATAGTACGATCGTTCTCTAATTGCTGCCAACATTTTTTTAAGTCGGCGCTGATTCCCCATGCACTTTGATAGCGTTCTTCAGCGGTTTTTGCCAATAGTTTTATTACTATTTGTGAAAGAGTTAGAGGGATACTAGGATCGATTTGGTGGGGCGGAATTGGCTGCTTAGCAAGGTGACAATGAATGAGTTCTAAAGGATCGTCAGTATCAAATGGTAGTTGGTGGGTGAGTAATTGATAGAAAGTTGCTCCTAAAGAATAAAAATCTGTTCGATAATCAACATTGCGGTTCATTCTACCAGTTTGTTCTGGAGAGATGTAACTCAGAGTTCCTTCTAAAATACTGGGATGACCGAAATTAGGATTTTCTTTAGATACAAGAGTAGAAATTCCAAAGTCAATAATTTTGAGCTGCTTGGTAGCGGAATTAAAAACTATATTAGCTGGACTAATATCCTTATGAATTATATTTGCTGCATGAATTTTGCTCAAACTCTCTACTATGAGAATCGCAATTTCGAGAAAATCTTTGAGACTAAGCTTTTTAACTTGGCTGAGAATTTCTAAAGACTCACCGCCAAAATCTTCTAAAGTAATTAATACAGTGTTATGAAAATTTTCTAAACTGTAAGCTTTTACGACTCCAGATAAATTTAAAGAATGAGTAATCTCATATTCTTGCTTGTACCGAATCAGTTCTTCTAAGCTAGGTTGCTCTGCTTTTAAAATTTTCAAAATAATTGGTTGACGATCGCGGATTCGCCACGCTCGGTAAACCACCGAGCGATCGCTTTCGTAAATTTTGTTAACAATCTCATAGCCAGAAATAGCGATCATACTCGCTTTTGCTTAAATAAGTGTATTCTAAATAACACTCCAAAAAATTGCTGTAGGCAATTTTTTGGAGTAAGTTCATAATTAGCTTCAAACAAGTTTGCACTAATTAACATTTTGTGAATAAAATTGGGTGGCTAGAAATAGTTGACACTAAACAGATTATAGTTTGGCGTGCGAACGCGCTCGATGTCAGCGATCGCTACAATATCTTTATTTCATCAGTAAATAGCAAGACGAGGAATAGGCAATGATTCCAGGTGAAACGATCGTCCAGTCGGGGGAAATCGAATTAAATGCAGGTCGTCCTACAACTGTTTTACGAGTAGCAAATACAGGCGATCGCCCGATCCAAGTTGGTTCTCACTATCATTTTTTTGAAGTCAATCCTGCCTTAGAATTCGATCGAGAACGGGCAAAAGGGATGCGTTTAGATATCCCCGCAGGTACGGCTGTCCGGTTTGAACCAGGAGACGAACGGGAAGTTACCATTATCCCCTTAGCTGGAACTCGACAAGTCTATGGCTTCAACGGTAGCGTCAATGGGGCGCTGGAGGGATAGTTTTCGTAGAGTTTGTGAAACCTATATAAATTTTTTCTCGATATTTTCTGTATCTGTATGGTTCAATCTCCTATAGACTCTGACAAGGAATATCTATGAGCTATCGCATGGATCGCCGCGCCTACGCCGAAACCTTCGGTCCTACAACAGGCGATCGCATCCGCCTCGCCGATACAGAATTATTTATTGAAGTCGAACGAGACTTTACCACCTACGGCGATGAAGTCAAGTTTGGCGGTGGTAAAGTCATCCGCGATGGGATGGGACAATCTCCCATTGCTAATGCTGATGGTGCTGTCGATTTAGTTATTACCAACGCCTTGATCCTCGATTGGTGGGGGATTGTCAAAGCTGATATCGGGATTAAAGACGGCAAGATTTACAAAATTGGCAAAGCTGGCAATCCCTACATTCAAGACAACGTAGATATTATCATCGGTCCTGGTACGGAAGTCTTGGCGGGAGAAGGCGCGATCGTCACGGCTGGGGGAATTGACAGTCACATTCACTTTATCTGTCCCCAGCAAATTGAAACAGCGATCGCCTCTGGTGTGACAACAATGATTGGTGGGGGTACGGGACCCGCTACAGGTACGAATGCCACGACTTGCACTCCTGGACCCTGGAACATTTACCGGATGTTGCAAGCTGCCGATGCTTTTCCCGTCAATTTGGGATTTCTCGGTAAGGGTAACAGCAGTCAACCCCAAGCCTTAGTCGAACAGATTGCAGCTGGGGCAATGGGTTTGAAATTGCACGAAGATTGGGGAACGACTCCCGCCGCGATCGATACTTGTTTGGATGTCGCCGATCGACATGATGTCCAAGTCGCGATTCACACCGATACCCTTAACGAAGCTGGGTTTGTTGAAACTACCATCGGTGCTTTTAAAGGACGGGCAATTCATACATACCATACAGAAGGGGCTGGCGGCGGTCACGCCCCAGATATTATTAAAGTCTGTGGTGAAGTCAATGTTTTACCATCTTCTACCAATCCTACGCGCCCATACACTCTCAATACCCTGGACGAACACTTAGACATGTTGATGGTGTGCCATCACCTCGATCCAAGTATTGCCGAAGATGTCGCCTTTGCCGAGTCGCGCATTCGTCGCGAAACGATCGCCGCGGAAGATATTTTGCACGACTTAGGGGCGTTCAGCATGATTTCCTCCGACTCTCAAGCGATGGGAAGAGTAGGGGAAGTGATTATCCGTACTTGGCAGACGGCACATAAAATGAAAGTGCAAAGGGGGCATTTATCTTCTCCCGATGGGGGATCTATAGAAAATGACAATTTCCGCGCTAAAAGGTACGTTGCCAAGTACACGATCAACCCTGCCATTACCCACGGTATTGCTAATTATGTCGGTTCTGTGGAAGTGGGGAAACTTGCCGATTTGTGTCTCTGGCGACCGGCATTTTTTGGCGTGAAGCCGGAAATTGTGTTGAAAGGCGGATTAATTGCTTGGTCGCAAATGGGTGATGCTAACGCTAGTATTCCCACTCCCCAACCAGTTCACATGCGTCCCATGTTCGCGAGTTACGGTGGTGCGATCGCGACAACATCCTTGACTTTTGTTTCTCAACTTGCCTTAGAACGAGAAATTCCTTCTCAGTTAGGTTTACAAAAACCTGCTGTTGCTGTCTCACAAACCCGTCAAATCGGCAAGCAGGATTTAAAATTAAACGATGCCCTACCTCGCATCGAAGTCGATCCTGAAACCTATGAAGTTAGGGCAGATGGAGACCTTCTCACTTGCGAACCAGCTACAATTCTACCAATGGCACAAAGATATTTTTTGTTTTAAACTCTTTCATCGCGATCGCTGATGTTAACTATTTCAGATTGTTATCTATCTGCCGAAGCTAACTATTTGCATCAATTGCTCGATCGGCAGATGAATTTGCTACCGCGATCGAACATTGCCGAAAAATGTAACGGTCTGTAGTTGGAGAAACATTCTCTCTTGGGTAAGAGGTTAATTTTGTAACGACAAGGAAGAATGATACCAACGAATAGATATTTAGAAAATATAAAATCTTAATTTATTGAGCAGCGTGCGGATTTCATGACTATCCCATCCTCCAAAGCCGATCGAATCCTCGTGGTTGACGACTCTCCCGATAATGTGTTCCTAATTCAAACGATTTTGGAGGAAGAAGGATACACCATTACTACGGCAGAAGACGGTCCCACTGCACTAGCAGAAGTTGAAAAATCACCGCCTCATCTCGTTCTGCTTGATGTCATGATGCCAGGAATGGATGGGTTTGAGGTGACTCAGCGCCTCCGGCAAAATGCCAAACTACCTTTCATTCCAATTTTACTGATTACTGCTTACGACCAACCTAGTGTTGCTAAAGGGTTAGACACGGGCGCAGACGATTTTATCCGCAAGCCTGTCGAAGTCGAAGAACTTTTGGCAAGAGTGCGATCGCTGTTGCGGTTGAAGCACAGCGTAGACGAACGGGATGAAATTGCCCGTCAAAGAGAAGATTTTGTCTCTCGTTTAACGCACGACCTTCGCACTCCCCTGGTTGCCGCCGATCGAATGCTCGTACTTCTGGCGCAAGGGGCATTAGGAGAACTATCGCCGCCGATCCATGAAGCGATCGCAACGATGATCCGCAGCAATCAAAATCTGCTGCAAATGGTCAATACGCTGTTGGAAGTCTATCGTTTTGAGGCTGGGCGCAAGACCTTGGCATTTTTTCCAGTAGACTTGCAAAATTTGCTAGAAGATATCGTAAAAGAACTATCTCCTCTAGCGCAAGATAAAGGTGTATCGCTCCAGTTACAACAACAGCAACCCATTCCATCTGTGAAAGTTTCCGGCGATCGCTTGGAATTGCATCGTCTCTTCACTAATCTGGTGGGCAATGCACTCAAATTTACCGATAAAGGCTCTGTTACCGTTCGCATGTCTACCAATCCTGACTCGGATTTACAAGTAGACGTGATCGATACGGGTTCTGGTATTTCCTTTGAAGATAGACAGACTTTGTTTCAACGATTTCGTCAAGGTAGCCATAGGCGTTCTGGTAGTGGCTTAGGGCTGTATTTATCACGCCGCATTGTCGAAGCCCATCAAGGTACGCTACAAGTTGATTCCGAACTTGGAAAAGGTAGTACTTTTAGCGTTTGCTTACCTATGATGAAGTAGATTCGCTTGTTATTTGTCATTCGTCATTTGTCATTTGTAAGGGCGATCGCTCGCCTTGAACTAGACTTTTCTGCAATTGATTTTATGAGAGGCGATCGCTGTTGCGACTTGCTTTAAAAAGCTACTTGTAGTAGAGTATTTCTGTTTAATAATCAGAATATAACTTAAATTAAAAAAAATTATAATATTTCCATTGTGAAGTAAATTGTATCAAGATCGTAGGCGCTACTGCAAGCACTTCACTATCAAAGTGTAGTGAAATAATTGAAAACTATGAATTACTCCGAGCTGCTACGCCAACAAAGAGAATTTTTTCAAACTGGTAAAACGAAATCGATAGACTTTCGGCTTGCCCAGCTTAAAACCCTCAAACAGGCAATAGCTGAGTACGAAATCGCTATTAACGAGGCATTACAAGCAGATCTCCATAAACCAGGTGTTGAAATATACTTAACAGAAATTACCGTAGTCAAGAAAGAGATCGACTACGCCGTCAAATATCTAAAAAAGTGGATAAAACCTCATAAAGCTGCCGTTCCTATAGAGCAACAACCTGGTGCTGGCAGAATCTATCCAGAACCGCTAGGAATTGTTTTAATTATTAGTCCGTGGAATTATCCATTGCAGTTAGCTATTACTCCACTTGTAGGTGCGATCGCAGCGGGTAACTGTGCGATTGTTAAACCATCAGAAATCGCGACTCACGCCACTGAGGTCTTAGCTAAAATGTTACAGAACTATTTCGATCCTGCCTATATTTCAGTTGTGGAAGGTGGAGCCGAAACGAGTCAAAAACTATTAGCAGAAAAATTTGACCATATCTTTTTTACAGGTGGGACAAACGTAGGTAGAATTGTGATGGAAGCGGCAGCAAAGTATTTAACTCCAGTGACTTTAGAACTAGGTGGTAAAAGTCCTTGTATTGTTGATGCCGATATTCATCTTGAGTATGCTGCCAAGCGAATTACTTGGGGAAAATTTATCAATGCTGGACAAAGTTGTATTGCCCCCGACTATCTTTTAGTCCCTGAAGCAATTAAACAACAATTCATCGAGAAAATTCAAAAATGCATCGCAGAATTTTACGGCACGCAACCCGCAAATAGCCCCGATTATGGCAGAATTATCGATCGCAAACAATTCGACCGCTTGGCTGCCTTGCTAGCGGATGGCAAGATAGTTTTTGGAGGAGAAACCGATGCCGAGTCACGCTACATTGCACCCACTGTCATTGAGTTAGCCTCCCTAGACGTACCAGCAATGCAGTCAGAAATTTTTGGTCCCATTTTACCAGTCGTGACGTACCAAGATATATCTGAGGCGATCGCGATTGTTAATCAAAGACCGAAACCGTTGGCTTTATACCTCTTTTCCCGTGACAGAAACCTGCAAAAGCGCGTTCTAGCAGAAACTTCCTCTGGTAGCGCCTGCGTCAACGACACCGTATTGCAATTCGTCGTTCCCACGTTACCCTTTGGTGGAGTGGGTAGTAGTGGCATGGGAAAATATCATGGCAAAGCTAGTTTTGACACATTTTCGCACTACAAGAGCGTACTGCACCGTTCTCTGGCGATCGAGATTAATTTACGCTATCCTCCCTATCGCGGAAAATTACCCTTACTTAAGCGCATTTTAGGTTAGCTGTGAAACGATCGAACTTTACACAGACTTAATACACCTGTTGCGTTAAGATGGCAAATTTCCTACTAGAATTTTTACAAACCGACTTGTTTAAGATAGGCTAAAATACACACCGTCTATCTAGCTTTTAATCGCTGAGGGGATAGCGTCCACACAATAACTAATTGTAAATAGTGGTAAAACGGCGGCGATCGCCGACTGACATAGCTACACTCAAAGCAAACTTACTCAATATTCAGCAACTCCAAGGAGGAACTGCCTTTGTCTCGTCGCTACCTATTTTCCTCAGAATCAGTTACCGAAGGTCATCCCGATAAAATCTGCGATCAAATTTCTGATACTATCTTAGATGCATTATTGGCACAAGACCCCAGCAGCCGAGTCGCAGCAGAAGTAGTCGTTAACACTGGACTAGTATTAATTACTGGTGAAATTACTAGCAAAGCTCAAGTTAACTATGTTAACTTAGCCAGACAAAAAATCGCTGAAATTGGCTATACGGATGCTGTTAACGGCTTCTGTTCTAATAGCTGTTCCGTACTAGTTGCCCTAGACGAACAGTCGGCTGATATTGCTCAAGGGGTAAATACAGCTCAAGAAACCCGCGAACAGTCGAGCGAAGAATTATTTGATTCTACTGGTGCGGGCGACCAAGGGATCATGTTTGGTTTCGCTTGTAACGAAACCCCCGAACTGATGCCTCTACCTATCAGTCTTGCCCACCGCATTTCTCGCCGTCTAGCCGCAGTACGGAAAACTGGTCAATTGGCGTACTTGCGTCCTGATGGCAAAACTCAAGTCACCATTGCCTATGAAGACGGACGACCTGTAGGAATTGATACAATATTAATCTCGACTCAGCACGCACCAACGATTGGTGACATCACCGATGAAAAAGCAGTGCAAGCCAAGATTAAAGAAGATCTTTGGTCTGCGGTTGTAGAACCAGTTTTTGCCGATATTGAGGTCAAACCAGACGCACAAACTCGCTTTCTAGTCAACCCTACGGGCAAGTTTGTCATTGGCGGTCCTCAAGGCGATTCCGGCTTAACTGGACGTAAAATTATCGTCGATACCTATGGTGGGTACTCACGGCATGGTGGCGGTGCTTTTTCCGGTAAAGACCCCACTAAAGTAGACCGCAGTGCAGCTTATGCGTGCCGCTACGTGGCAAAAAATATTGTAGCTGCTGGGCTAGCTGACAAGTGCGAAGTACAACTAAGTTATGCGATCGGTGTAGCGCGACCCGTTAGCATTTTAGTAGAAACATTCGGCACGGGCAAAATTGACGAAGACCTTTTGCTGGAGTTAGTCCAACAAAATTTTGAACTCCGTCCAGCTGGCATTATCCACGCCTTTAATTTGCGTAACCTACCAGCGGAAAGAGGTGGTCGCTTCTATCAAGATGTTGCTGCCTACGGTCATTTGGGACGCAACGACTTAGACTTGCCTTGGGAAAAAACCGACAAAGCAGACATCTTAAAACAAGCACTAAATCAACCCGTTTCAGCGACAGTCTAACCAAACATAGGTAGTTCTTCATGTAGAGATATGGCACGTAAATGTCTCTACATTTTTTGTACCCAAATTTGTAGGGGCGCACGGCTGTGCGCCCCTACTACATTGTTTTTCACCTAATATTTAAGGAATGTCCGCCTTACGCCCCCCTTTTTAAGGGGACAGGGGGGATCTAATACTGAGGCACGGAAGGATCGATTTCCTGACTCCAGGCAGTAATTCCACCCTTCACATTCGTCCCTTCAATCCCAGCTTGCTTCAAAATACCTAAAGCCTTAGCCGATCGCAGTCCTGCTTTACAATGAGCAATTAAGCGATGACCGTTGAGTATTTCTTTTACCTTTTCCACACCTTCGCCATTCTCAATATCTGGCAAAGGCACTAATACCGAACCAGGAATCTTCGCAATTTCATACTCGTGCGGGTTACGCACGTCTAGCAGCACGAAATCATCAGCGCCACTATCGAGTAACTGCTTCAACTCCTGTACCGTCATTTCTTGAATATCCATCTGCTGTTTTGCCTCCTCTGCTTTCGCTTGGGGAATCCCACAGAATTGTTCGTAATCTACCAACTTTTCAATTACCGGACGCACGGGATTGGGACGCAACTTCAACTCGCGGAACTTCATATCGAGGGCATTGTATAGTAACAAACGCCCGCTCAAACTCGTTCCTTTACCCAAAATGATTTTGACAGTTTCCGTTGCCTGAATTGTACCAATGATGCCACACAGCACTCCCAGTACCCCACCTTCAGCGCAGGAAGGAACCATCCCTGGCGGTGGGGGTTCGGGATATAAATCGCGGTAGTTGGGACCACCCTTATAGTTAAATACAGTCGCTTGTCCTTCAAATCGGAAAATGGAACCGTAAACGTTGGGCTTATCTAACAACACGCAAGCATCGTTTACCAAATACCGCGTAGGAAAGTTGTCAGTTCCATCAGCGACGATATCGTATGGTTTGAGGATTTCCAGCGCATTTTCCGAACTCAAGCGTGTTTCATAAAGGTCAACCTGACAATGAGGGTTAATCTCTAGAATTCGCTCTTTGGCAGATTCAATCTTCGGTTTACCAACCCAAGACGTACCGTGAATCACCTGACGTTGTAAATTGGAGCGATCGACGATATCAAAATCGACAATTCCGATGCGTCCGATTCCGGCTGCTGCTAAGTATAACAACAGGGGCGCGCCTAAACCTCCCGTACCGATACACAGTACGCTGGCGGCTTTCAAACGCTTTTGTCCTTCCAGTCCGACTTCTGGCAAAATCAAATGGCGGGAAAAACGTTCGTATTCTTCTTGTGAGAGTTGGATTTCATCCAAATTGGGATTGAGCATAACAGTTTGATGGAAAGGAGCGGATTAACATCGTCTCCGGTTAATTACCATCATGAGGGGGTGATGGGGAGATGGAATCTATCTTGAATACAGACAGACCCTACATCGTATCTTAAATGGAAAAACACTCGATACGATCGCGATACAATTCTTAAATTTTGGTGCTTAAATTTGCGATCGCTAAATCAATCTTTCTACGACAATCTCTTCTGGTTGGAACTGATGGTTATCGTCAAGGCTCCAACTCAATACGTCTCCAGCCTTGCCTTGGAGAACTGAAACAATGATATACGAATAGGTCTGCCACCCACAGAGGCGATCGAATTCCGAGGGGATGGCGGGATGGTTGGGGTGGGAATGATAAATCCCAATAATATCAAGTTGGCGATCGCGTGCCTCTTTTTGCACTTTCAACATCACTTCTGGCGCGATCGTGTAGTAAGTATTTTTCTCCGTGCCTAAATTCAGATTTGGATCGATCGCTTGAAAATCTGCGGCAGCTGTTGGATTCCAAACATTTTCCGTGGCGATCGCCTCGACTAAAATTTTGTCATTCTGACTCAACTTACCCAATAATAAGCCACAGCACTCATGTGGATAGGTACTTTCTGCATGGGTACAAATCAGCCGCAAATGTTCGACCGTTAACTTAATACTCACAAGCTTTAAATCGACTTAGACTTTTTCTTGCAGTGCAGCCAACACGGCATCATAGATATCGCTACTGCTAGCAATAATGCCCCGATTGTTTAGCATCTTAGCATTGGTCGCAAACTCCAAAGGCTTACCGTACATATCTGAAACACGACCGCCAGCCTCTTCTAAAACGATTGCTCCTGCGGCATGATCCCAAATATTTTCGCGGTAATCGGGATATTCTGCCCAAGGTAGTCGTAAATAAAGAGCAGCTTCACCCCTGGCAACTACAGCATATTTTGCCATGCTATCGATCGAGAGTGGCTCGGCAGTCATGCCAACTGCTTGCGCGATCGCTCGTTGTAGGGGCAAATTACCATGTCTTGACTCTACACTCTCCGTCGAACGAAAATTGCTTTTGTTGGCGGTTCTCGCCCCCAAAATTGGCTGAGTTGCACCAGTTTTTAAAGCGATTTGAGTTGCTCCTTGTCCCTTGACAGCCACAAACAAAACTCCCCGTTCACCTTGTGGCTGGTTCAGATCTAGTGGTAATGTCGGACAACCCATCACCCCTAGCTTGACTTCTCCATTCTCAATTAAAGCTAGGGCGATCGCGTATCGGTCGCCGCGTAAAAATCCTTTCGTACCATCAATCGGATCTAAAGTCCAAAAGCGATCGCCAACTTTACCGTTACCGCGATCGATCCAATCCAATACGCGATCGGCAGATGCTTCTGATACATGTATCCTCACGTAAGCTGTTATTTGTTCCAGTTGCTCAGACATTTGTGGTTGTCGCAGCAACTTTGCATCTTCTTCTCCCACAACTACATCTTGAGGAAAAGCTGCCGCGATCGCTTGACATATAATTGCCTGAGCGCCTAAATCTGCAATTGTCACCGGACTGAAATCTGGCTTTTCTATAGCAGCAGCAAGGCGATCTTGCTGAATCTGCACACAAAGTTTTGCTGCCTGGATAACAGATGCGATCGCCACCTGTTTTTCTAATTCATATGGCATCAGCCATTTCCTCAGACATAACCTCCAGGCTGGATTATGACACATAGCATAGAAGGAGTGGTAGAGGTGTACGGCTGTGCGCCCTTACGATAAACTCGTTAACTTAACTCTTTACAATCGGTTGCGAGTCTATATGAAATTTGATAATTTCCCGCTAACAGATGAGATGTGCGACGATCGAATCCACTGCCAACAAATTCTCAAAAGGACGGATTACTGGTGAAGGGTAAGCGTCGAGCTTGGTTTATGGCTTTATTCAGTCTATGTATGGCGATCGTCTTGCTACTACACCTACCGCTACAAGTAGCATCTCAGCCTCACCCTGTAGAAACTGAAGTGCGGGGAGTGTGGTTGACCAATATTGACAGCGATGTTCTGTTTTCCCGCGATCGCTTGAGCAAAGCTTTACAACGATTGGCAAAATTAAACTTCAACACAGTTTATCCTACCGTTTGGAATCGCGGCTATACTCTCTATCCCAGCTCTGTAGCAGAACGTACAATTGGGAGATCGCTCGATCCCAATCCGAAGTTGAAAGGAAGAGATGTTTTAGCCGAAATCGTCCAACAGAGTCACCAGCAAGGACTGAGCGTTATTCCCTGGTTTGAATTTGGGTTAAAAGCACCCGCCAATTCCGATCTCATCCGCCGTCATCCAGACTGGATCACCTATCGCCGCAACTCCCGCCAAATTTCTAAAGGAAATAAATATAACCAAGTTTGGCTTAATCCCTTTCATCCAATGGTGCAACGATTTATCGTCAACTTAGTTGCCGAGATTGTCTTGAAGTACGACATAGACGGTATCCAAATCGACGATCACTTCAGTTTGCCTATTGACTTGGGCTATGACACATTTACTACCCGACTCTACCAGCGGGAAAATGGCGGTAAGAAGCCGCCTGCCAATCCTCGTCATCCGCAGTGGATGCGCTGGCGTGCTAATAAAATTACGCAGTTAATGACCCAAATTTATCAAGCGGTCAAAACTCGCAGACCTGATTGTCTCGTGACTCTAGCGCCAAATGCTCACGAATACGCTTACAACACGTCTCTACAAGATTGGCGTACTTGGGAAAAAAAGGGTTTGGTAGAGGAAGTTGTCTTACAAGTCTATCGAGACGACTTGAAAACTTTTCTTAAAGAAATAGAGCATCCAGAAATCAAAGCAGTCAGTAGCCGTATTCCTGTCAGTATTGGTATATTGGCAGGTTTGAAAAAGCGTCCTACTCCTATGAAGCGGATTGAACAGCAGGTTCAAGCAGTCCGTAATCGAGGATTTGCGGGAGTATCTTTCTTCTTCTACGAAAGTTTGGGCGATCGCGATTCTGCTTTCCAGTCCATGTTTCCTAGCACTGTAGCGCGACCGCAAATCTCCCACGGTTGGGCAGGGACTACTCAGGGAGTCAAGCAGTAACGCGCAATAATTCTTCAACCCCTTGCAGAGTGGTGGATTCAGAAAATGCCGAAATTTTTTTTGCTCAAGTAGTTGACAAGAGCGAGAGGGATTAGTTAGATTAATAAAGCGCCGGAAGAGAGACGAGCTAAAAAGCAGTCCTGCAAGGCGACCGAACCTAGA
>NZ_JTJC03000009.1 GCF_000817735.3 Scytonema millei VB511283 | reverse complement strand
CTGAATCCATCCCGAACTCAGGTGTGAAACGCGACTGCGGCGACGATACTCTGGGGGTTGCCCCACGGCACAATAGCTCCGCGCCAGGTCGATTTTTCCTCAAAAGCCTCGCTCTCAATCGCGGGGCTTTTGCTATGATACACATCGTAAAGTCTTGTGTTAGTTAAACTTACATACTAAGGTACAGAGTAGATTCTTTTTAAAAGAGATATAGATAAAGTTAATGCAGAGCAAGCAAAATTTGATAGCTCTCAGAAAGACACAGTTTCAGCAGCGCCTCTTACTCAACCATCAGTTGATTGAAATAGTCAAGCATACAGAAAGTCACGCTTTTTTGACAAATCCAGCTGCTCACAATGTTTATCTATACTTGACGAACTACATCCGAGTTTGTTCTGAAGCTTGGTTCAAAACTAAGTTGACAACTTTGCGCGTACTAGATTGGGGATGCGGTAAAGGTCACATTTCTTTTTTACTACGTGAAATGGGTGCTACGGTAACTAGTTGTGATGTAACTAGTGGTGCAGCATTTGGTCAGGATGCGCCTATCATCGATCGCACATCCATATCAGTCGTCTCTTTAGAACATCCCTATTTACTTCCCTTTGATGATGCTAGCTTTGATGTCGTCCTGAGTTTTGGTGTTCTAGAACACGTTTCAAACGATCTTGCATCTTTACATGAAATTCGGCGAGTACTCAGTCCACAAGGCTTATTCTTTTGTTTCTTCTTGCCCTACTACTTGTCTTGGACTCAACGACTAGCACATTTACGGGGAAATTTTTATCACGATCGCTTGTATAGTAAAAAATTAGTGAAAAACCTCCTTAGCCAGAGTCAGTTCCAGCTCATCGATCTCTGGCATAGACAACTTCTACCTAAAAATCGTATTTCCTACGTTAATCATCATAGTTTTGAAAGCTTAGATCGGTGGCTGACTGAAAACACTTTCCTCAAATACATTGCTACTAATATTGAGTTTGTAGCTTTCAAAAATTAAACTCAGTTCATATGGAAGAGCTATATATTTCAACCATATGTTACCTGTAGACTTAAATTTGCTGAGTACTCATTGCTAACATACGCTGTAGTGGGTTCAAGGCAGCCGTGACGATTTCTTCTGATAATTCAATTTCTGGGCTGCGGTTCTTCATTGCTAAATAAAGCTTTTCTAAAGTATTCAATCGCATATACGGGCATTCATTGCAATTACAATTACTATTTATTGGTGGTGCAGGAATAAAATTCTTATGAGCAGCTTCTTTCCGCATTTGATGAATAATTCCTGGTTCAGTGGCGACGATAAAAGAATTCGCAGAACTCTTTTGACAATATTTTAACAAAGCTGTTGTAGAACCAACATAATCTGCATGGCGCAAGATAGGAGATTCGCATTCAGGGTGAGCTAAAACTTCCGCTGCTGGATGCTGAATTTTTAATTGAACGAGTTTCTTTTCTGAAAATGTTTCATGGACGATACAGCTGCCTTGCCACAACAACATATTTCGACCAGTTTGTTGCATGACATATCGCCCTAAATTGCGGTCTGGAGCAAAAATAATTGGTCGATCTAGAGGGATTTGGCGTACAATCTGCACCGCATTAGAACTGGTACAAATAATATCGCTCATCGCCTTAATTTCGGCAGTACAGTTAATATAAGAAATGACTAAGTGGTCTGGATGTGCTGCTTTGAAAGCGGCAAACTCTTGAGCAGGACAACTATCTGCTAAAGAACAACCTGCTGCTAAATCTGGCAAAAGTACGAGTTTATTAGGATTGAGAATCTTGGCTGTTTCTGCCATGAAGTGAACGCCAGCAAAGACAATAACTTCAGCATTAGTCTTCGCAGCTTGTTGAGCCAACCCTAATGAGTCGCCAATATAATCAGCAATGTCTTGAATGTCTGGTTCTTGATAGTAGTGTGCCAGAATCACAGCGTTCAGCTCTTGTTTTAAAGCTTGAATTGCTGCAAACAAGTCTACAGGTATTTCACGGGTTGGATTATTTTGGACGATCGCAGTTGTAAACACAATTCAAATAGATAAAACTTACAATTTCTAGTCTCTTGCAATTATAGTACTTTTTACCAAAACTAGGTGCTGGTCGAGGCAAAATCTTTCCTAACACCTAACGGCAGTGCCAAAAGCCGTCATGCTTTTCTATGCTGGATAAAGAGAAGATCGGGAATGAAGCATGACCAGTCAAAGCAAACAGGATGAAACAACCGTCATTGCAGTTGTCGGTGATATTCACGACCAATGGGAAGCAGCAGATGGCATAACATTGCAAAAACTAGGCATCGACCTTGCATTATTTGTAGGTGACTACGGCAATGAATCAGTAGATGTAGTCAAAGCGATCGCCGATCTCGACATTCCTAAAGCAGCAGTGTTTGGCAACCACGACGCTTGGTATACCGCTACTGCGTGGGGTCGCCAGAAGTGTCCTTACGATCGAAAAAAAGAGGACTGGGTGCAAGAACAAATAGACTTATTAGGAGAAACCCATGTTGGTTATGGCAAACTAGACTTTCCTAAACTAAATTTAACCGTTGTTGGTAGCCGTCCGTTTACTTGGGGTGGTTCGAGCTGGAAAAACGAAGACTTCTATCAAGAAAGATTTGGCGTAGCAAGCTTTGAGGAGTCTACCGCACGCATTGTAGCAGCAGCTCGTAGCGCTACCTACGATACCGTCATTTTTCTCGGACATAACGGACCATCAGGATTAGGAGATTGCCCTGAAGACCCTTGTGGCAAGGACTGGCAACCCTTGGGGGGTGACTTTGGCGATCCAGATTTGACAGAGGCGATCGCGCAAACTCGTGCCACCGGAAAAAAGATTCCTTTGGTCGCATTTGGTCATATGCACCATAAACTACGTCACACCCAAAAGTACTTGCGTAAGCCAGTCCATATTGCCCGCGAGACAGTGTACCTCAATGCTGCTAGCGTACCTAGAATCATTGAAAATGGCGGCGATCGCCAGCGCAATTTTTCCTTAGTCTATCTGCAATCTGGGATGGTATCTCAAGTGTCTCTTGTTTGGGTAGATCGAGACGATCGAATAGCATCAGAGCAAATCCTTTATCAGCAACAAAGTCAGCTCGTGCAGCCTGCATAGAAAATAGAATGTGCTATCATTTATTAGCTTTTATATCTAGCTAACAGCTAGTAGCTAAATTGGAGAGGTGGCAGAGTGGTCGATTGCGTTCGACTTGAAATCGAATGTTCCGAAAGGAACCGTGAGTTCGAATCTCACCCTCTCCGTTAATCATTTTCCCGTTCTGCCAGTTCTAACCAACGTTCGGTTGCCGTGTCGATTGCTTGCACTAATTGAGCTAACTGCTCCGATAGCTGCTGCATTTCAGTAAAATCGCCGGGAGGATTGTTGTAGAAAATCTTTTCTAACTCTTCCTTTTGCGCTTCCATCTGGGGAATTTGAGTCTCTAGCGTTTCATATTCCCGTTTTTCTTTGAAAGATAGCTTGCGCGAGGACGCGGGAGTCGGGAGTCGGGAGTCGGGAGTCGGGAATGAAGTTTGACTTTTGACTTTTGACTTTTGACTTATTTCCTTTTCTTCCTCTTCAGCTTGCTTGTATTCCAAATACACAGAGTAGTTGCCTGGATATTGACGCAGATTTCCACCAGGTTCGATCGCAAAAATAGTCTCCACCGCGCGATCGAGAAAATAGCGATCGTGGGAAACAACGATCGCGCAACCGTTAAACTCTTCTAGATACTCTTCTAATACCGCTAGCGTTTGTACGTCTAAATCGTTTGTCGGTTCGTCTAAAATCAACACGTTGGGCGCACTCATCAGCACGCGCAACAAAAACAACCGCCGCTTTTCTCCGCCAGACAGCATGTGGATGGGTGCATATTGCTGGTTGGGGGGAAACAGAAACCGTTCCAACATTTGGGAAGCCGTGATGATGCTACCATCTGCTGTTTTAACCAACTCCGCTACATCTTTGAGATATTCGATAACGCGCTGGTTTTCATTCAGCATCAAATCTTCCGAATGCTGGTCAAAATAACCAAGATGAATTGTCGAACCAATTTCCACCGTACCGGAGTCAGGCTGCACTCGTCCGGTAACAATATCCATCAGCGTCGATTTACCCGCGCCGTTACTGCCAATAATGCCAATGCGGTCTTCGGGATTAAATGTATATGTAAAGTCTTTAATAAGAGTGCGATCGCCGTAAGACTTACTAATCTTTTCTAACTCAATTACCTTTTTCCCAATCCGCCGACCTGGAGTAGAAATTTCTACCTTACCCTGCACTTGCTTAAATTCCCGCGCCTGCATCTCGTATATGCGATCGATCCTGGCTTTTTGCTTAGTGCTACGGGCTTTTGGTCCTCGTTTTAACCATTCCAACTCTCGCCGTAATACTCCGGCATGTTTGCGCTGACTGCCGACGGCTGATTCTTCTGCTTCTGCCTTTTTTTCTAGATAATAAGCATAGTTACCGGAATAAGTATAAAGGTCACCGCGATCGATCTCGATAATGCGATTTGTGACCCGATCTAAAAAATAGCGATCGTGAGTGATGAGTAACAGCGCACCGCGAAACCGAGTTAGATAACTCTGCAACCACTCAACAGATAGTGCATCTAAATGGTTTGTCGGTTCGTCCATTAACAACACATCTGGTTCCGACAGTAAAGCTGCTGCTAGGGCGATCCGCTTGCGGTAGCCCCCAGAAAGATTGCTAATTTTGGCATCAAAGTCTTCAATTCCTAACTTGCTAAGAATGACTTTAGCATTAGTTTCTACTTCCCATGCTCCCAATGCTTCAATCTGCTGGGAAACATTTGACAACTGCGCCATGAGTTTATCGAGATCGCCCTGTCCGTGCGCCAGCTTATCTGAAATTTCTTCATATTCCCGCACTAGCGCCATCTGTTCGCCACCATCGGCAAATACTTGTTCTAAAACAGTACGATTCTCATCTAAATTTGGCTGTTGGGGTAGGTAGACAATTTTAGCTCCCGAATTGACCCAAATCTCACCGCTATCTATTGGTTCTAGTCCCGCGATCGCTTTAAGTAATGTTGATTTACCAGAACCATTTACCCCAATTAGCCCGACTTTATCGCCTTCATCCAGGCTAAAGCTAGCATCTTTCAAGATTTCCTTGATGCCAAAGTCTTTTTTAACCGATCGCAGCGTGAAAATAGTCATGGGTTATAGGTGATCTACCAGTGATCTAGTCTAACGTTGATGCGTAGGGGCGGGTTTTGACCAAAGATTGCTGGTTGGGGCGATCTCTCTACTGGCTAAACCCGCCCGTACAAAAGTCAAAACCGTTATTTTCAGTGAGTTGAGACAAACCAGTCGATTAATTTACGCGCAATACTCAACTTTGGGGGAATTGGAGGTAAATTATGCTTGTTAAACCAACCAGCATCCACTAATTCTTCTGGTTCGATCGCAATTTCACCGCTAGCATAGGTAGCTGTAAAACCAATCATCAGAGAATTGGGAAAAGGCCAAGGTTGGGAACCAAAATAACGAATGTCTTTGACCTCAATCCCGACTTCTTCGCGCACTTCTCGCACTACCGTTTCTTCTAGCGATTCGCCTGGTTCGACAAATCCAGCTAATATACTGTACATCTTGGGTGGAAATCTGTGAGCGCGGGCTAATAACAATTCCTCACCGCGAGAGATGAGGACGATAACCGCAGGTGAGAGGCGGGGATAATTAACCAAACCACAGTTGGGACAGCGTTTCGCGCGTTCGTGGGGTAATTGGGTGGTAGGAGTGGCGCAGTAGCCGCAGTATTGATGGGTACGATTCCATTCAACGATTTGAATGGCGCGACCGCTCAAAATAAATAAATCTTCGTCCAACGTGCCGTATAATTCTCGCAGCCCTTGTAATGACATGCCTACAGGTGTAGATATATCTTGAGGGAGTTCAGCACAATAGCAGGGGCGATCGCCTAACGTACCGAGAAATTGCGTTCGTATAGGAGTTAAGCCAATCTCTTCTAAACTAGTAAGTTGTGGGATTTGGTTCGCTGTTTCTTCCTGATGTACGAGTAGTTTGTTACCTGCAAAGGCAAACCACCAGGCGGGTACGGATTGTTCTACGGGTGGAGTAATGCCAGGGATAAAGGTACGATGCATTGTTAAAGCGCGTTGGGGTCAAAGATCCGATCTTAGGTCACGGCATCAGCCGTAGGCGTTAGCGTAGCGTTAGGCGCAGAGGCGCAAAGAAGAGCGCAAAAGTTGATATTGTAGGGGCGGGTTTTCACCAAAAATCTTATACTCGCATTGAGGAACTTGATAAACCCGCCCTGCTGAATTTAATGTGAGGAGATGGTGCAGCGCAAACCTACCACGGCAGAAATTCAAGCGGCATACGGACGCACGGTTCCAGATATTATTGCTCCAAATTTAAATGTTTTGTTTTGCGGGATTAATCCTAGTCTCTATAGTGCTGCTGTCGGACATCACTTTGCCCGCCCTGGAAATCGCTTTTGGCGATCGCTTCACGCTGCTGGTTACACAGAACGGGTGCTGTCACCGTTTGAAGACCGCAATCTGTTACAGTTTGGTTATGGTTTGACAAATATCGTCGATCGCGCCACGGCTAGGGCAGATGAGTTAAAAGCTGGGGAATTAATCCTCGGTCAACAGCAGTTAGCAGTCAAGATCCAACAATATCAACCGCAATTTTTAGCTATTTTGGGTATCAGCGCCTACCGGACGGCATTTCACCAACCCAAAGCTGTCATGGGAAGACAACCTGAGTTGCTGTCTGGTACGACAATTTGGGTATTACCTAACCCAAGTGGGTTAAACGCTCATTATCAAATAGCAGATCTTACGCGGGTGTATCGAGAATTGCTGCTGGCTGCGAAGCATTGAGCGCCTCTTGACTGAGTACTTCGATCGCTGTCTTTAACCAATCAATATAAGTCTGTTCTTTGCGAATTGCTAGCTCTAATACTAGTCGTTGCATCAACTGTTCGCGATTAGCTGTAAGATTGCTCAACGTTGGTAGTTCTATTTGCTCGCATTCTGCTAACTTCTCGCGTCGTGCTGCTAGCTGTCGTTCTAATAAGTGAATCGTAGCTTCATTTGACAGATGTGCGGCGAAAAATAATTGAATTGGTAGCGGATCTCTTACTGTTGGTATGGGTTGAGGGCTTTGTAGCCACTCCATTAATTCGGCAATTCCTGCTTCAGTGACGCTGTAAACTTTACGATTGGGGCGATCGCGTTGAATTTCAACCTTATAGGTAATCCATCCTTGCTCGACTAGTTTATCAAGGGTTCGATAAATTTGTGCTTGATCCGCAGACCACAAGAATGCAATACAGCGATCGAAACAGCTTGTCTTCAGGTCGTAACCCGTCCTTTCTGCTTGCAACAGGAAGCCTAAAATTGCGTGTGCTAGTGACATACGGTTTTCTGTATATAAAGTAGTAAATTCCCCATCTTTTACTACCGATCTAATTCTATGCTACTATATGACTAGTCTTATATAAGAGGCATCAATTATAATGATGCGAGTGACGACTTCCCATTACAAAAAACGCTGACACAACGATACAAGGCTCGGACGTAGAACGTTTAGGAGACGGGTAGATGGAACTGTGTTAACGATAAAGTGTTAACAATAAATAGAGTCGCGATCGCCTGCCCATCAAATCTAAGTTGCGATTCGCATGTAATATTGTCAAAAACCGTTAACCGTTAAACTCCATCTGTAATAAATACCGCAGCAGAGATTTCAACGATTAAAGACTATCGTAACGGGAGGATGGATTCCATTGACTTCTCACAAATTGCTACAACGAATACATCGACATCAATACCTGCGCGATTTGCGTAACAAATTGCTCTATTTACACCGCGTATTATTAGATACCGAACGCATTGCTTACGAACAAGTCAGCGGGCGAGTGTCAAGTGGAGAATTGTTACAACTAGCGATCGATCGCGAACAATTTGCTTGGCTGCATCGCATCTCTGAATTAATCGTGCAAATTGATGAAATGTTGCAAGCAGATGAGCCAGTTACTCCAGGTATTATCAAAGAGTTGACTGCTTATACCCGCACGCTATTAACACCATGTGAAACAGGCGATGAGTTTGCTAGAAGATACTACAATGCCTTTCAGCAAGAACCAGCCGTCGTGTTAGCACACGCAGAAGTAACGCAGTTGCTAAATAGTCATTAGTCATTGGTCATTTGAAGATTTTGAGGGGCAGGCATCTTGTCTGCCCTTCATTGTTTGCAGTTTTACTCTTACTAGTCACTCATTGCAACCGGATTTTAATCTGAGTTTTAGAAGGCAAAATATATCGATCGTCATATTTGCATTCAGCTAAAATACAAGATATTCTTGTCGATAAAGAGTGAAATTTGAATGTGTAAAAACCGTACAAGTTGCAGCTAAAATCAAGTAAAAAAACATATTAGCTAGCAACAACTTCTAAAAACATGTATTGAATTAAGCAGCTATAGGACTCAGATTTAATTTTTGAAATCTACGTAGGATGCGTTATGCGATCGTGCTAACGCATCACTCTCAGTTTTTGGTGCGTTACGCGCCTTGCGTAACACACCCTACCCATACTGAAGAGCGATAAGTAATAGCCGATCGTATGTCACATATGGCGATCGCAAGCTAAAATGTGAAATTGTGTGAAATTTAGCTTCTCTAGCTGCTAGAAAAAATTTAGCTCACATTCATGGAATTCTCAGCTACAGAGCCTAATATCAACTAATGTTAAGTATAAAGACCTGAGTATGTGCCGTTTACTTGGCTACCTAGGTGAAACTGTATCTCTAGAAAAACTGCTGTACAAACCAGAACACTCACTGATTGTCCAAAGCTATCAACCCCGTGAGATGAATTCTGGATTACTGAATGCAGATGGCTTTGGGGTTGGTTGGTATCACGCCCAGCGCGACACAAATCCGTTCGCATATAAAAGCGTCCTGCCAATTTGGAACGATGTCAATCTACCTAGTTTGAGTCGCTATGTCGAATCTAGCTGCGTGCTTGCCTACGTCCGCAGTGCTACGCCGGGACAAGCAGTCGATTTAAGTAACTGTCAACCATTTGACAATCAAAAGCTTTTGTGCATACACAATGGCAGAGTCGAGAATTTTCGCCAAACTATTTATCGTCCAATCCGCGATCGCCTCAGCGATTTTGCTTACCAGGCAATTCAAGGCAGTACTGACTCAGAACACATATTTGCGCTATTACTAGATGAAGTCCAAGCCAATCCCTCTATGAGTTTAGAGCAAGCATTATCAGCTACCATAAACAATCTCGATCTATTGGCTAAGTCTCATCAAACTAGAGCTTCGGCAAACTTGCTGATAAGCGACGGCAAGCGTCTAATTGCTTCTCGTTTTGCCAGCGATCGCAACTCTCCCTCTCTCTACTGGCTGCGAGACGATCCAGCATTTCCAGCCGCAGTCATCATTGCTTCCGAACCTTTATTTAAAGGTGACTGGCACTCTATTCCAGAACATAGCATCGTCAGTGTAGGAGAAGACCTTGAAATCAAGTTCCATCAAATTTAGAGCCAGCGATCGCCAGCAGCAACGCCACCAACTAAGAGAATGGTACGAGCAGTGTCGTCAAGAAACGTTAGCTGTATTCGAGCAAGTAGACGAGGAAACCTTCTGCGCTCAAGCACACCCCGACTTTAGCCCTGTGGGATGGCATTTTGGTCATATTGCTTACACAGAGTCATTATGGCTGCGCGAACGTAATGCGGGACTAGCACCGCTATTTCCCGAACATCGCCGCCTGTTTATGGCTGACGGTTTACCAAAATGCGATCGCGTTAAGTTACCAGGTAAAGCCGTTATTCGTCACTATCTCAATACAGTCAGGCAAGAAGTTTTACAAATCCTCGAAACAATAGACTTAGATCGACACGAACGCCTGTGGCGCTGGATGCTACAACACGAAAGCCAACACTGCGAGACGATCGCGTTTTTATTACAGTTATCAGTTATCAGTTATCAGTTATCAGTTGTCAGTTGTCAGGGAGCAGGGACGAATAACCAACTACCAACTACCAACTACCAACTACCAACTACCAACTACCAAAATCAAATGATAAAGATCCCTGCTGGCTACTTCGAGCAGGGGAGTAATACCATTGACGCTTTAGATAACGAGCGTCCGGCGCATCAAGTTTATTTAGATACCTACTGGATCGATCGCTATCCCGTGACTTGCGCTGAATATCGCCTGTTTATGCAGGCGAAAGGCTATCACAATCCGGTGTGGTGGTCGGAAAATGGTTGGCAATGGTTGCAACAAGAAAAGATCGATCGACCCCTCTACTGGATAGAAGATCTGCAATACGATAATCATCCCGTTTGTGGTGTCAGTTGGTACGAAGCCGAAGCTTATGCCAAATTTGCAGACAAACGCTTACCTACAGAAGCTGAGTGGGAAAAAGCTGCTAGTTGGGATGCATTAAATCATCGACATCGCACCTATCCTTGGGGGGAAGTAGAGCTAGACCTAGAGCGGTGCAATCACAACTACGCGATCGCGCAGACAACACCAGTCAACGCCTATCCCAACGGACGCAGCGCCTATGGTTGTGAAGATATGTTGGGCAATGTTTGGGAATGGACGGCTTCTATATTTGATGGCTACGAAGGTTTTACCAGTTATCCCTACACTGGTTACTCCCAAGTTTATTTTGACGGACAGCATCAAGTTCTTAAAGGTGGCAGTTGGGCAACTCGTCCTTGGGCGCTAAGAACGAGTTTTCGCAACTGGTATCATCCTCAAGTGCGGCAAATTTTAGCTGGGTTTCGGTGTGTAAAGAATTGAGTGGCTAGTGGCTGGTGGCTAGCAACTAAACTCTTTTCTAGCCACCAGCCACTAGTTACTAGTCACTAATAACTGACAGTTTTATGGGAAAATGCGTAAGGAATTGCTAGTAGCTGAGTTGATCTAACTCCAGCATGATTTTTTGCTAATTGGCTTTGTGTTTTACTTCTGAAGGTCGCAGACTATTGCAGATCGGCGATCGCAATCGGGTATGTTTGAATTTGACGGAGGTTGAGCGTGTCCATCTTTGAAACTGCAAGCAATATCTATCCCCGTTCCATCGAGCAACGCTTGCAGATAGAGAATCTCATCGATCCCGCAGCGATCGCGACGAGCCGACTCACAGAAGGGAAAGACGCGATCGCGGGATTAACTCAAACGCCTAAAACCCTCCCACCCCGATACTTCTACGATGACCGAGGTTCGCAGTTATTCGAGCAAATTTGCGAATTACCAGAGTACTATCTGACGCGCACCGAAACAGCGATCCTACAAAAATATGCAACTGAAATTGCGCGGCTAACAGGTGCGTGCGAACTCGTCGAATTGGGTAGCGGTAGCTCGACTAAAACGCGCATTCTCTTGGACGCTTACCACAAACTCGGATACCCACTACACTACATTCCAGTGGATGTCAGCGCGGGAATACTAGAGAGCAGTGCCAGACAACTTTTAGCCGACTATACCACGCTCAAAGTTCGCGCTTTAGCCAGTACCTACGAACTTGCACTAGAACGACTCGCGCCAACTCTTTTACCCAGTCGCACGATCTGTTTTATTGGCAGTACTTTAGGCAATTTGACCCCTTCAGAATCTGATGAGTTTTTCGCCCGGATTTTTGCAGCCCTTGAAATAGGAGAGTATTTCTTATTGGGTGTAGATTTGCAAAAGCCAAAATCAGTTTTAGAGGCAGCTTATAACGATTGCCAAGGAGTCACGGCAGCATTTAACCTCAATATGTTGCAACACTTAAACTGGCGCTATGACAGCAATTTCGACCTGCAAAACTTCGAGCATTGGGCTTTTTATAACGAAACAGAGCATCAAATTGAAATGCACCTGAGAAGCTTGCGATCGCAAACCGTACAGATGCGATCGCTTAATTTAACAGTAGAATTTGCCGATCGAGAAACAATCAGAACTGAAATTTCTCGTAAGTTCAACCTCACAAACCTACAACAACAGTTACAAACGCGAGGATTAATTCCCATCCAAACTTGGACAGATACCAAAAACTGGTTTGGCTTATTGCTCTGTCAAAAGAAGTGAGTAGTTAATAGCAAGTGGCTAGCGACTAGTGACTAGTGACTAGAAAAGAGTCGAGCCACTAGCCACCAGTCACTACTCACTGATAACTAATAACTGATAACTGAAGATCAAACACTCGCTTCCAATTTCATTAAAATTTGTGGTTTGATCTTCTCGTATTCCTGCTTGAGCAAATTTTTACTCAACTGGGCATCACCGTTAATATTTGAAGATTGACTGAGGAGATACCATTGTTGTAACAATATTCCTTGACTATGGGCAACATTAATTAATAAGCAAGAGCTAGCATATTGTGGAGTTTCGCGCGCAAATAGAAGGACGCGATAGTATCCCTTGATGCCGATTGATTGAATTAAATCTCGATTTTGACTATTTTTTAAATCGAGATAGTAAGTCAACCATTTTGTCCCGTAAGTGCGGTGATGGAGAGCAGTAATCCATAGCATCATGGGAGAAGGAGAAGTGATAAATAAAAAGTGGTTGTATGTTCTATTCACTAAACGTTTATTTACTTCTGTTTGGGATAACATTACCCACAAAGCAGGACTCTCTTCACCGTTAATTTGGATTGATTGAGGAAAAACAATATCTGCGATTGGTTTATTTTGCGGCCAACGAGTTAGCCGACAAATAGCATCTGTGGTGAGTTGACCTTGCTGTGGTGCAACAATCGTATTCGCTGGCTCAATACTGCTACTTGGCGTTTGTGGTGTTATGGGTTGAGTTGTTAAAGGTAAAGACCGATCGCGTGGCTGTTCGAGCAGGGTAAAAACCTTGATAATTTCACTGACGTTTTGCGGGCGATCGCTTGGTGCTTTCGCCAAACAGCTCATGACCAAATCTTTCAACTGTGGCGGAATGGGAAACTTTGGTTCCGATGTCTCAAAAGAACGGGGCGGTTGATAGTGGTGGGCTTTAAACCAACCTCCAAAAGAGTCCGTATTGGCTTGAATTGGAATATTGCCCGTCAGCATCTCAAATAGCATGACTCCCAAACTATAGATATCAGAACGATTAGTAAGTTCGCTACCCTCCATTTGTTCTGGAGAAGAATAAGCAAACGTTCCCATGTAGTATCGAGTTTGACTGCTATCTGCTTGGAGTAATTTAGCAATGCCAAAATCTAACAGTTTTGCTAATTCTCCCAAACTATTATCTTGAATTAATAAAACGTTACTTGGCTTAATATCTCGATGGATAATCGGATAAGTTTTTCCATCAACTGGAATTCCTTGATGGGCGCATTCTAAACCAAGACTAATTTGCCGTCCGATACTTAAAAACCTCGGTAGCGATAGAGCATAATTGCGAATCATATCGCTCAAGTTTTTCCCTTTTAAATACTCCATCACATAGAATGGCGTACCATTCTCCTCTACAACACCATAATCCATGACGCGGACGATATGAATGCTTTTTTGACCCAAGATCGCGCAGGTTTTTGCTTCTTGTTCAAAACGTTCTTGCACGCGAAGTTTTTTATTATGAATCGATATACTTAGTAATTTGACAGCAACGGGAACCCCTCCTAACAATTTATCGTGGGCAAGATAGACTTGACCCATTGCTCCTGCTCCAAGTACCTGTTGAAGTTGATAGCGGTTAGCAAGTATGCGGTTGAGATTGGGATCTCGCATGAATTAAAGTTCCACCACAGCAAAAATTTGTGGTCTCTAGTTGTCATTAGTATTCTTCCCAAAATCAGTTATCAGTTATCAGTGACTAGTGACTAGTGGCTAGTGACTAGAGAGAAAAGTCCAGCCACTAGCTACCAGCCACCAACCACTCACGCAAGCTCACCTAACAAAACTGCTTGCTTTGCTCCAGTCACTTGAGGTAGGTTGCCTGGTATGCCTTGTTGTCGCCAGTAGGCTAGAACGGCAAAGGCGATCGCTTCTTTGAAATCGGCACTCAATCCCGCTTCATCTGTGGTCAAGACTGGTACTTCTAGATGAAATTGCAGTCGCTGCTTTAAATATAAATTTCGACTACCACCGCCACATAAAAGAACTCGTGCTGGCATTTGCGGTAAAAATGTCCGGTAACTATGCACAATTGATACGACAGTGAATTCTGTCAAAGTTGCCAGCAAGTCAGCTGCACTCAATTGGTAACTTTGAGCATCAACTAAACATTGTTGTAAGTATTCCCAGCCAAATAACTCTCGTCCTGTCGATTTTGGTGGTGGGAGGTGAAAGAAATCTTGACTGAGCCATTGTTCTACAAGAGGATGACAAGGAGTACCGCTAGCTGCCCAATTGCCATCGCGATCGTAAGTTTGCGCGCCATCAGTTAAGTGCTGGACTGCTAAATCTAATAAAGTATTGGCTGGTCCCGTATCCCAACCTCTGACTTTTTCCTCCCAGTTGACATGACTGCGGGGAGGAAGATAGGCTACATTTCCAATTCCACCGAGATTTTGGACGCATCGCGCCTCATAAAGGTGACTGAGCAGGTAAGCGTCAACTTTCGGCACTAAAGGCGCTCCATGACCTCCCACAGCAATATCTGCTGCCCGAAAATTACTGACCGTTGGAGTATTTGTGAGTTGCGCGATCGCCGCCCCGCGTCCGAGTTGCAGGCTGTAGCCAAGCGAATATTGAGTTGTAGAGACGTTGCACGCAACGTCTCTACAACCTAAAGCAGGTGGTCTGTGGAAAACAGTTTGTCCGTGGGAACCAATTAATTCGGCGGGAGGATGTCCGGCTTGGATATTTTGAGCAGCTTGAGCAAAACAAAGCGCGATCGCATCATCTAAAGCTGCTAATTGAGGTATGGAGATGGCTTCACCTTTACAAGCTGCTAAAATTTGCGATCGCAAATCGGTAGGATAAGGATAAGTGTTTGCCGCTAACAGTTCTACCTGAATATCTTCAGTTCTGCCTGTAATATTTACCAAAGCGGCATCTATGCCATCAACAGAAGTCCCGCTAATTAAACCAACTACTAAGGTCATCAGTTATCAGTTATCAGTTATCAGTTGTCAGTTATCAGTCAACCGTCTTCACGTAGCTTGCTTCCCCGAAGGGGTAGTGTAGCGCAGCGTTTACCGTCAACCGTCAACCGTCAACTACCAACTACCAGTGCAACTCATCCAAAAGCTATTAGCGTATTTATTCACAATTATTTTTATTTTGTTTTTAACAGGATGTCAGCCGCGCTATGGTGCTGCGGCATATTCAGTTAAGCGCGTCAGTGACGGCGATACTATTAGGGTAGTAAACGCTAAGGGCGATGAGTTTACCGTCCGTTTTGCTTGCGTGGATGCACCGGAAATACCTCATTCTGCGAAAGAAAGATCCAGCCAAAGCCGTATAGATGTCGATCAATATAAGTGGGGACTTCAGGCACAGCAGCGATTACAAAAATTGATTCAACAAGGAGGCGATCGCGTTAATCTGACAATTACCGATCGCGATCGCTACGGGCGAAAAGTGAGCGAAGTGCGTTTGGGTGATGGTACTCTCGTCCAAGAAGTTATGGCGCGGGAAGGATTGGCACTAGTCTACACACCCTATTTAAAAAACTGCCCCAGCGCTACAGCCATAGAACGAGCCGCAACCCAAGCACGGGAACAGCGCCGAGGCGTGTGGGGTGATGCTCAATTTGTCACCCCTTGGAAGTATCGCAGTGCTAAAAAGTAAATAACCCCTGGCGCTGACGCTTAAAAATTACTTTGCGTCTTTGCGTCTTTGCGTGACACTATCATTAACTTCCGATTGCAATTTCACAAACTTCCTAACTCAGCTTAGCCGATCGCTGCTTTTGCCGAGCCACAGGGTTAAGCCACTTTTCTAACCAAGAAAATCCTTGAGAAGACAGCAGAGTTAAACACAAATAGACGATCGCTACAGCTGCATAAATCTCAAAAGCGCGATAGTTGGTAGCAACAATCAACTGTCCTTTGCGGAACAACTCTTCAAATCCAATGACTGCTACCAAACTCGTATCTTTAAGTAAAGTAATAAACTCATTTCCTAAAGGTGGTAACATGCGGCGGAAGGCTTGGGGAAAGATGACATAGCGCATAGTTTGGACTGAATCTAAGCCCAAAGATTCAGCAGCTTCCGATTGTCCTAACTCAATTGATTGAATCCCCGCACGCACAATTTCAGCAATATATGCCGCACTATTTAAACTCAAAGCTAATACTGCCGCAGCTAAGCGATCCAGAGAAAAATCAAACCCGATTTGTTGAGCGATCGCGGGCAAGCCAAAATAAATCATAAAGATTTGGACTAATAACGGCGTACCTCGAAAAAAATCGACATATGCCCTCGTCACCCAGCGCAAAGGTACGATATGAGAAAGCCGCGCAATTCCGACTAACGAACCACCAACTAATCCCAAAAGGACAGAAAAGGCTGTTAATTGGAGCGTGACTAAAGCACCAGCTAGTAAAGTAGGAATTGCCTGGAAAATAATCTCGAATGCATTAGTCATAATTGCGAGATACAAGTTTTTTAGTTGGCAAAGGGCGATTTTTCTGGTAACTTAGGCGGTTCGGCATTAAACCACTTTTTATAGATTTGAGCATATGTATTATTACTTAAAACTGTTCCTAGCCCCTGATTAATCGTAGCTAAATTAGGAGAATTTTTAGCCGTAGCAATACCGTAAAACTCTTCTGTCAGCAATTGACCGACAACCTTAATTCCTGAAAGGTTAGCAGTTTTAATCGCATATAAAGTAACAGGTGCATCGTTAATAACTGCATCCACATTACCGTTTTTTAATTCTTGTAAAGCTAAAGGTGCGGAATCAAAACTACTGATTTTTGCCCCTGCAACTTTCTTGGCTTCTTCTGCCCCAGTTGTCCCAATTTGAACGGCAATTCTTTTATTTTCGAGACTGACAAAATTCGTAATATCTTGGTTGTCGCTCCGAACCGCGATCGCCAACCCAGCTTTAAAATACGGACGAGAGAAATCAACTGTTTGCGAT
This sequence comes from Scytonema millei VB511283, assembly GCF_000817735.3. Lineage (NCBI taxonomy): Bacteria > Bacillati > Cyanobacteriota > Cyanophyceae > Nostocales > Scytonemataceae > Scytonema > Scytonema millei. The sequence continues at coordinate 121,428 of NZ_JTJC03000009.1, read as the reverse complement.
CGCTCTTTTGTGATCGTCATGCTACTAATGGCTGCGTCGATCGTTTTTCCCTGTAAGGCGGGAATCAAACCATCAAAGGGTAAGCTTTGAAAGTTGACTGTAAATCCAGCCGACTTAGCGATCGCATTCATCAAATCGATACTAAACCCCTGCAACTCACCATTCGTACCTTTAAACTCAAATGGCGCAAATGCGGGTTCGGTTCCCACTGTTAAAGTTTTCGCCGCACCACCTGTATCTCCCGTCCCACTCGTACTAGAATTATTCCCACCACAGTTTGTCAGTAGCACCAACAAGCAGCACAAGCCGACCAATAAACTCCAACGCAACCGACGGATAACACTTAGAGCCATCATTCCTTTTCCTTGTGCATTTTCTGTACTTGCAGTAATGAATTAAACTTCAGTGAGTTAAACTTCCTTTTATCCCCTTCTGCACCAGAGTATTGTGCCATAGAATACAATCAATTGGAGTGTAATTAAAATACCCTGTAACCAACTCAACCCACTTCCAACGTAGGTATGAATAGTGCTACCCCCGCAATCGTATTTGAAGGTGTAGAGAAAAACTTCGGTTCCCTCAAAGTCCTCAAAGGAATTAGCGGTGAAATTTATCGCGGTGAAGTTGTCGCCGTTATTGGTTCCTCTGGTTGTGGCAAAAGTACTTTGCTACGCTGCTTCAATCGTCTAGAAGCCATTAATGGCGGGCGTTTAGTCGTCAATGATATTGACATATCGCGTCCCAACCTCAACCGCAACGTGCTGCGTCAATTGCGATCGCAAGTTGGGATGGTATTTCAACAATTTAATTTGTTTCCTCACCTAAATGTATTAGATAACTTAACCCTGGCACAGCAAAAGGTGTTAGGAAAATCGAAAAAAGAAAGCGCCCAACTTGCCGCACAATATTTAGAAAAAGTTGGCTTATCTGAAAAAGCTACCGTTTATCCCGAACAGCTTTCTGGCGGACAAAAACAACGAGTCGCGATCGCTCGGAGTTTGTGCATGAATCCCCAGATCATGCTATTTGACGAACCTACTAGCGCTTTAGATCCAGAACTGGTAGGGGAAGTTTTGCGCGTGATGCAACAACTCGCCGCTGACGGAATGACAATGATCGTCGTTACCCACGAAATGCTATTTGCGCGGGAAGTCGCCAACCGCGTTATGTTTTTACATCAAGGGCAAATTGAAGAACAAGGATCGCCACGGGAAGTTTTAGTTAGTCCGAAAAGCGATCGCTTGCGAACGTTTTTGAGTCGTTTGAATCCCGATCTAGACCATAGCTAAATTGAAAATTCAACTGAAATTCAACCTTGTTTCGTGCCAAACACTGATTCAAAAGTTGACTTCACCGACTCTCTTGCATCCTTAAACGTTTGCGATAGCGGATTTTGCGTTTGCAAAAATACCCTAGCACAATTGCGCCCTGGCATCCCCGAAATCGAACCACCTGGGTGAGTTCCCGCACCTGTAAGAAATAAGCCATCAATCGGAGTTCTATAGTTAGCTATTTCTGGCAAAGGACGGAAGAAAACCATCTGATCGAGAGTCATATCAATATGGTAATAATTACCTTTATATGCACCCAATCTTTCCCCTAATTCAGCCGGACTTTCGACTCGACGGGCAATAATGGAGTCTTTTACATTAGGAGAGTATTCTGCTAGTTTATCGATGATGCGATCGGCAACTTTGTTTTTTAATTCATCTGTCCAACCCGTTCCTTTTAACCCCGTACCTTCTGCCCCAGCAATTTGATATGGCGCAAAAAATTCAATCCAAACTGTATGTTTTCCAGCCGGAGCCATTGAAGGATCGAGTGCTGTAGGCATGACGACATACATGGACGGATTAGAATCGGGAATTTGCCCCAGCGTACACAAACTATGTGCTTGTTCTACATGGCTGACGGAATCGGCAATTAAAATTGAGCCAATTAAATACTCATCTTTGTGTTCGTGATGCTCAAAACACAGTGGTTTATCAATTGCTAGATCGACTTTGAGAATTGTTTCATTATTATTGACAATTCGACGTTCTAATCTTTCGCGTAAATGGGGTTCGGCAGCATCAAGTTCGCTCGGATCTACCATGTGTAGAAATATTCGCTGAGCATCAATGTTGGAGATAACCGCTTTTTTCGCCCGATATTCTTTACCATTAGCAACTCTTACACCCACAGCCTGACCGTTATCAATTAAAATCTTCTCTACATGCTGGTCGGTAAGAATTTCACCACCCTTACTTTTGACTAGATTCACTAAAGCTTGCACTAATGCACCCGTACCACCACGCGGTCTAGCCATACCTGGATCGTGACGCATTGCCATCATAATTGCGCCAATCCCAAGGGTTTTTTGTGAAGGAGGCGCACCCAGTTCTGATGAGAGTCTTGCTAAAGGTGCTTTCAAAAATTCAGAATCAAACCATTCGTTTACCATGTCTTCGCCACTACTGAGCATGGTACGAACGAAGTCTAGAGTTTTTGAGGGAGAACCAATAACAGAGAATAAATCTTTTATTTTTGTAATGTCATAGTTACCGAGGATATCCAATAATGACTTAGGTGGAGCGTTAAACATCGGAATCATCGCACCGAGCGCCCGTTGCCAATAATCTGTAAATTCAGCATATTTTTCTGCATCTCGTTGACTATAACGGGCAATTTCCGCACAAGTCTTTTCAACAGATTTGTGACCTAAAAAGTACTTGCCATCTGGATGCGGACAGAAAACTACCGGATCGCAATAAAGATATTCCAATCCGTATTTTTCTAGTTCTAGTTCTTGAACGACTGGTCCGAGATGAATAAATTCGTGATCGATCGCGCAAAGGTTAAATTTGAATCCTGGTGCTTCTTGAGGTAAGCACTCTTCTGTCGTTGCTGCTCCACCAGGAACAGAGCGCTTTTCCAATAATAAAACACTATATCCGGCTTTTAATAAATAAGCCGCGCACACTAAGCCATTGTGTCCTGCTCCAATGATGACAATATCATAAGCCTGCATATTCTCTACTCCAGCCAGATTATCTCTCTCCGATATTAGGCAGAAGTCAAAGAATATACAATTGTCTGGGGGTAGAAGAAAAGATAAGGGCTATGTTTTCCTGCCGCATTGAGTCTATTTCTCTCGTAGGACCGATGACTCGACAACGGCTAAATGTAACAATACGTGTAGCTTTGTAAAAGAGAGGTATACCTAATGGATGATAAAAACTATTCCTTCAAAGGTAGTCCAAATGCAGGTATGGTGCTTTCAATCTTAGCAGTAGTAGGTGCTTTACTAATTTTTGCCTTGGGTTTTAGCAACTAATTGAATCAAAAATCAAGTGTGGGGTGGGCAATGCCCACCATACCCAAACTTCAGCATCCTTGAGTCTCGCACGCCCCGATGCTCACCCAACTGGAAGATCCGTCTTGCCAATGTTCTTTCTTCCAAATTGGGGCATTATGCTTTAAGGTGTCGATCGCATAGCGACAGGCTTCAAACGCTTCAGAACGATGGGGACAACCTACGCCGACTAAAACGCTAATTTCTCCAATTTTTAACTTACCGATGCGATGGTAAATAGCGACTCGATTCACGTCTTGCCATTGTTGGCGAATCTCCGCTGCAATTTGCTTGAAGATCTGCATTGCCATCGGTTCGTACGCTTGATACTCCAACGATACTACTGGTTTACCGTCAGTTTGGTTGCGTACCATCCCACTCATAACGACAATCGCTCCATTGCCTGGGTCATCGGCAAGGGCATAGACTGCATCTAAAGACAAAGGTGCGAAAGTTATCGCAAAGCTATCTTCCGACCTCACTTTGACTGGAGATGAGAGGTAGTTAGTAGTAACTCCCGCGTTGCTCACGTTTTTCTATTCTCTGCGTTCAGAAGGACTGTATTTATTCTAGTGGCACGAGAAGTTTGTCGCTGGAAGTCAAAAGTCGTAAGTAAAGAATTAACTGCTCGTGCGCTCCTTACTCACTTTCTTAACTTTTCTCAACAAATTTGTTAGCATTCGCGATTTAGTTCTATATAGATTTTTATCTATTGAGACAATTGATTTTGGGAAGCGATCGCGTATACTAGCTTTTCGATACTCAAATCAAGGAACGATTTGAGTAATTTTACTCACAATAATTACTCTCTAGCTTTATGTATTTTGTTTGAAAATAATTAAAAATTGTCAAAAAAAATATAACAAAAGTCAAATAAAAACATTACTATAAGAAAAGGTTTTTTAGCGATCCCCATAGCGATTTCGGTAATTCAAAAGCAGTATTCACGTATCTGTCATCTATCTAAATAAATAGAGTAGAGTAATAGCATAAACTAGCGATCGCGATATATTTGCCTCGCTCGCTAAGATTCAGGATAGATAACCTGCCAGCAAAAACGGAATCAAAGCTATTTGTTTTTCCAGAGCGATCGAAGGGGAAAAATAATCAAAGAGCGTAGTTGAGCGTAGGGAAGAGTATGAAAGCTGTAGCGCCTATAAATGAAGCTATGAGGCTTGCAGCCCTCAATAAATACCAAATTTTAGACACTCAGCCTGAAGCTGAATTTGATAGTCTTACCCATGTCGCTGCTCGGATTTGCGCTACCCCGATTGCTCTGATTAGTCTGATCGATCGCGATCGGCAATGGTTTAAGTCTAAAGTTGGTTTAACCGTCCCTCAGACGCATCGCGATTTAGCTTTTTGCGCTCACGCAATCTTACAACGAGATGTATTCATCGTTCCAGATGCTTTGCACGACGAACGATTTGCGACTAATCCTCTCGTGACGACAGATCCGCAAATTCGATTTTATGCTGGCGCACCGTTGGTAACGCCGGAAGGTTATGCCTTAGGAACTTTGTGCGTCATTGATTACGTACCGCGAGAGTTAAATCCCGAACAAATTGCCATACTCAAAGTTCTCAGCCAGCAGATCGTTACCCAGTTTGAATTACAGCGTAAGTTAGCAGATTTAACCATAGCTCATACTCAGTTCGATCGCTCAGTTGCAGCTCTGAAACAAGCATCGGCAGAAAATTTGATGCTGGCTCAAGCAATGGCTGCTGTTTCTGAAGGGGTTTTCATTACCGATCCGCATCAGCATGGGTGTCCGATTGTCTATGCTAATTCAGTTTTCTGCCGCATGACGGGATACCAACTAACAGAAGTATTAGGCAAAAATTGGCGCTTGCTTTGGGGAACAGCTACAGATCCGCAAGCGATCGCCAAAATCGAGCGAGCGATCGCTCACAATACAGAAGTGCAAACCACGCTATTAAATTATCGAGCTGATGCACAAACGTTCTGGAGCGAGATAAAAATTATCCCCGTATTTGAGAATACGGGAAGTTTGCTCTATTTCGTTAGCATTTTAACCGATATTAGCGATCGCGTTACAGCCGCTGCTGCACTGGGAGAAAGCGAATCGATTCTGCGGAGTTTCTACGACAGTGCATCTATGATGATGGGGATCGTAGAACTGCGCGAAAACGATATTTTACATATTTCTGACAACGCTGCTGCTGCCAATTTTTTTGGCTTATCTCCTCAGATGATGCAGCACCGACTTGCGAGCGAGATGGGAGTACCGCAGCATCACATCCATACTTGGCTCGAACGTTACCGAGAAGCAGAACGCAGCCAAACTCCAGTTAAATTTGTTTATCCCCACCAAACACCAGCAGGGAAAAAATGGCTCTCAGCCACAGTTTCGGCAATTGCTGGCAAACGAGAGCATCATGCTCGGTTTGCTTATATTGTCGAAGATATTACGGAAAGCAAGCAAGCGGCGCAAAAGATTCGCCAACAGGCTGCTTTATTAGATGTCACTACCGATGCTATTTTGGTCAAAGATTGCAGTAGCGATCGCATTTTATATTGGAATCGCGGTGCAGAGCGGCTGTATGGTTGGACAGCAGCAGAAGCTATAGGCACGAGTGCATTTGAGTTGTTATACAAAAGAGCATCTTTACACACCCAGGCTTTGCACTCAGTTCTTAGCACAGGTGAGTGGTATGGCGAGTTAGAAAAAGTCACGCAAGCTGGCAAAGAGATCGTCGTCGAAAGCCGTTGGACGTTGATACGCGACGAACAAGGACAACCCAAATCGATTTTATGCGTCGATACAGATATTACTGAGAAAAAACAACTAACAACTCAATTTTTACGCGCTCAGCGATTGGAAAGTATTGGTACTTTAGCAAGCGGTATTGCTCACGATTTAAACAATGTTTTGGCTCCAATTTTAATGTCAGCCCAACTGTTGCAACTGAAAACCAACAACACGCGCAACTTGCAGATTTTACAGGCAATTGAAACTAATGCAAAGCGGGGCGCGGCTTTGATCAAGCAAGTGCTATCATTTGCCCGTGGGGTTGAAGGACAACAAACGGTTTTACAACTGCGACATTTATTAGCAGAAATCAAACAAGTTATCAAAGAGACTTTTCCTAAGTCAATAGCAGTTTATACAGATATCGCCCCAGATTTATGGGCGGCGGCTGGCAATGCTACGCAACTGCATCAAGTATTAATGAATTTGTGCGTCAACGCTCGCGATGCAATGCCGAATGGTGGAGTTTTAAAAATTGCGGCTGAGAACTTGTTAGTAGACGAACACTATGCAAGGATGCATTTAGAAGCAAAGGCTGGTGCATATGTTGTTATCACCATTGCAGATACAGGAATGGGAATGTCAAAAGCGGTGAAAGAGAGAATTTTTGAGCCTTTTTTTACGACCAAAGACATTGGAAAAGGCACTGGGTTAGGACTATCTACCGCAATTGGAATTGTCAAAGGACACGGGGGGTTTATTCAAGTCACGAGTGAGGAGAAAAAAGGAACTCAATTTCAGGTGTATCTACCTGCAAAAGAGGCTGTAGAACAACCACGATCGCCCGAACCAGAAATTCCATTTGGTCATGGAGAATTAATTTTAGTTGCAGATGACGAAGTAGCGATTCGCGAGATTATCAAAACTTCTTTAGAGGCGCATAATTATCGAGTTCTGACTGCGGCTGATGGGATTGATGCGATCGCAATTTACGTGCAACATCGCTCGGAAATTAGCGTGGTAATGGTCGATATGATGATGCCTGCAATGGATGGTACAACAACGATTCGCACGTTACAGAAACTAAATTCTGAGGTCAAAATTATAGCGACGAGTGGGTTGGCAGCAAACGATCGATTATTGACATCTGTAAGCGATCGGGTCAAGGCATTTTTGATCAAACCCTACACTGCTCAAGAGTTACTAAGAACTATTCGCCAGTTGTTGGATACAGAATAGCTATAGTTATTTTAAAATTAACTATAACTCTCCATTAGATGGGGTACATAGATCTGTAGGGGCGCACAGATGTGCATCCCTACGAATGTATAACAGAGGCGGATAGATCGGGACATTTCAATTGTCTACGAGCAATATTAGCCAAGTTTTTTTCTCTGCTCCCTGCTCCCTGCTATATTTTCTCAGGATAGGAAACGCTATATATTTACAAGTTTGAAAAAAATCTCGTCAGTTGAGGAGCGTATTTCTATTGAACAGTGACAAAACTCGTTCCAAACAGCCAGTTTTCTTATTACTAAAACCGATTTTACTAGGTATACTATGCGTAGCGATAATAATAATCGTACATAGTAGTAAGAGTGTAACTTTTAGTCATCAAGTTGCAATTTTTTTTGGTGATAGCATTACATATGGTGATGGTGCATTAAATAGCAACACTCGCTGGTCTACTTTAGTAGCAAATGCTTTGAATTTACGAGAAGATAACCAAGCAATTTCCGCTACAGTTTTACAAAATACTGTTCCAATTTTAGCAAACAACGGTCGCGATCGCTATCAGCAAGATATCATTCAGCGCTCTCCTAATTATGTTTATATTCTCTACGGCTTAAACGATCTGCGCTACAACGGAGCTTATTTTTCGACAATGAATTTTCAAAATGATTTAGATGAAGTAGTAGCGGGACTAATTTCAGCTGGAATCCCTTCCAGTCACATTGTTATTGGTTCTCCCCCTTACATAAATCCCACTGGTTATTCTCTTTACGCACCCTATAACGCAGGTTCTACTACAAAACATCGGCAATATCGGGATGCAACAAAAGCGATCGCTCAGCGATATCATACGAAATGGGCAGACGTTTACCAGTACATGCTCAATCGTGGCGCTAATTCTTTAGTTAGCAACGATTTCATTCATCCTAATGATTTCGGGCATCAAGCTATTAAAAATGCAATGTTGAAGGCAAATTAAACTTGTATTGAGCTGAAGGTAACGGTACGACTAGTCACTACTATCGATTAGCCAATAAAAATTAGTAAATAAAAAAAGGTGGGCATTGCCCACCCTACTTTATTATCTACTCGATCGAGCTAGCCTAATTAACTAAACTAATTACTCGGCTGCTTGAGGCAATAACTCTTTGCGCTCTTGCGATAACACTTTTACATTACCAGTGTCATCGACATCCACCACAGCTTCATCGCCTTCTTTGATGCGACCGGACAAAATTTCTTCTGCCAAGCTATCTTCTAACAGGCGCATAATGGCGCGGCGTAATGGTCTCGCACCGTAGCTGGGGTTGTAGCCTTCTTCTACCAAGCGATCCTTGAATCGTTCGGTAACAGTGAGGGTAATGCCTTTCTCATCCAAGCGTCCGAAGACTTCCTTGAGCATGATATCGGCAATTTCTTTCACCTCTGCCTTGCTCAACTGACGGAAGACGATGATTTCATCCAAGCGGTTGAGGAACTCTGGACGGAAGTATTGTTTCAATTCTTCGTTTACCAAGGAACGAATGCGGTTGTATTGGGTTTCCGCTGCATCTTCCGAAGAGAATTCAAAGCCGATTCCACCGCCACCTTTTTCAATTACCTTAGAACCAATGTTAGAGGTAAGAATGATCAAGGTGTTCTTGAAGTCTACAGTACGCCCCTTGGCATCCGTTAACCGCCCGTCTTCCAAAATTTGCAATAGCATGTTGAAGACATCGGGGTGTGCTTTTTCAATTTCGTCGAATAGCACTACGGTATAAGGACGACGACGCACGGCTTCTGTTAACTGTCCGCCTTCGTTATAACCGACGTAACCAGGAGGCGAACCAATTAATTTAGAAACGGTGTGCCGTTCCATGTACTCCGACATATCCAGGCGGATCATCGCATCTTCGGAACCGAAGAAGTAAGCCGCCAAAGATTTTGTTAACTCGGTTTTACCAACCCCAGTAGGACCGGAGAACACGAAGCTAGCAATTGGACGGTTAGGATTCTTCAAGCCGACGCGGGCGCGGCGAATTGCCTTAGAAACTGCTTTTACAGCCTCTTCTTGACCGATCAAGCGCTGGTGCAGGGTGTCTTCCATGTGCAGCAGCTTTTCAGACTCGGATTCAGTCAGCTTGTTAACTGGTACGCCAGTCCAAGAAGCCACGATTTGAGCGATATCTTCTTCGGTGACTACGGGGGAGTCTTCACCTTCGCTCTTAGTAGTACCAGTCTTGGATTGAGCGATCGCCCGAATTTCTGCTCTCAGTTCCATTTCGCGATCGCGCAGTTCTCCCGCCCGGTCGAAGTCTTGGGTGCGAACGGCATCGTCTTTTTCTTTCAATACCTGACGCAGTTCTTTATCTAATTCCTTCGCCGCTGGCGGTAACTGGGAATTAATTAACCGTACCCGCGAACCTGCTTCGTCAATTAAGTCAATGGCTTTGTCTGGCAGGTAGCGATCGCTAATATAACGGTCGGACAGTTTGGCTGCTGCTTCTAGCGCCGCATCGGAGATTTTCAGCTTGTGGTGCTGCTCGTAGCGATCGCGCAGTCCGAAGAGAATTTCAATAGTTTCATCAACGGAAGGTTCGCCCACCATCACGGGTTGGAAGCGTCGTTCTAGGGCTGCATCCCGCTCGATATGCTTGCGATATTCATCAAGGGTTGTCGCACCAATACACTGCAATTCACCCCGTGCCAAGGCTGGCTTCAGGATATTTGCTGCATCGATCGCCCCTTCTGCTGCGCCCGCACCGATGAGGGTATGCACCTCGTCAATTACCAAAATCACGTTCCCAGCAGAACGGATTTCGTCCATAATCTTCTTCAGGCGCTCTTCAAATTCACCTCGATATTTCGTACCTGCTACCAGCAAGCCAATGTCAAGGGTGACGACGCGCTTTTCTTCCAAAATGTCGGGTACGTCTTTGTTGGCGATCCGCGAGGCTAAACCTTCGGCGATCGCGGTCTTACCTACCCCTGGTTCCCCAATCAGCACGGGATTGTTTTTCGTGCGCCGACCCAGAATTTGAATCACTCGCTCGATTTCTTTTTCACGACCGACTACAGGATCGAGTTTGCCTTCTCCTGCCATTTGGGTCAAATTGGACCCGAACTCGTCCAACGTGGGGGTCTTGGTGCGTCCAGACTGGGAACCTGCCGATACTTCAGCCGTTTCTCCCAACATGCGAATTACCTGAGTGCGTACCTTCGATAGGTCAACTCCCAAGTTTTCCAACACTCTAGCCGCTACGCCTTCTCCTTCACGGATCAGACCCAACAGGAGATGCTCAGTGCCAATGTAGTTATGCCCTAATTGGCGAGCTTCTTCTAAAGATAGCTCCAGAACCCGCTTCGCTCTTGGGGTGAAGGGAATTTCTACAGCTACAAATCCCGAGCCGCGTCCGATAATTTTCTCTACTTCGATCCGGGCATCTTTGAGATTGACACCCATCGTTTTGAGGACTTTAGCTGCTACGCCCGTGCCTTCTCCAATCAGACCCAGGAGGATCTGCTCTGTGCCTACGAAGTTGTGACCCAGGCGGCGAGCTTCTTCCTGGGCCAGCATGATCACCTTAATTGCTTTTTCTGTGAAGCGTTCAAACATGGCTGTATTCCATCACCTGAGTCGTGCCGGTACGCTGATTTTAGCACATGCTAATTATCTGGCTGTCTATTGATATTACCGACAACCAGCTCAGGATTCACCTACTGCGATCGCAATCTTTATCTTTTGTTAATAGTTTTTGTATCCACGCCTACTTTGCAATTCATCTGTGAGAGCGTCACTACGCCACCTAACCTGGCAAAAACCGCCTTATGCAGTCAAAATTTTTGCCTCAAGTCAGAAGCTCCGCTTATCTGCTGTAATTGCTGTCCTTGACTCAGCCTGAAAGAGCGATTGCTTGTCGCTCTTAGTTCGGGATAAATCCATCAGTATTTCAGCCGCGTAATTGCTTCCAAACAGAAATTATGTGGATAAAATCAGTCACTTGTCAAGCTTTTTAGCTCAAATTTCTTGACTCTGGATGAATAATCTCCAGTTTTTGAACGTTTAAACTGAAACCAGATTGTTGGAGGCGATCGCTTGCCAGATCGTGCCAGCCTGTCAACTGGGCTTGAAACTCCGGTTGTTGCAACCTACTCTGCCACAGAATCAGGGCATCTTCATTCGTATCTTTGTAGTAACGCCGCCTGCGCCCAGCTAGTTGAAAACCAAATTTGCTGTAAAGAGAGATAGCTGGTTGATTAGATTCCCTCACTTCCAAAGTCGCTCGTGACAAAGCGCGATCGCGTGCAACCTGCATCAATCCCCAAAGCAGTGCTTGTCCCAAACCTCGTCCCTGGTAATCGGGATGAACCGCCAGCAAGGTAATGTGAGCTTCATCTAAAATTGCCCAGAGACAGCCCATTGCGAGTAAGTCGTAAGTCGTAAGTCGTAAGTCGTAAGTATTTTCTCGATCCTGGTTTTTTTGAAGAAATAACCCTAATAACTCGCTATTTGGGCTGTCTATTTCCCGTTGATAGGCTTCGAGAGTCCACAGTTTACCGAAACAAAGGTTGTCGAGTTCCAGTACCGCAGGTAGGACAGATGGCAATATTGGTTGAATTGACAGGCTAGCACTCATTCTGGATGGGGAGTAGCGGTCATTTGTCATCGATCGTTTGTTTTTTCACTACTCACTGATAACTGACAACTGATAACTGACAGGCTGCAATTGTAAACTTAAAGTTTAGACCCACTCACGTCCTGCAAGAGGATAGCTTACACGATTATGTTATCGACTCAGCCCGCTGGAATCGAAAATTCCGGTCGTCAATATATTCATAACGCAAACAACGGCAACAATGGAGACGCTGCTAAGCGATCGCCCAACCAAGAACTTTTACCACTGACAGCAGGAATCAACAGCCACGACCATCTAGAAATTGGTGGTTGCGATGTGACAAAACTCGTACAGCAGTTTGGTTCGCCGCTATATATTCTAGACGAAGAAACCCTCCGCAGCGCTTGCCGTCAGTATCGCTCGGCATTTCAAAACTATTACCCTGGTGAATTTCAGGTACTTTATGCCTCAAAAGCTTGGAGTTGCTTGGGAGTATGCGCGATCGCCCACTCTGAAGGCTTGGGTATTGATGTCGTTTCTGGAGGAGAACTTTATACTGCACTACAAGCAGGTGTCAAGCCAGAAGTTATCTACTTTCACGGTAACAACAAATCTGTAGAAGAATTGTCGCTGGCGATTGAGTCTGGCTGCACGATTGTAGTAGACAACTGGTACGAGCTGAAGTCCTTAGTAAATATTGTAGAGACGTTGCGTGCAACGTCTCTACAACAAACTCGGATAATGCTGCGATTAACGCCAGGGATTGACTGCCACACCCACGATTACATTAGAACTGGGCATTTGGATAGTAAATTTGGTTTCGATCCCGACCAAATTGAAGCAGTTTTTGCCTTTATCGGACAACAACCCAATTTAACTTGTGTCGGATTGCACGCCCACATCGGTTCGCAAATTTTCGAGCGCCAACCCCATCAAGATTTGGCTGAGGTGATGGTGCAGTGGATGGAAAAAGCGAAAAGTTACGGACTGCCAGTTACGGAGTTAAATTTAGGAGGTGGATTGGGAATTCGATATACAGAATCCGACGATCCACCCAGTATTGACGAATGGGTACAAGCACTTTGCCAAGCAGTGAAAGCAGCCTGCGAGTCCCAAAACTTACCTTTACCAAAATTATTATGCGAACCCGGGCGATCGCTAATCGGTACTGCTTGCGTTACTGCCTATACGATTGGCTCTAGCAAAACCGTACCGGAAATTCGGACATATGTGGCGATCGATGGTGGCATGTCCGACAATCCTCGACCGATTACCTATCAATCGCTCTATCGTGCTGTAGTTGCCAATCGAATGTCCGCACCAGTCAGCGAAACCGTCACAGTAGCTGGAAAACACTGCGAGTCAGGCGATATCCTAATAAAAGAGGCATCTTTACCACAAACCGAACCAGGGGATATTTTGGTAGTAATGGGAACTGGTGCTTATAACTACAGCATGGCTTCCAATTACAACCGCTTGCCCCGACCAGCAGCAGTGGTAGTAGCGAACCAAGAAGCAAAGCTGCTTCTGCGGCGCGAAACCTATCAAGACTTAATTCGGCAAGATTGCCTGCCCAATTCATTACTAGGCTAAGAACACAAGGTTGGCAGTTAACAGTTGACCGTTAACCGTCAGCCACTAACCGTTAACCGCCAACCGTCAACAAACTCAATTCTTCAGATTTCATATTTCGCTCATGAGAGATTGGTGGAAGCAATGGCTGACAACAGACTTTGGCTGGACTCAGTCGTTGTTATTTTACGCTATCGATCTGGGCTTGGTTTTGGCGCTAATCTACATGGTGCTGGTCATTATTGGAGAGCGCCGCACCTTGTGGATGGTCAGGGGTTTTATTCTCCTCATGCTTGCTTCTGCCATCAGTGCCAGACTGGGTTTGCCGCTATTGAGTTTTGTCTTGGAGAAATTGGTGGTTGGTTCTGCTGTAGCAATGGCAGTCACTTTCCAATCTGAGTTTCGCCGTTTTTTAGAACAATTGGGTAGGGGAGAATTTCGACAGTTATTGCAGCCAGGAAGACGTATCGTACCCAAACCTGATAGCGTCATTGATGAAATCGTAGATGCGGTGAGAGAACTGTCTCAAAATCGCATCGGGGCTTTGCTCATTTTGGAAACAGACAGCCCCATTGACGAGCGAGATCTCAAAGTTCCAGGCGTAAAGTTAAATGCGGAAGTTTCAAAAGAAATTTTACTGACAATTTTTCATCCAAAAACAGCATTGCATGACGGCGCTTGTTTGATTCGAGGTTCGCGGGTAGTCGCAGCAGCGGTGATTTTGCCCCTCTACGAACGTCCAGCTCCTCGTCAATTGGGGACGCGCCATCGAGCCGCTTTAGGTATCACGGAGAAGGTAGAAAACTGCGTATGCGTGGTCGTTTCGGAAGAAACAGGGTCAATTTCGCTTGCAGAACGGGGGATATTAAATAAACCGCTGACCAGCAGTAAACTGAAAGAATTGTTGGAAGCTCGATTCTCGCCAGCTGTGGAACGGGAAGCTGTAGCCCCAAGCATACGCGGTCTGGTAAATCAAATTGGCAACCGAGTTAGGATTCTCATGACTCGTTTTTTTGCGCTTTTTGGTCTAAACTTACCAGCGTCTCCCCGAAATAAAAAATGACTGTAAAGCCGATTGTGTTGCAATTGCCTCTCGATCTAGAAAAAGAAAAACTGCCCAGACACGTTGCAGTAATTATGGACGGTAATGGTAGGTGGGCAAAAAAGCAGGGTTTACCCCGTATCATGGGACACAAACGGGGGGTAGATGTTCTCAAAGATTTATTACGCTGTTGTCGAGATTGGGGTATACAAGCATTAACGGCGTATGCCTTTTCGACCGAAAATTGGGGCAGACCGTTAGAAGAAGTGGAATTTTTGATGACTTTGTTCGAGCGCGTTCTGCGGAAAGAATTGCAGGAAATGCTAGCGGAAAACGTCCAAATTCGGTTTGTAGGCGATTTGGAGGCTTTACCGCGAAGTCTCCAATCGGAAATCGAGCGATCGATGGCTGAAACGAGGTCGAATCGAGGTATCCGCTTCACTGTTGCCACGAATTACGGTGGTAGACAGGAAATTTTGCACGCTTGTCGAGCGATCGCCCAGCAAGTACAGCAAGGTTTGCTCCAACCAGAAGAAATTGACAAAGAAATCTTCGAGCGCCACCTTTACACGGCTGGAATTAGCGATCCTGACTTATTAATCCGCACAAGTGGAGAAATGCGCATCAGTAATTTTCTCCTCTGGCAAATGGCTTATGCCGAAATTTATATTACCGAGTCTCTGTGGCCCGACTTCAACCGCACCGAGTTTCATCGGGCTTTGGCTGCTTACCAACAACGGGAACGACGGTTTGGGAAAGTGTAGATCGGGAGTGAGGGGTGAGGAGTGAGGAGCGAGGGGAACAAGAGAGCTGAGGGAGCTGAGGGAGCAAAACAATTCACGCATTCACGCATTCACGCATTCAAAATTCTTACACCCTACACCCTACACCCTACACCCTACACCCTACACCCTACACCCCACGCTCTTTCCCTCACTCCTCACTCCTCGCTCCTCGCTCCTATTTCGCTCCTCGCTCCTATTCACGGACCTGAAAATACAGCCTGCTCTACGTCTTTCCGGCTGAGAGAATATTTAAAAGAGCGTTGAATATCTTGTCCTACTCCTTCAGCATCAATGTATCGGATCGTCAACTGGTCGATATCTAGCCATAGTTCGGCTTCCCAGTTCGATTTTTGAATGCGCCAGCAATGCAGTTGCTTTTGGTCTTGTTGGCAACCGTGGTCTTTCAACCACTGCTCGATTCGAGGTAAAGGATGATTGTATAAGGGAGTATCGGCAGAAGGTAAGGACATATGAATAAGTCGTAAGTCGTAAGTCGTAAGTTGGAATTAACTAGCTACCAGCCACTAGCCACTCTTTACTGATAACTGATAACTGACAATTGATAACTGAGCTGGCGGGACTGGAGTTTGCAAGGTATCACCCCGGATCGTAGCAATAGCGATCGCCAATAATATACAACCTATGAAGGTCAATCCCAAAATAAATAAGACAAACACTTCTCCAGATGACAGGGGACGATCTGTAGGGTCGAGGTAAGCAGAGGAACGCCGTCCGTCTTGTCGTGAGGCTGCGCGCTGAAAATCTGGAGGTGGTTGGATGACATACAGACGAGAATAGCCAATATGCATATCGTAATTCGTCCGCCGTTCTGGATTGCTCAGCGTGGCATATGCTTCGTTGAGCTGCTGAAATTTGACAGTAGCAATTGCTGAAGGTAAGTCAGTTGTGTCAGGGTGATAAAGTTTGCTGAGATGTCGGTAGGCACGACGAATTTCGATTGGCGATGCCGAGGGATGCAGTCCAAGCAGGGTATAGTGAGTGGCTTGGTCTGTCATGCGGTCTGACACGCGGTCTGACATGGGGCGATCGCTATTATTTGGCATTCCCCAGTGTTGAGTCACGGCAGTTTGACTAGTGCGGTTAGTTTTTTATCTATTTTAAATCTACTCATGCTAAGCAGCTGCATTCCATCTCAGATTTAATTGAAAAGTTTAGTAGTCATAAAACTTATGTTTGATTCAAAATGCTAAACTTAAAAATATAGAAAATATCTCTGTTTCAGAAAAATATATTTTTCCTATGTTGGCAATTTTAAATTAGTTGAAACATGCTTTTTATACAAGCAAATAATTATAGAACTTAAGTATAAAGTCAATATTTTCAAATTTTCCTGATGGATGAATATAAGCGTTAGACAAACTTAAATTTTTTGCTTGCTTTTTGGTTACGCGATCGAGATCCTGACTTATAGCAGTTTTCAATTGGATGAGATACATGAACTGTAGGGGCGCACAACTGTGCGCCCCTATAACGTATTGCAATCGAATGAAAATCGCTGTAGAATTCGCAGCACACACAAATCAATTGTATATAAAAATACATTTAATCAAAGCTAGTTTTGCTAGTCTAAACCCTGCATTCTGAATATCAAAGTGTGCGTTTGGGTGTGAGGATAAATGCATAAATTCTTGTTGCAAGTATTGCCGCTTGCCTCGGTAATATTAGCGTGTCATGCTATTGATAGCTATAGGGCAAGTGCGGAGACTAACACGGTAGAAGTTAGCTCAAAACAGACACTAGCTAGCACGAATTACGCTCGCGAAGCTAAATTATTGTTACCAGCTGATAGGCGCGATCGTCACGCAACCGATCGTACTTCCATAGAACCTGAAACCGATCTAGCGACGATTCCTAGAGTCGAGATACCGGAAGCAGCAAGTGGTGACCCGATGGCGCAAGTCACATCTGTATCGCAGCTATCAGATGTCCAACCGACTGACTGGGCATTTCAAGCGTTACAGTCATTGGTAGAGCGCTACGGTTGTATTGCCGGATATCCAGACAGCACCTATCGCGGCAACCGTGCTTTAACGAGATATGAATTTGCGGCTGGTTTGAATGCCTGTTTGGACAGAATTAACGAACTTATTGCCACAGCATCGGCAGATACCGTCAAGAAAGAAGATGCCGATACACTGCAAAAATTGCAGACAGAATTTGCCGCTGAATTGTCTGCTTTGCGCGGTCGTGTGGATACTTTAGAAGCAGCGACAGCAGAACTAGAAGCCAATCAATTCTCGACGACGACGAAATTAAACGCTCTAGTTTGGTCTCACGTTACGGGAGCCTTTGCGGATGGCGACGTGCAGTTTGAATCAGTCGATATCTTTCCCCCAGATGCATTTGGCGGTGTTGTGGCTAGACGAGGGGGAAGAGATGCAGTAACTGGTAGACCAGTCGTACAAGAACTAACAGAAGATCCAGAAATCACTCTTAGCAATCACCTATGGCTCAACTTCGATACTTCCTTTAACGGTAGAGACAGCCTTAAACTAAGGCTAGCCGCAGGAAATGCTGATTCTCCCGCCAATCAATTTACCTCCGCAGGGCTTTACAATACCTATGGCGTACCCTTTTTCGATCAAACTGCGGGTATCCAAGGGTTAGATAACGATATCTTCCTTCATGAATTGTTTTATAGTTTTCCCGTGGGAGACAATCTTGAAATTGTTTTTGGTCCCCGCATTAATTGGTATCGTTATTTTGACTACAACGCTTTTACCTTCATCCTCACAGGTGCGAATAGTTTTAACTCCAATGGCGGTACGCTAGTCAATGCGATCGACCGAGGTTCGGGAGCAGCTGTAATTTGGAAACCCAGCGAGCAATTTCAATTTGCAGTCGCTTATCTTGGAGAAAACACAGAATTTCTCTCTAGTACGATCGCAACTGGGTACAACACCTCTAGCGATCCGAGATTTGGCTTATTTGGTGGTACTTATACGGCAACGGCTGAACTCACTTACTCGCCCAGCCAAAATTTTAATTTGAGATTTCTATATAACCGGACTCGGATTCAAGCCATTAACGGCGTGATTGGCGGAGCGACGGGAGAGCCAATTTACGGAATTGCAGATAACGGCAGTTCGGCAGTATTCGACCCTGTGACAGGACTAGTTGCTGATGGTGGTTTGGATGCTGGTTTAGCCAATACCTTTGGAGTTAACTTCGATTGGTTGGTCACTCCAGGTATCGGTTTATTCGGACGTTACACCTACGCCAAGACAAATCTAGTGCCTGGTGATGGAGAAATTGAAGCCCAAGCAATGCAGGCTGGTGTTGCTTTTCCCGATTTGGGTAAGGAGGGGGCGCTGTTAACTATCTCTTATGTCAGACCGTTTGCCATCTTGGACGGGCGCGATTTTCTCGTTGCTGGCGGCGGAAATGGTGGCGTGCAGTACGAGTTTGAAGCGAATTACTATTTTCCACTCACAGATAATATAGCTTTAGTACCAGCGTTTTATCTGATTGCCAATCCAAATAACTTTAGCGATAACCCAACGATCTATGTAGGTAACTTAAGGGCGCAGTTTAGCTTTTAAGCGATCGCTTCATTGCTCAGATGGTAGAGAGCTAATTATTTTCGTCATAATCATACAATAATGAGTCTTGGAGCGATGCTCCAACTATACATGCTTGACTCAGATCTACCCCAGTTAGTTCTACTAACTTTAATTGCGCGTAACGTAAATCTGTTCCGGTCAGATTAGCACCACTGAGATTGGCTCCAGTTAAATTCGTTAAGCGCAAATCTGCTCTATTTAATAAAGTGTCACGTAGATCCACACTGCTCAAATTGGCTTTAATGAGAATTGTTCTACTCAGGATGGCTTTATACAAAGTCGCATTGCTAAGGTCAGTTCTCCAGAGTGTAGCGCCAGATAAGTTTGCCTCGCTGAGCTTGACTCCTTTTAAGTTGGCTCCATTCAGGTTGGCTCCAGCTAACTCTGCTCTACTCAAGATGGCTCCACTCAAATTGATTTCACTCAAATCAACTCTGCGCAAGTCAAAACAGCTAAAATCTCTTTTGCCAGCAGTATAAAGCTCTAGTAGAGTATCAACATTCATAGATCGGCATTCATAAAATACGCCAGGAGTTACGCACGGAAGTTGAAGATCTCGATCCCCCCTAACCCCCCTTCAAAAGGGGGGGAAATAATAGCCCCCTTGTTAAGGGGGTTGGGGGATCTCCTATAAAGCCCCCTTGTTAAGGGGGTTGGGGGATCTCCTATAAAGCCCCCTTGTTAAGGGGGTTGGGGGATCTCCTCAATTTTTTCCCCGCGCTTGCGAGATATATTGGGTTTGAAAGAGCAGTACTAACTAGCACCACTCCCTCATCTAGAACGTTTTACATCCGGCGCAGGTTGAGTAGCTCTTGGGGAGAAGCAAGCATATCAATTGCTACGAAGAAAATCTTGCCTTGAGGATTAATCAAAAACCGCCAAGCAATATTCATCCCAACGTTGACACCAAACCAAGGAGTTTGGACGACACCAGTGACTTTTACTTGTTTGGAGCCATCCGGTTGTACTTCACAGATCCCTTGTTTCGGCATCATGTTTAACCCTTGTGCTTCTTCGCGCATGTATTTCGCGATCGCCTCATGACCGACAATTGGCTTTTGAAATGGGGGTTGTAAAGCACCATCAGCAGTAAACAAAGCAATAGCAGCGGCGAAATTGTCTGCGTTCATTGCTTCGACATATTGCAACACCGCAGGCTCGTCAATGCCTTCAATCTTGACATTGGTGGTGACGGGTTCGGTGCGTTCAAATACTGGTTCTACACTCTTTCGAGAACTGCTGGGAGTCAAGTCGGATGTATCGAATCCCATGTCTACAACTGTGTTACGCAGAACTGTGATCTGCTGACCTGGATCGAGTTTCTGGGTTGCTTCTAGGACGACTTTGACACCAGGAGACATTTGATAGCCAGTTGGAATTGGAGCGACGATCCCCTGTTTCATCAACTCTCCTAACTCGTACCAAAAAGCTAGCTTGGTATTCACGCTGAAGAAACCATAGGAACGGTTGATCGGAGTGTCAATGCGATTAGCAAGATCGCGCATGACTTTGGTTTGCTCTTCAGGAGACATTTGTTTGATTTGGGTGAGCAATCCTTCCGCCAGTTGTAAACGAGCCGCGCCTGGAGCTGCGGGGGTGATTGTCCGACCCATTTCCGTGTAAGCATACCAAAGGTACGCTAGGCGATCGTCAACGCTCAGTTGGTCGAACAGCGCTATGGTGGCTGGAATTGGACTGGGGATTTGAGTTCCAGAGAAAATGTTTTGTGCCGACTCGATAGTATAAGTCACGATCGGAAACTCCAGATTGCTTTATGTTTGTCAATTTTGAGATTCAAGGCAAAATGCTAAAGCTGGGGCTTTAGCACGTACCCACTTGGTTACGTAAATGAATGTAACAAACTAGTTAATTTTTGTAAAGAAACTTATCGATTTCGATCGCTTTGCCGCTCGATCCAGTAGATAGCACGCGCCATTAGGTAGTTTAATCGAGCAAGCGATCGCGCAGTCGCAGACCAAGTTACACAGGAGCGGCTAGTCCAAGTGCTGCCTGCAAGCTAAATAATTCTGAGAAAACGTTGCATAACTTTACAATGCTTGTTACATTACCATTTAGCTAAAAAAGACATTAATTGGATAAACGTATATGAAATCTAACGTTCGGGATGATTTGATGAGCTTTTTACGCGACGAATTGTCGGTTTCAGAAGCAGCGATCGCGTTAGCTTTAAAAAAAGGAGAACAGGAACTAAACTTTCTGCCGATGGTACTTTGGCAATATGGATTTCTTACCTTGCCACAACTAAACCGCGTGTTCGATTGGTTAGAAATGGTGTAGGATCTACTAACGCTGTAACTCGTGTAACTTCACGTCGGCTATTGTCTTGAGTAGCGATATAAAGTGATGGCTTATGATACAGCCTTATCTGGCAAAAATTTCGATTTTTCCGGTTAAATCGCTTGATGGCATCACTTTGTCTCAAGTCAGTGTATTGGCAAGTGGCGCACTCCAGCACGATCGCGAGTATGCCTTATTTGACCAAAAGGGACGATTTGTGAATGGTAAGCGCAATGCTAAGGTTCATTGGCTGCGATCGCAATTCGATGCAGATTGTCAACAGCTATCGTTACAAGTCCAAGGAACAGATGAGAGCGTTACTTTTCACTTGAATAAAGAGCGTTCGGAGTTAGAAGCTTGGTTGAGTAATTATTTTGGTTTACCTGTCAACATTAAGCAAAATAATTTTACAGGATTTCCAGATGATACTAATGCTTCTGGACCTACAATAATTAGTGCAGCTACGCTTGCAGAAGTTGCCTCCTGGTTTCCTGATATAAGTGTTGAGGAAATGAGGAATCGGATACGAGCAAATATAGAAATTGATGGCGTACCTCCATTTTGGGAAGACCGATTATTTACCAAAGTAGGGGATAGTATCCAGTTTCAAATTGGAGCAGTTGTATTTGCTGGAATTAATCCTTGTGCGAGATGCATCGTACCCACAAGAGATTCAAAAACAGCAGTAGCAACAGAGAATTTTCAGAAAATCTTTGTTTCTAAACGTAAAGAAACCTTACCAGATTGGACAACTCCAGAGAGATTCGACCACTTTTATCGGTTAAGTATCAATACAAAAATTCCATCGTCAGAAACAGGAAAAATCTTAAGAATTGGCGATCCAGTTTCAATCTAGAATCCGATCGGTCAGGATTAAAATAAGGCGAATAGAATTCGCGACTACACGGGGAAAGTCCGCCTGCGCGGACTAAGAGTTTATTGTGTCTAATTTTGCTTTGGTAGTAATTAGATTAACGTACTCGCTCTTACCATTAGTATAAGCTTCGCGATCGCCTGGAAATTTTTGTGCTAAATCTCGCTTTAGTTGTGCGTAGCGTGTGGCTTCTTCTGGGTGGCTACAGAGATAATTGCGAAAATACAATCTTTCCCATAATGTGTGTCCAGCAATAGCCATATGAATGTGATGGGTACGCTTACCATCAGGCAATCGCTTAACAAACATCATATGCCCAGGGGGGCGATCGCTACGCCATAGATATTCATATCCCGTATCTACTAGCTTGGGTAAAGCTTCTTGTTGGGCGCGATCGAAGCTGGGAATTTCCACTAACATATCGATTATGGGCTTAGCAGGCATTCCAGGTATAGCCGTACTGCCAAAGTGTTCGATTCGGAGGATCGAAGCTTCTCCCAACAGACTTCGTAGGTAAATAGCTTCTTGCTCGAATAACTCTACCCATTTGCGATCGTATTCCACAATTACAATATCATCCATACCTTTAGATTCCCCTCACTCCTCACTCCTCACTCCTCAATTCGCATCCCTATAACAGCCGCAAAGCCGCTAACATATAATCTCTATAGTCTGTTCGCTCTACCCTAATGCTGAGAAAAGTTGCTTTAGCTTGCTACGTGCTGGACTTTGAGTATAAATCCCGATGTTAGAAGAAATTTTAACTTTCTCCGCCGAGCATCTCGATTCCTGCGCTCATGTATATGTTGAAACTTTTAAACAAGAACCTTGGAACGAGTGTTGGAGTTTTGAAACGGCAAGGGTACGATTGTGGGAGACACTCAATACTCCAGGTTTTGTTGGATTTGTGTTACACCATCATGAACCGCTAGGATTTATCCTTGGTTATTGCGAACAATTTTATGATGGTAAGCACTTTTTTGTGAAAGATTTTTGCGTACAAACCGATAAACAGCACCAAGGAATAGGAACAAAGCTACTCAATCATCTGACAATCGTGCTGACTCCGATGAACGTGTCCCAAATTTTTCTTCTGACACTTAGGGACGGGCAAGCAGAGGCATTCTATAGTAAGAATGGCTATTGCAGGAGTCCGAAAATTATTGTCATGTCGCAGCAACTCGGTTCTAGAACAGATTCATGGACATTTTAGCGAAGAATAGCACATTTCCAGCTATTAAATATAAAACTATAATTCTAGTTTTTAAACTATGACCAAAACCACAGATTTTTTAAGTCACCTTAACTCCAGTCAACGTACGTCTGTAGAGCATTTTTGCGGTCCCTTGTTAGTGGTTGCGGGTGCGGGTTCTGGTAAAACGAGAGCATTAACTTATCGGATTGCAAATCTGATTCTCAAACACCGTGTCGATCCTCATAATATCTTAGCCGTGACTTTTACCAATAAAGCGGCACGGGAGATGAAAGACAGGATTCAAAAAATCTTTGCCGAACAAATAGCACTGAGTCAATACAATAAAACATTAGATAAATTAGCCCCACACGAACAAACAAGATTGCGATCGCAAGTTTACAAAACCTATATCAAAGATTTGTGGATCGGTACGTTTCACAGTTTGTTTTCGCGTATATTGCGATTTGATATTGAAAAATATCAAGATGAGAAAGGTAGACGCTGGACGAAAAACTTTTCTATTTTTGATGAATCCGACGCTCAATCTGTAGTTAAAGAGATTATTACCAAAAAACTTCAACTAGACGATAAAAAATTTGAACCTCGTTCCGTTCGCTACACTATTAGCAATGCTAAAAATCAGGGACTTTCTCCCCGCGACTTTGAACGAGAACAGCCTAACTATCGCGGGAGAGTTATTGCCGAAGTTTACGGATATTATGAAGATAAGCTAGCCGAAAACAACGCTTTGGATTTTGACGATCTCATTTTAATGCCAGTGAAATTATTTCAGCAGAACGAACAAGTTCTGGGTTATTGGCATCAAAGATTCAGACATATTTTAGTTGATGAGTATCAAGATACAAACCGAATTCAGTACGATTTAATTAATTTACTCACAACAAACGGCGAGACGAGAAAAAGTGAATGGGATTGGCGCGATCGCTCAATTTTTGTAGTTGGCGATGCCGATCAATCAATTTATAGTTTTCGCATGGCAGATTTCACCATTCTGCTAGACTTTCAAGCCGACTTTGGTGATGGCTTACCTGACGAAGATACTCGGACGATGGTTAAGTTAGAAGAAAACTATCGCTCTAGAGAAACTATTCTACAAGCCGCTAACCAACTGATTGAAAATAATACCCAGCGAATCGATAAAATTCTGAAGCCAACGCGAGGAGAAGGAGAAAAAATCTATTGCTATAAAGCTGATGATGAAATCGCCGAAGCCCAATTTGTCATCAACCATTTACGGAGTTTAGAACAGCAACATTCAGAATTTAATTGGGGTAGTTTTGCCGTTCTTTATCGTACTAACGCTCAATCTCGTCCTATAGAAGAGAATCTAGTACGTCAGGGTATTCCTTATACGATTGTCGGTGGATTGAAGTTCTACGATCGCAAAGAAATTAAAGATGTTTTGGCATATTTAAGAGCAATTGTCAATCCTTACGATACCGTCAGTTTATTACGAGTGATTAATACTCCTCGTCGAGGCATTGGTAAAACTACAATTGATAATTTAGTTAATGCTGCCCAACAACTTAATTTACCCTTTTGGGAAATTCTCAACGACGAAACATCAGTTAACACTTTAGCAGGGCGATCGGCTAAGGGTGTCAACAATTTTGCCCAATTAATTCGCAAATGGCAAGAACAGGTAGACACTCTTTCTCCTAGCGCGATCGTGCAGGGAGTTTTAGATGAATCTGGCTATGTCAAAGACCTCCAAAATCAAGGTACAGATGAAAGTTTAGATAGACTGCAAAACGTACAGGAACTTTACAACGCCGTTCTACAATTTGAAGAAGAAAATGAAGAAGTTAATTTATCAAATTTCCTTGCTAGTACTGCCTTAACTTCCGATTTAGATAATTTGAAAGAAGGACAAGCTGCTGTTTCTCTATTAACTCTCCACGCTTCCAAAGGATTAGAATTTCCCGTTGTTTTTCTCGTGGGGTTGGAACAAGGACTACTTCCTAACTATCGTTCGCTTGACGATCCTAAATCCTTGGAAGAAGAGCGCCGCTTGTGTTATGTGGGGATTACTCGCGCTCAAGAAATACTTTACCTCACCCACGCCCGCGAACGCCGCCTTTACGGTTCCCGCGAACCTGCGATCGCCTCTCAATTTTTAGCAGAATTACCCAAAGAATTACTCAGTTTCCATCTTTCTAGTCAAGCGAAAGTTTCTAGTACATCGAGATCGACTCACCAACCAACTCAAAAGTGGAGTCATCCTCAAGATAATAGCGCTAATAACAACTCATCAGCCGCAGACGCAGAGCGAGATTGGCGTGTAGGCGATCGCATTTTCCATAAAAACTTTGGTATTGGTGAAGTGACTCACATTTTCGGTTCTGGTAACAAGATTTCTTTAGCGGTTCGGTTTGCTAACCTCAGCACGCCAAAAATTGTTAATCCTAAAATCGATCCGCTACAAAAAGTAGAATAAAGTTGTCATTAGTCATTAGTTATTGGTCATTTGTCATTCGCGTGACTGTTGACAAAAAAGGAGTTTTCTATGAACCAGGCGCAGGTAAGATGGACAACTAGCAATTTAGAGTTGTTGCCAGATAATGGCAATCGCTATGAAATTGTAGACGGGGAATTATTTGTGACCCGCGCACCAGGTTGGAAACATCAAAGAGTTTGTAATAACATTTGTACGGAATTAAATCTTTGGTCGCAACAAACTGGATTAGGGGAAGCAGTCACTACCCCTGGCATTATTTTTACTGATGCTGATAACGTTATCCCAGATGTGGTTTGGATTAGTAAAGAGCGATTGGCTGCTTTGTTAGACGAAGCAGAACACTTGACTGGCGCACCAGAATTGGTGGTTGAGGTGCTATCGCCAGGGGAAACCAACGAGCGCCGCGACAAAGAGGCTAAACTGAAACTATATGCTGCTCAAGGAGTGCGTGAATATTGGATCGCAGATCCGCGCTTGCAGCAAATTCAAGTTTATCGCCGCGAAAATGCAACATTGGTGATGGTGGCAACTTTGTTTGCTAGTGACGAACTAACTTCGCCTTTATTGCCTGGTTCTAGCTGTGCTGTGGCAAGATTGTTTGGTTAGACATTGCGATCGAAGTCATGGCGATCGCATCTCATATCTTCCTGAAAACTGTATCAAATCCAGTTTGTTTCTAAAAATTAAATCCTCTAAGCTAGTCGAGGAGTATCCAGTCGAATAGCTGCAAAAACCCGTGAAATATTTCTTTCTCACTGAAGGATGGACAGTAGGTAGAATCTGGGCATCTGATGGTCTATGGAATGAAACAGCATGGCGGCGACGACCAGACATTCAGCGACTTAACGTTTGTCTAGTAGAAGCAAACGAAAAATTATGGCTGTATCGGGTAGAAGACACGATTATGACTGTAGAAGTCAGACCCGCTACTGCTTCAAGTAATGGCACAAAACAAGCGATCGGACAAGTTGTACTCAAGCGATTGATCGCCGCCGAACAAGTTATAGAGCGCCTGGGAGCTGCCGAAGCCATGTGCCAACTCAAAAGCATTCAATCTGTAGTACAGTGAACAGTTATCAGTTGTCAGTGAAGAGTGGTAGTTGGTAGTTGGTAGTTGGCAAGAGAGGAGAGCTGAGAGAGTGGTGCGTGGTGAGTGATAAGATTTCTATTTGTCTTCTCCTGACTCTCGACTCCTGGCTCCTGTACGGGCGGGTATGAAGCGAAGATTTACTGCCTCAGTTGTCTGTCTATTTGCGCGCACCCGCCCCTACGATAACTGACAACTGATAACTGATAACTGATTTTCGTCTTGCATTCAGTCCCGCCAATAGTTACACTTCTTTAATAATTCTCATTTTTGTATTGAATACCATTGCTGAATTTTACAAGCCATATGGATCGTCCAAATCCAGATGTAGTAAGGCTCGGTTGATGGCAATAACAAAAAGCCGAAAAATTATCCTGTAGAAATAACTCATCGAGGAGGAGCGTAGTCGATGGGACTACCTTGGTACAGAGTACACACAGTCGTCCTGAACGATCCAGGGCGGTTGATTGCTGTACATTTAATGCATACAGCACTAGTTGCAGGCTGGGCTGGTTCGATGGCTCTATACGAACTAGCTATTTACGACCCCAGCGATCCAGTATTAAACCCCATGTGGCGGCAAGGTATGTACGTACTGCCCTTCATGTCACGCTTGGGTGTAGTTGGCTCTTGGGGTGGCTGGAACGTCATGGGCGCTCCCAGCTACGACCCTGGTTTCTGGTCGTTTGAGGGCGTTGCTGCCGCTCACATCGTTCTTTCCGGTTTATTATTCCTAGCTGCTTGCTGGCACTGGGTTTATTGGGACTTGGAACTCTTCCAAGACCCCCGCACGGGCGAATCTGCCCTAGACCTGCCAAAAATGTTTGGTATCCATTTATTCTTGTCTGGTCTACTTTGCTTTGGCTTTGGTGCTTTTCACCTCACCGGACTATTTGGTCCAGGGATGTGGGTTTCTGACCCCTACGGCATCACCGGACACGTAGAAGCAGTCGCGCCGGAATGGGGACCCGCAGGCTTTAACCCGTTTAATCCTGGGGGTGTGGTAGCTCACCACATTGCTGCGGGTGTTGTCGGTATTATTGCTGGTTTATTCCACTTGACAGTTCGACCTCCCGAACGGCTCTACAAAGCCTTGCGGATGGGGAATATCGAAACCGTGCTTTCTAGCAGTATTGCGGCTGTCTTCTTTGCTGCTTTCGTTGTAGCAGGAACGATGTGGTACGGTAACGCCACAACTCCAATTGAACTGTTTGGACCTACCCGTTATCAGTGGGATGATGGCTACTTCAAACAAGAAATGACCCGTCGCGTGCAAGCTAGCCTGGCTGAGGGTAAGAGCTTGTCTGAAGCCTGGTCGGAAATTCCCGAAAAACTGGCGTTCTACGACTACGTAGGTAACAGCCCTGCTAAAGGCGGTTTGTTCCGCGTCGGTCCGATGAATAAGACCAACGGTATTGCTCTCTCTTGGGCAGGACACCCCGTATTCAAAGATAAAGAAGGGCGAGAATTAGAAGTTCGTCGTCTGCCTAACTTCTTTGAAACTTTCCCTGTTGTTTTAACAGATAAAGACGGTGTTGTTCGCGCTGATATTCCTTTCCGGCGGGCAGAATCCAAGTATAGCTTCGAGCAAACAGGTGTAACTGTTAGCTTCTACGGCGGTGAGTTGGGCGGTCAAACCTTTACCGACCCAGCCGACGTGAAGAAGTATGCTCGTAAAGCTCAAGGTGGCGAAATCATCAATTTTGACGGCGATCAAAGCACCAGATTTGGCGATCTAGCACTTGCTAAGCCTGATGGCGTATTCCGTACTAGCCCTAGAGGTTGGTTCACCTTTGCTCACGCTACCTTTGCGTTGCTGTTCTTCTTCGGTCATTTATGGCACGGTTCTCGCACGATCTTCCGCGATGTCTTCGCAGGAGTCGAGGCAGATCTGGAAGAACAAGTCGAATGGGGGCTGTTCCAGAAAGTGGGTGACAAGACCACTCGCCGTAAGGAAGCCTAAACTGAGGTCAATTGTTAAGAACGGTTAAATATATTGTCGGGAAACAATTTTTCTAGCAGTGAATGTAACCGTTCTTTTCTTTTGATTGATAAACTATCAGTAAGAAGGAAGTCGTTAGGGAATACTGACATGGAAAGCGTTGCTTACATTTTGATTCTCGCGCTGGCTATTGGTACTCTATTCTTTGCCATAGCTTTTCGCGAACCGCCTCGCATTGAGAAAAAGTAAATTTTTTTCGGCTGAATTTACTAAAAATAGCCAAATCATATCCATTTTCCACCGCTGTTATCGCTCTTGGTAGCAGCGGATATTCCTTTATCAGTTGTCAGTTGTCAGTTATCAGTTATCAGTTATCAGTTAATTACGACTTACGACTTCTCCCTTGTCCCCCTTGTCATTCCCTCACCCCTAACTCCTCACTCCTCACCCCTTGCCATGCAATGCCCTTTCTGCCAGCATCCAGATAATCGCGTTTTAGAATCGCGTTCTGCTGAAGCGGGACAAAGTATCCGCAGGCGGCGGGAATGTTTGCGTTGTCATCGCCGCTTTACAACTTACGAACGGATTGAATTTGTTCCAATTACCGTTCTGAAACAGAATGGCGATCGCCAGTTATTCGATCGCTCTAAAGTTTTACGGGGAATTGTCCGTGCTTGCGAGAAAACGGGAATTTCAGCTTTGCGGATGGAAGCGATCGTCGATGAAATTGAAGCAGAACTGCAACAACGTGTCTCACGGGAAGTTAGCAGTCTGGAAATTGGCGAATTAGTTTTAAAACAACTGCGTTGCGAGAGTGAAGTTGCCTACGTGCGTTTTGCTTCTGTCTATCGCCAGTTTCAAACTATGAAAGATTTTGTCGAAACTTTGGACGATCTATCGCGTCAGGAAGCTCCAAATAATATCCCGATTGAAGATGAATATTGCCAGTGCCATGAATCCCCAACTCATACTGTGGCGATCGCCGATTGAAAGATTTTATCGCGATCGCACTATGGTAACCTTGTACGATTAACTCACATTAGGCGCTTTTCTGCTAAGGTAAGCAATGACATCTATAGATTGAATTCTACGAATCCATCACTCGAACTCTGTCGATTCGGACTATATCTAAAGATTTTCAGTAAATTTATTCACAAAGCTCAGTTATAATTGAGAGTCTGTACTTAAAATTGCGTCTAGATTAACTTCTCCTACGTTAGGATGGAATCAGAGATGTAGGTGTAATTTGCCTACGATCGACTTGCATATACATCGAGAGGAGGAAAAACCTTTCGGAGACTATTCCCAGGAAACAACCAGCATGGTCAATCAGAAAACACTTACTACAGAAATAGGCTTTACTCACGAAGATTTCGCGGCTTTACTCGACAAATACGATTACCACTTCAGCCCTGGCGACATCGTAGCTGGTACGGTATTTAGCATGGAGCCACGGGGCGCTCTGATTGACATTGGTGCTAAGACCGCTGCCTACATTCCCATCCAGGAAATGTCGATAAATCGGGTGGATGCTCCAGAAGAAGTTTTGCAACCCAACGAAACGCGGGAGTTTTTCATTCTTACCGATGAAAACGAAGACGGACAGCTAACGCTTTCGATTCGCCGCATTGAGTATATGCGAGCTTGGGAGCGCGTCAGACAGTTACAAAACGAAGATGCAACGGTGCGATCGCTCGTATTCGCTACAAATCGCGGCGGCGCACTCGTGCGAATCGAAGGTCTGCGCGGATTTATTCCTGGTTCTCACATCAGCACTCGCAAGCCCAAAGAAGAGTTGGTTAGCGAGGAGCTACCATTAAAGTTTCTAGAAGTTGATGAAGACCGCAATCGTTTGGTGCTGTCACACCGTCGTGCTTTAGTCGAGCGCAAGATGAACCGCTTGGAAGTTGGCGAAGTCGTCATCGGTACGGTACGCGGGATCAAGCCTTACGGTGCGTTTATCGATATTGGAGGTGTTAGCGGTCTGCTGCACATCTCGGAAATCTCCCACGACCACATCGATACACCTCACAGCGTTTTCAACGTCAACGATGAAGTCAAAGTCATGATCATTGACTTAGATGCCGAACGAGGTCGGATTTCTCTGTCTACAAAACAGCTAGAGCCAGAACCAGGTGACATGATCAAGAACCGCGACCTAGTTTACGATAAAGCAGAAGAAATGGCTGCAAGATATCGCGAACAGATGGCAGCTAAGCAACAAGGAATTGATTTAAATGCTCCTGCTGAGGTAGAAGAACCAGCAGCAGTGGAAGAAGAAATTCCAGAGGCTACGGAAGAGCCAGTTGCTACGGAAGAGCCAATTGCTACGGAAGAGCCAGTTGCTACGGATGATGAGGATTTGCCAGCAGCAGTTGAGTAAGAATATTTAGCAATTCAATGTAGAGGCGTTATATTTGACGTTTCTATATCAAAGGGGGTTAAACCCTCTTTTTTTGTGGCGATCGCATCTGCTGGAATAATAGGCAGTAGGGGCGCACAGTTGTGCAACCCTACCAGATTGCTAGATCTCGGAGGGCGGGTTTGCCTGAAATATTTGTCCTAGTTGGAAATGGTTAATAAACCCGCCCCTACAGTTGCGCGATTGTTTTGCTCATGGGGACAAATTCAATGCTGACTCCGTTGCCAATTGTATAGGTAACGGAATCGCTACCCGTATACCCATATGCTCGATACAGTTTGACTCCTGGTAAGGTTGCCATTAATTCCAGCGATCGAAAACCACTGGCTTGAGCTTGGAGTTCGCATCGTTGTAAAATTGCTCTGCCGATACCTTGTCTTGCCCAGTCAGGATGGACGAAAAAAGCCCGAATTTTTGCCGCATCGCAGTTGGGATCGAGATAGCCTGACTCGCGATCGCTATAGCGATCGCCGCCAAATAGCGTTTTGCGTTTACTCCAACCACCGCACCCCACTAACATTTCAGTCGCTTCGGCAACAAAGTACGTACCATCTACAATCAGATCTGTATCGACACCAAAAACCGAAGCGATCGCAGCTTCAATCTGCTCGTCAGTATAATCTGCTCGACTCAAACCCCGTGCAGAAGCAGCAATTAATCGTTCGATTTGGACACGCTCGTCCAGGCGTGCTTGTCGTAAAATGAAGCCCATTACCGAGAAAGTCAAAAGTTAAAAGTTAAAAGTCAAAAGACTAAAAGCTCTAGTAAACTTGAGGTCTAGCTAACTGCATGGGGCAAATTAAAAGGTAGAAATACTCATTTACAGAACTTACAATAAATTTCAGTAGAAGCGTAAGTTAATACAAATATGGCAACAATTCAGTGTAAAGACAAGCGCTTCAGTAATATCCAAGCAATTGTCTTCGATAAAGATGGCACGTTAGAAAATTCTGAAGAGTATTTACGCAATTTAGGACAAAAGCGATCGCGCCTGATCGATGCCCAAATTCCTGGGATTGGCGAACCTCTGCTGATGGCATTTGGAATTAATGGCGATCGCCTCGATCCGACAGGACTGTTAGCCGTGGGCAGTCGGCGCGAAACGGAAATTGCCGCAGCTGCTTATATCGCCGAGACTGGGCGCAGTTGGTTTGAATCCTTGGCGATCGCCCGTCGTACCTTTGAGGAAGCCGATCGGTATATTGGTACTGCCCCTTCGCCCCTATTTGTAGGCAGCTTGGAAGTACTGAAATATCTCAGCGATGCTGGTCTCAAACTGGGAATTCTTTCCGCCGCTTCCACCGAACGAGTTCGCGCCTTCGTTCAGCGCCATCAACTAGAAGCTTACGTGCAGTTACAGATGGGTGTAGATACTGGTGTCAGTAAACCCGATCCGGTACTATTTTTGCAAGCCTGTCAAGCCTTGGGTGTAGCGCCCCACGATACTTTAATGGTAGGAGATTCCGCTGCCGATATTGAAATGGCACGCAACGCAGGGGCAGCGGGTTGTATCGGTATCTGTTGGGGCAGACCAGAAGCCGCCCATTTAGAAGCAGCAGACGTGGCGATTTCCCAACTCGATGAAATTCAGGTGATTTTTTAACGGTTGTACGGGCGGGTTTACCAATTAACTGTGACTTCGACCAAGATTTCGGGTGAACCCGCCCCTACGGTTGTACGGGCGGGTTTATCCACAGTATTATTTGTTCCAGTACAGGTATATTCAAAAAAACCGCCCCTACGATTTTAAATATGCTTGCTTCTACCCAAGAACTCCTCCAAACAGCACGGCAGAATATTTACGCGATCGGAGCCTTTAATATCTATAACTTGGAGGGAGTCAAAGCGGTAGTGAGTGCAGCCGAGGCAAATCGTAGTGCTGCTATGTTGCAGATCCATCCCAGTGCCTTAAAGTACGGGAGATCGGCGTTAGTAGCAATGTGCTTGGAAGCCGCACGCGCTGCTACAGTCCCTATTGCCGTCCACTTAGACCACAGCACTAACGCCAGCGATATTCGCCAAGCCCTTACAGCAGGCATGAACTCGATTATGGCGGATGGTTCCCACTTATCATATGCAGAAAACATGGGATTTACGCGGGAGATGACGCGCCTTGCCCATAAATCTGGTGCGATCGTCGAAGCTGAAATTGGTCGGATCAGCGGTACTGAAGATGGCTTAACGATCGCGGAAAAAGAAGCCAAAATGACCGATCCCGCCCAAGCTGTGGAATTCGTCCGTACAACGCGGGTGGATGCCTTGGCAGTCACGATTGGTAACGTTCACGGAGAATATAAAAGTCCACCCCGTTTGGATTTCGATCGCCTTGCTCGCATTCGCCGCTTAATTGATATTCCCCTCGTCTTGCATGGCGCGTCGGGATTACCAGCGTGGATGATTAGCCGTTCCATCCAATTAGGCGTGTGTAAGTTTAATGTCAATACTGAAGTACGACAAGCTTATATGCGATCGCTCAAATCAGAAGTTTGTGCGGGTAATGGCAGCGACTTACTCGATATGGCAGGCGTGGCGATCGCGGCTATGCAGGAAGTGATTGCCGAAAAATTGCATCTCTTCGGCTCTGTCGGCAAGGCACACCTGCACGAAACGCCCTATGCCCGAATCTTAGCTGGATTAAAACGTTTTTCCCATTAAGTATTTAAATTAAACCGCAGCAGACTTCATCGGATACATATCTCTCTGTTGTTCGGTGAGTTCGTCCCTGAGTCTATCCATTGCTGAATCCACAACCGAACCAACAACAGCCCCCAGCAGCGATCCGACTACCGATCCCGCCAGAGAACCAACTAAAGAGCCAAGGAGTGCTGTACCAATTGAACCGCCAATACCACCTACAATTGCCCCCGCAACTGACCCAACCAACGAACCGCCGATGGAACCAACAAACGAGCAGAAGATAGAGCCGAGCTGAAACATCTCAGTGCGCTCCTGTAGTTATATATTTATTCTCTTACAGTACAAGAAATTTCTCTTTTTATAATAGTATGGATCGAAATTTTAACTTTTAAAAATTCAGGCTCAATTAGCGAGATTCAAATATAAGGCAAGCGATATCCACCTTACTACTAACATAAAAACTGTTGGTAGACTTTTCCCACATTAGATATGTTTAAACTTGGAAACTTTGCATATTTTACAAAAAATTTAGTAGACAATAAAATACCCCTGCCGACAACGCGGCAAGGGCTGAAAAATTTCGTACAAGCCAACTATTCGATCGCCAATTGAGGTGCTTTCAAAGATACAGCTGGTGTTGGCTTTTGTTCTGCTAATGTTGGCACTGATTGCCGTAAATGAGCTGTCAATTGTACGGTTGTGGCATCATACATTTGAGTCAGCATTTTCGGGTACAAGCCAATACCGATAATTGGTACTAGCAAGCAGGCGATAATAAATATTTCTCGTGGTTCGGCATCAATCAAAGCTTCGTGAGAAGTTAACTCTTTGTTCTCCTGCCCGTAGAAAATCTCTCGCAGCATGGAAAGGAGATAAATCGGGGTCAAGATTACGCCCACTGCCATCAGAAAGACGATAATTACTTTGAAGGTGGGGTTATAAGCATCGCTAGTTGCAAAGCCTACAAATACCATCAATTCTGCGACAAAACCGCTCATACCTGGCAGCGCTAAAGATGCCATCGAACAAGTCGTCCACATGGCGAAGATCTTCCGCATTTGTTGCCCGACACCACCCATTTCATCCAACATTAGGGTATGGGTGCGATCGTAAGTAGCCCCTACCAAGAAGAAAAGACTCGCGCCAATCATACCGTGGGAAATCATTTGCAAGATCGCGCCATTCAATCCTAAATCGGTGAAGGAAGCGATCCCAATGACCACAAATCCCATGTGAGAAATTGAAGAATAAGCAATTTTGCGCTTCAAGTTCCGCTGGGCAAAAGATGTTAAAGCAGCATAGATGATATTTACTACCCCCAGAATGACCATCGCAGGGGCAAAGAAAGCGTGAGCATCGGGAAGCATCCCCGCATTCATCCGAATTAGGGCATAGCCGCCCATTTTCAGCAGGATACCAGCCAGCAACATATGTACTGGGGCTGTCGCTTCACCGTGGGCATCGGGTAGCCAAGTGTGTAACGGGAAGATTGGTAATTTTACGCCGTAGGCAATCAGAAAAGCCCCATACAGCCAAAGCTGAAAGTTAAGGGGAATATCTTTAGCAGCCAGCGATCGCATGTCAAATGTTACGGTATCACCGTAGAATGCCATCGTCAGACCAGCTACCAAAATAAATAGCGACCCGCCAGCAGTGTACAAAATGAATTTGGTCGCAGCATATTGCCGTTTCTTACCACCCCAGATTGCCAGCAACAAGTAGACAGGAATCAGTTCTAGTTCCCACACCAGGAAAAACAACAACATATCCTGCACGGCGAATACAGCAATTTGTCCGCCATACATTGCCAGCAACAGAAAGTAGAACAGACGTGGCTTTAAAGTTACGGGCCAAGCCGCTAGAGTTGCCAGCGTCGTGATAAACCCTGTCAAAATCACCAAGGGCATCGACAAACCATCGACCCCTACCGACCAATTCAAGTCTAATTGGGGAACCCAGGCGTACCTTTCCACCAATTGCAACTCTGGATTAGCCAGATCGTACTGAGTGTAAAACGCGTAAACGATAATTGCAAAATCGATTAGCCCCACTACCAGAGCATACCAGCGCCCCGTCGATCCCTCTTTGGAGGGTGGCAGTAGCGGGATGAATAGCGAGGCAACGATTGGAAACAGAATTACGATTGTCAGCCAGGGAAAATTAGCTGTATTCATCTCTAACTAGGGAATAGGGAGTAGGGAGTCGGGAGTCGGGAGTCGGGAGTCGGGAAAGAGAGCGATGCGTGGTGAGTGGTGAGTGGTGCGTGGTTTTTCTCCCTCAGCCCCTTCAGCTCCCTCAGCTTCCCCAGCTCTCTTCTAGCCCCTCACTCCTCGCTCCTCGCCCCTGAATTAAGTTACGCCAAACACGATTACCATACCGAGAACTGCGGCAAACACAATCAAGGCATAGAATTGGGCGCGACCGTTTTCTAGGTATTTTAAGCCTTCACCGCTAATCAGCGTAAAGAAGCCCGTGAGGTTCACCGCACCATCGACCACACGATAATCGACTTCCATGACTTGACGGGCAAGGCGACGGCTACCCAAGACGAACACTTTGTAGTAAATGTCGTCAAAGTACCACTTGTTAAGCGATAGCTCGTAAAGTGGTTGAATTTTGGCAGCGATCGCGGCAGGATCGATCTTGCGCCACAAATACATCAACGAAGCCAAAGTAATTCCTAGCAAAGAAATCCCTACCGAAGCCCCTGCCAAAGTGTAGAATTCTGTCGGCTCGAACTCGGCAGCTTTCTCCATCGCCATAGCCGCAGTTTCGCTGGGAGGATAGATAAATTCCTCAAAGTAATTAGCAAACGGCGTACCCACCAGACCAATCAGCATCGACGGTATAGCTAGGACTACCAAAGGTAGAGCCATCGTCCAAGGGGACTCATGAGGATGTTCGCTGTGTCCGTGGTCGTGACTGTCGTGGCTGCTGGCGGTTGCTGCCAATTCGCGCGTATCCATCGCCCCTGGACCAAAATTGGGTACGAGGGCTGCGGATTTGAGTTCGTGGCGGATTTCCATTTCATTGCCTCGGAATTTCCCTTCAAATGTCGAGAAATACATCCGAAACATGTAGAAAGCCGTAATTCCTGCTGTCAGGTAACCTACACCCCAAAGTAAAGGATTCGTGGCAAAAGCTGCCCCTAGAATCTCGTCTTTCGACCAAAAACCAGCAAAAGGCGGAATTCCCGAAATTGCCAAACAGCCAATCAAAAAGGTAATCGCCGTCACAGGCATGTAGCGCCGCAATCCTCCCATGAGTCGCATATCCTGCGCCAAAACGGGATCGTGACCGACAACAGCTTCCATCCCGTGAATGACCGAACCGGAGCCAAGGAAGAGCATTGCTTTGAAGTAAGCGTGGGTCATTAAGTGGAACAATCCCGCGCCATACGCGCCTAAACCCATTGCCATCACCATATAACCCAATTGGGAGATGGTGGAATAAGCCAAGCCTTTCTTAATGTCGTTTTGAGTAATTGCGATCGTTGCCCCTAAAAATGCTGTAAACGCACCAGTATAAGCAATCACATTCATTGCCGCTGGTATGCCTTCAAACAAGGGATACATCCGAGCGATCAAAAACACCCCAGCTGCCACCATCGTCGCCGCGTGGATCAAAGCCGAAATGGGGGTGGGACCTTCCATCGCGTCCGGTAGCCAGACGTGCAAAGGAAACTGAGCTGATTTGGCAACTGGTCCTAAGAATACGAGAACGGCGAATACAACCGCCAAGAAACTGCTGATAGAACCTGATTCAACCAGAGTTTGCAACCGTTCGCCAATTTCGCCAAACTCAAAACTGTTGGTTGCCCAGTAAAGCCCTAGAATACCCAATAATAAACCAAAGTCACCCACGCGGTTGACGACGAATGCTTTTTGACAAGCATCTGCCGCTGCTTTGCGATCGTACCAGAACCCAACTAGTAGGTACGAACACATCCCCACTAGTTCCCAGAAAATGTAAATCTGGACGATATTGGAGCTGACTACCAGACCGAGCATGGAAGAACCAAACAGACTCAGGTAGGAATAGAAGCGCACGTAACCTGGGTCGTGAGCCATGTAACCATCGGTATACACCATCACTAGCAAAGCTACCGTGGTCACTACCACCAACATCATGGCTGTCAGATGGTCGATCGTATATCCCATACTTAAATGGAAATTTCCGGCTGCTGCCCATTCCAGGGTTCTGCTATAGGGCGCGTGTCCTTGAATTTGACTCCAAAGAATCGCGAAAGACAGTGCCGTTGCTGCTCCCATTAAAGAGATGACAAATACAGCATTGAGTTGCCGCAGGCGGTTAGTCGCCTGATTTGCCGATATTAACCCCAGACCGACCAGCATCGCCCCGACCAGAGGTAATACCGGAATCAGCCAGGCATATTGATAGATTGCTTCCATCACTTGCGCCTACTTTGAGAACTTTACTACTAACTTATTGAAGCTATTAGTTTTTTTGTCATCTGTCATTTGTCATTTGTCATTTGTATAGAATTGATTACAAATAACTGATGATGAATAACCTCTGACGACTAATCGCTTGCTCCAAACTGTTAACAATTGTGACACATGGCTCCGATCGTAAAATACCCCACCTGAGAGAACCTAGATGGGGAAAATTTACTATGACTTTAGCTTTAGTGAGGAGCGAGGAGCGAGGAGCGAGGGCAAGAAAGGACAAGGAAGACGATTCAATTGACAATCAATTCCCACTTTCGACTTTTGACTTGTGACTTCTGACTTCTTTCCCTCACTCCTCACTCCTAACTCCTCGCCCCTATTTCAAGTCGAACAGAGTTAGCGTAGTCGTACTGAATTGACTTTAGGACTTGCCGAAGTTCATCTCGACTGTGTAGGCGATCTAATCGCTGTCTGACAATACCTTTCTCAATCAAAATCAGTGTGGGTAAGGTTGTGAGTCGATAAGTATTGGATAATCTAAAATTTTCATCAGCATTTACACCCACTATCTTGACGTGCTGACCACCATGCTTGTGAAACTCTGATAGTACAGGTTGGATTAAATGACACAACCCACACCAGGGAGCCCAAAAATTGACCAAAACTGGAACTGAAGATTCTAAAACTTCTTTTGTAAACGTCCGCTCGTTAACTGACAATACCATGTTTCCTCTAGGCGGAATTATCTGAGTTTGCTATCAACTTGGAATTATGCTACATCGATTCGGGATCAATTCAAAAGTGGGAAAGATCGATTTTGTCAGGAAGTCGGGAGTCGGGAGCCGGGAGTCGGGAGTGGTTAGTTATAGTTCCTGACTTTTAATTCCATAGTTTTGACTTCTGATTTCTCCATTACCAGGGAACTTTGGCTGTAGCTTGGATCAGTAGTGGATGCGATCGCCACAATAAAAAGATAAAAATGGCAACACCTATGTATGCAGGGCGGAGAAATTCTTGCCAAGATAATGTTTGCCGTCCCTGCACGATCGCTAGAAAGGGAATGATGGAGGTGCGAGACTTAACTTTTTCAAATGCTTCTGAATAACGTTGACTCAAGCGGCGATCGCCATGCCACACTCCAAAGAGATGATGCAAGACTAAGCCAATGGAAGTGACGAGGGTAAAACTCGTCCCCAACCACAAAGTATGGGCAATACACCATATCAACTGTCCTACCATCTGCGGATGACGGGTGATGCGGATAATTCCCGTTTCGTAGAGGTGGACTTCGGGTTTTTGCACTGCGGCAATTTCCAGTAAGTTAAACGTGGCAGGATAGAGAAAGAGGAAAGAAACAGCCGATAGCACCCAAACAATCTCGCGCACGCCTGGGACAGCTTGCACTTGCCAGAGTTGCGCTCCGTCGTAGCGATGGTTGAAAAAGTAAATTACCAATCCGACAGCTAAAGGTAAGCTGACGCTTACAAATAAGACTCGGTAAAGCCTAGCACCGATCGCTTTTTCTGCCTGCATTCGCAGGGCGGCTAGACCACTATGGGCGATCGCAAATCCTAGTAATAGACCCAGCATGACAAAATGGCTGGGCGTTAACCAACTGTGATTCATTTTAGGGGTAAGGGAGCAGGGGAAAGAGAGAGTCGCCCAGCTGAGGGAGCTGAGGGAGCTGGGAGCTGAGGAGACTAGAAGTAGGGGGAAATAACTTACGACTTACGATTTACGACTTACGACTTACTATTAGTAAATTTTATATATTTTGTTCCTGTAAAGCTCCGATCGCGAATTATTAGGTAACTTTATATATTAATGTGGTGTTATGGTCATTTTCGCAGAATGTTTCCCACTTTGAGCAGATGACACATTCGCGTTCTCTTACTAATCGAGTAGGTTGCCTGAAGTCTCCTTTCGTATTCATGGATATAGCTGTATGTCTGACCTACCTTTCACCTTAGATCAGTTACGCATTCTTAAAGCGATCGCTGCTGAAGGGAGCTTCAAGCGTGCCGCTGACAGTCTTTATGTTTCTCAACCTGCGGTGAGCTTGCAGGTGCAAAATTTAGAGCGGCAATTGGACGTGCCTTTATTCGACCGAGGCGGACGTAGAGCGCAACTGACAGAAGCAGGGTATCTGCTGCTCAATTATGGAGAAAAAATTCTCAGCCTATGTCAAGAAACCTGTCGGGCAATTGAGGATTTGCAAAACCTTCAAGGCGGAACTCTGATTGTCGGTGCTTCTCAAACTACTGGCACGTACCTTTTGCCCCGCATGATCGGCATGTTTCGTCAAAAATATCCTGATGTCGCGGTACAGTTGCACGTCCACTCAACTCGCCGCACTGCTTGGAGCGTGGCAAACGGACAGGTAGACTTAGCGATCATCGGTGGAGAAATTCCCTCGGAGCTACACGAATCTTTACAGATCGCTCCCTACGCCGAAGACGAGCTAGCCCTAATCTTACCAGTGCTGCACCCCTTAGCAAAAGCCGAGAAAATCTATAAAGACGACCTCTATAAACTTCAGTTCATCGCTCTCGACTCCCAATCGACCATTCGCAAAGTCATTGACTCCGTATTAACTCGCTGCGAGATCGATACGCGACGGCTCAAAATTGAAATGGAACTCAATTCAATTGAGGCAATTAAAAACGCCGTGCAGTCGGGGTTGGGAGCGGCTTTTGTTTCCGTTTCCGCGATCGCCAAAGAGCTACAAATGGGTATCTTGCACCGCTCTGCAATTGAGGGGGTCGTGGTGCGACGGACACTAGCAGCAATCTTAAACCCCAACCGTTACCGCTCGAAAGCTGCCGATGCGTTTATCCGCGAGATTTTACCTCAATTTACAACTCCTGGTTGGGGCAAGGAATTGTTAGAGTCGCCACGAGTTGCCAAGGAAACTATAGAAGTCGTCGCGCCAGAGGTCGAGGAAGTAAATTGAGTTGTTTGAGCTAGACAGCTAAATTAAAAGCTATAGGAGTGGCTAGTGGTTAGTGGCTAGCGGCTAGAAAACACCAGTCACTAGTCACCAGTCACTAGCCACCAGCCACTTATCTTTCTAGCCCCTAGCCTTTGCCGTTCATGGAAGTTTTCTGCACTCGTTTAGGCTGTCCCCGTCCGCTCAATCATTTTGCCGATCTCGATAATAGCGCCATTCTCAAAACAACAGAACAAAAATATTGCACCTGTTGCGGTATGCCGCTGATTTTACAGGGGCGCTATCTACCAGTAAAACTACTAGGACAAGGGGGGTTCGGTGCGGCTTTTTTGGCACGCGATCGCTATACGCCTGGGATGCGTCAGTGTGTCGTGAAGCAATTCAAGCCCTCTGGTGACTTGAGCGCTACTCAGCTGATGACTGCCCA
The DNA here is from genome assembly GCF_000817735.3 of Scytonema millei VB511283. Lineage (NCBI taxonomy): Bacteria > Bacillati > Cyanobacteriota > Cyanophyceae > Nostocales > Scytonemataceae > Scytonema > Scytonema millei. Next base: position 79,847 of record NZ_JTJC03000009.1, on the reverse strand, counting down.
AACTCTATTTGAACGGGAAGCAGTCGCCTTAGAGCAACTTGGCGATCGCCACGACCAAATCCCCGATTTGTTGGCTTTTTTTGAATTGAGCGTCCCGAGTTGGCAGCCCAATAAACACGAACGGTTTTTTTATCTCGTTCAAGAGTTTATCGACGGTGAAACTCTAGAAGCAGAACTAGAATCTCAAGGTCGGTTCTCCGAATCGCAGGTCTTGCAACTGCTCTACGCCATTTTACCCGTTTTACAGTTCGTTCACGAGCAAAAAGCGATTCATCGGGATATCAAACCTTCTAATATCATCCGCGATCGCCACGGTAAACTTTACTTACTCGATTTTGGTGCGGTCAAACAAGTGACGAGCCAAGCAGGAGGAGCGCAATCTGCTTCGACCGGAATTTATTCTATGGGTTTTGCTCCTCCAGAACAAGTCTCAGGTGGGGAAGTTTACCCTTCTACGGACTTGTATGCCTTGGCTGTAACCGCAGTCAACCTACTCACTGGCAAAAAACCCACGGATTTATACGATGCCGGTCGCAATCAATGGCATTGGCGAATGCATGTTGAGGTTAGCAATGGGTTGGCTAGCATTCTGACCAAGATGCTATCAGCTCAACCGCAGCAGCGCTACCAGTCAGCCGCCGAAGTCCTTACCGCTCTGCATCAGCTCGATCGCCCCACCCCTACACCACCTACTCCGCCATCGATAACCAGACGACCGAGTTTCCCTCTGTGGGAAGTTTTAGCAGGAGCGGCTTTTAGCGGTTTTGAAGGCGCTTTGCTGGCGATCGCGCTTTCCAGCCTTTTTCCCACTCCCGCTATTGGTTGGGCGATCGCGGCTTTGATTCTGAGCGCTCTAGTTTTTGCCTTATCTCGTCGCTGGATCGAAAAAGTAGATTTATTAATTATTTCAGTAATTTCCTCAGTTACTGTCGTTTTAATTCCCGCCCTGCACGCCAATCTCAACGTTTCTAGCATTTTGGTTCTGGCGATCGGTGGCGGATTAATTGCAGTTGCCCTCACAGCTTTATTTAAAATAATTTATCAACTGCTCGATCGAATTCTGTGACAGTTATCAGTTATCAGTTATCAAGTGACTAGTAGCTAGTGGCGCTTTGGCTAGTGGCTAAAAATGCTCCCTCTGCCCCTCTGCTTCCTTGTCTCCCTTGTCCCCTCACTCCTAACTCCTCACCCCTAGTTCTAATATGTCGCGTAAAAATGAAACAGTGCTGCTGCTACTATCGCTACTAATTACGCTCGGATTAGTAGGGGGAGGAGCTTTACTATTCAGTCATCTTTTTGGGAAATCGTTTGTCGGAATTGGGAATAATTCTAGCTCGTCAACTACAGGTGGTGCTTCTCCGGGTGGAGCGATTAGTTTTGGCAACAAAACATTATTTTCAGGGAAAATTTTACCAGCAAAACAGGCAGGAATAGAGGCGATCGCGGCTCGAAATTGGAGTGTTGCAACTGAGAAATTACAAGCAGCACTAACGCAAAATCGCAACGACCCCGAGACCGTAATTTTCCTCAACAATGCCAAGATTGGCGATCGCAAAAGCTACGCAATTGCTGTTGTCGTTCCCACTGGTACTAGTCCGAATGGGAGTTTGGAAGTTCTACGCGGCGTTGCCCAGGCACAGACAGAAACAAATCAAACTGGGAATATTAATGGTGTTCCCTTGAAAGTAGCGATCGTCAACGACAACAATCAAGAAGACCAAGCTCGACAAGTTGCCTCAACTTTGGTCAACACTCCCGAAATTTTGGCAGTTATCGGTCACTGGGCAAGTCAAGTCACCCTTGCCGTTGAACCTATATATGATGAGGGCAAGTTAGTCGCGATCTCTCCGGTCAGTACTTCTGTTAAGCTTTCCGGCATCAGTCCCTACATTTTTCGTACCGTTCCCAGCGATTATATTGCTGCAAGAGCTTTGGCAAATTACATGCTGACCAATTTACAGCAAAAAAATGCTGCTGTTTTTTTTAATCCCCAAAGTGCTTACAGCCAATCCTTAAAATCTGAGTTTGTCACAGCTGTTTTACTCGGAGGTGGCAAAGTCACATCTGAGTTTGACTTATCAGACCCTAGTTTTAGCCCAGCTAACAGCATTAACCAAGCCATCAAGCAAGGGGCAAAAGTTCTGATGTTAGCACCTAACACTGGGTCTAACACTAGCATTATCGATAAAGCCCTACAGGTCGTGCAAGTCAACCGCAGACGATTGCAACTTCTAGGTGGCGATGCCATTTATAACTCAACCACGCTCGAAGTCGCGGGAGACGCAGCTGTGAATATGGTAGTCGCTATTCCGTGGGATATTGACACCGATCCGAAATCTCAGTTCGTGCGTCAGTCACGACAGTTTTGGGGGGCTGAGGTCAACTGGCGTACCGCTCTTGCCTACAATGCAACCAAGGCTTTAACTGCGGCAATGCAGAAGTCTCCCACTCGCGAAGGGATTCAACAAACTCTGACTAGTACTGATTTTTCCACTCCTGGCGCAGCGAATCCAGTGCAATTTCTTCCTTCTGGGGATAGTAACGCACCAGTGCAGCTGGTACAAGTCGTGCGTCAAGTCAATACAAGTACTGGCTATGATTTCGTACCAGTGCGACAATAGCAACTTGGGTGCAACCAAACTAAACAAACAATGACTTGGGTAGATTTTGCAATTCGCCTGCTACTGGCATTCATCCTCGGTGCGGCAATTGGCAGCGAAAGACAATGGCGGCGAACTCGTTCAGTACTGAAAACAAATGTATTGGTGTCTCTTGGTGCTGCTATGTTCGTCATGCTCTCAGCAATGATTCCTGGCGATGCCAGTCCTACACGTATAGCAGCCCAAGTTGTCTCTGGGATTGGCTTTTTGGGTGGCGGCGTAATTTTGCGGGAAGGAACCAGCGTGCGCGGACTCAATACCGCAGCTACTCTCTGGTGTGCTGCTGCCGTGGGTAGTTTAGTCGGGGCGGGATTGCTATTTCAGGCTTATTTCGGCACTTTAGCAGTGGTAGGAGCAAATCTTCTTTTGCGCCCGATGGTACAGTGGTTTCAACAGTTAGACGAGCAATTGATTACGCATTCAAAAGCAGAAACTCGCTATTGCTGTCGCCTTATTTGTTTAACCGAAGATGAAGTGGCTGTAAGGGCTGTGCTACTGGCACAAACCACACCAGGAAAAATGATATTAAATGAATTATCTAGTAAAAATATTAACAGCAAAGAGCTAGATAACTTTTCTTCAGTAGAAATCAAGGCAGAATATACTTCTAACGGTCGCAACGATCTGCTTATGGAAGAGATTGTCATGCAGTTGCGATCGCAAATAAAAGCGACTGCAATTAAGTGGGAAGTAGTTACAGAAGATACCGATTAAGTAGGAAGCGATCGCCAAACTCTTTACTGTTATAGTTAGGTAAATCTCTTTTACGTATAGGCTCAGACTCAGTAAATTTGCGTAAGTAATTTCACGGTTAAAATCAGCTGCATTATATTTTTTCCGTAAAATTACGGTTGGTACTTAAGTCGTTGTGGCTCTATTTTGTTTGGTTATGGGTCAAATTAAATATTATTTTATCTATATGTTAAAAAAACAAACTCTCAAGCTGTAGCTTTGTTTGTGAGTATTCATCTCGTACTATTATTGCGATCGCCCCCAGTACTGTTGTTAAGGTGCTGTTGCTAAAAAGAATATGATTTAGATCCTTATAGATTCTTCGACATCCGGGCTGTACCAAGTCATGGCGATACAGAAAATATGAGGCTGGGAAGGTTATCTAGAAAAGCCTAATAATACTTGACTTAACTCCTGTTCCAAACTTTATGTTGCAAAGTAAAAAAAACACTGTCCTGGTTCTCTACCTCATCGCCCTCTGCTTGATCGGTCCGCTGATTTTTTGGTTGAGTTATCGCAGTGGTAGAGGAGGGCAACAAGCAACTCAGCCATCTCTCAATGGATTGCTCAATCCGCCCAACCGCAACCCAGCTTTGCAAAAACGAATTAGTTTAGGTAATAAAGTTTTATTTACTGCCGACAATAATCCAGACAAACAAGCAGGAGTACAAGCTTTTGCCGCCGGAGATTTTTCCACGGCAGTCACCAAATTTAATGCGGCTTTGCAGGTGAAGCGCAACGATCCCGAAACTTGGATTTATTTAAATAATGCTTCGGCAGCGGCAATTAGCAATACAGTTAAAATCGGTGTCAGCGTTCCTGTAGGAGGTAACTTAAACGTTGCCAGAGAGATGCTGCGGGGTGTGGCACAGGCACAATACGAGATCAATCACGGTGGCGGGATTGGTGGAAAGCTGGTTCAAGTGCAAGTTGCCAACGACGATAATAACCCCATTGTGGTTAAACAAATTGCGGCTGAATTTGTCAACGATCCAGAGATTTTGGCTGTCATTGGACATAACTCTAGCGATGCGTCCATCGCCGCTGCTCCGATCTATCAAAAAAGCGGTTTGGTGATGATCTCGCCCACCAGCGTAGCGCGAAACTTAGGCGGAGTTGGTAGATTTATCTTTCGGACTACGCCAAATTCAAGGGCGATCGCCGATGCCTTGGCGAGCTACGTAGTGAAAACAGCACGCAAAACCAGAATTGCGATCTGTGCGGATTCTCAGGCAGAAGCAAGTCGCTCCTTTCAAGAGGAGTTCACTTCTAGCGTGTTTGAAAATGGTGGTTATATCACCAGTACCCCCTGCGATTTTGCTGCTGCTAATTTTAACCCTAGCGAAATTCCCTCTCAAGCAGTCAGCGATGGAGCAGAAGCTTTGCTGCTAGCACCAGATGTGAATAGAATGGGTCGTGCAGTGGAAGTAGCGCAAGCAAATCGCAGTCGATTGACTTTGTTCGGCAGCCACACAATGTATACGTACGACACGTTGCAGCAAGGACAAGCCGATGTTAATACTATGGTGCTTTCTGTCCCTTGGCATCCTTCTGCTTTCCCCAATAGTTCTTTTATTGCCAATGCTAAGCGGTTTTGGGGTGGGGCTGGTAATTGGCGAACTGCATTGACTTACGATGCAACAATTGCTGTTTTCACGGGTTTAAAAGCGAGTACGAATCGCGAACAACTACAGAAGGCTTTATCCAATTCTGGTTTTATGTTTAAAGGGGCAACTGGGATAGTCAAGTTTTTACCATCAGGCGATCGCCAAGAATCAGGAACTCTAGTCAGAGTTCAGCCTGGTAGATACTCCGGTACGGGTTACGATTTTACTCCCCTACCTAGTTCAGTTGATACGAGCCTGCGTTGATCGAGAAACGACGCAGAAAAGTTCTATGCAGAATCTCTATTATCTAAATAAATACAACCATAGAGGGAGTACCAGTGGTAGCAAAACCGTACTGAGAACGATCGTACTGGCAGCTAGCGAACGATTGAGGTTGTATTCTTCTGCTAAAATCGCATTGGCGAAAGCACTCGGCATTCCAGACATTAAGACTAAAGCTAAGCGTGCTTCGTGAGGAAATCCTAAGAATGTTATCGCCATTCCTGCCAAAATGGGCAAAACAAATGTTTTGATCGTACTGGGAATAATCGCCGCGCGTAGATTTTGAATTCCTTGAAGCCGTGATAATTGCATCCCAATCAATAAGAAAGCTCCAGGTATGACTAAATAGACTATTGCCTGAAGTAAGGGATCGATGAAACTGACAATTTGCCAAGGTTTACTGTAGTAACCCAGCGCAAACGCCCATAAAGCAGGAACGCGCAAAATGTCTCGCCATGCAGCTTTCCATTTATGATTTGCTGTAGTTTGCCCAAAATAACTTGCTAAAAATACTCCCAGTCCGTAACTACCAATTAGATTGTGCGTTACGCCATACAACACTACCCAAACTAAATAGTCTTGACTGACAAAAGCTGGAACGATCGCTAACCCGATGAAGCCAGTATTGCCCAAAATTGAAGCGAGGACAAAACTGCCTCGTTCGGCGCGATCGCTAGGATAGAAACTATCGGACAATTGTTTTACCCATGAAACCGAGCGGTACTGAGTCAGTTGTTTGAGTAGCTGCAAACTGACATAAGCTAAGCCCAAACCTAACAGCAATATTGCAATTGTCAAGATTGGGGGCAACCAAATCGATTGCGATAAATTTGACTTGCGCGTCAGGACTAAAATTTGCAACGGTACGCCCAGCCAATAAAGAAGGCGACCTAGCAAATTCGGAACGGAACGAGGAATTATTTCTCTTCGGAATAAGAATGCACCCAGACTCGTACAAAAAACGCTTGCTGTAATTTCTATCATCAGTTTCGTTCTATCTCAACAGCACCCATGAACTAACAATTCCAACTTCAGAGTTTCAAGTTAAATCGCGATCGCTTGGTTTAGTTTCGCTACTATTACGTAACAATTTAAACTTCGATCGCGTAACAATTAAAATTAACCCAACGAACAAATCTGCCTTTGGATCGAGCCATAATTTATAGCATTACTAGCAGTTCTACGCGGATACACAGAAAATAAGAAGCTAATCTTCGGATTCTACTCAACTGTGTAGCAAACATGCTGCAACCAAAGTTACAGTAAAATTACAATAAATCTTAAAGCTATTCCATAACACTAAGAGTAATTAAAATCTTGATGAATAAAATTAAAACACAAGATTAACTCTCTTAAAATAAAATTTTTGAACCCCATCAACTCAAAAAAGAACACTTCGACCGACTCTGAAATTTTTTATCAGCTTTTAACTACAGTAATTAAATATAGTTATACAGCGATGAATATTTTAGCGAACTATAGGACTCAGATTGAATTTTTGAAATCTACGTAGGATGCATTATGCGATCGTGCTAACGCATCACTCTCAGTTTTTGGTGCGTGACACACTTGCGTAATATACCCTACCCATACTAGCGATCGCTGTAAATATTTTTTGAAAAAATTAATTTATCCATTTAATTTATTTGATTAGTCCTAGCGTTATTGCGAGCGTAGTTTGCTCTAAGTTGCAAGTATAAAATGGTACTTTTCTGTCGGTCGTATGCAGTTAGAGCAATTTCAAAATGCGCTTCCTTCATAATTGTTTATATTCCGTATCAGTTAACACAATTTATAGTAGTGCGATCGCAATATCACAGAATTAATCTAAGTTTTTGCAATTCATTATTTAGCGATCGAAGTATGAAAGACATTAGTAAAACTGCGGCAAAACCAAATACAAATTCTAGCTCTATGACAAAACTTACCAAAGCTATGTCTACCTTTGAATTGACTAGCAAACAACAACAATTTCAGCAGTATCAACAGCAACTAGAACAACAGCAACAGCAATTAATCATTCAGCAGCAACAACTAGAGCAACTCACAGCCGAACTAGCTGCTTTGAAAAAAAATCGTCCCCAGTCTACATGGAACTTTCAATTTAAATCGGCTCGATTCAAAAACTTCTTAGCTAAAATTCACGGCAGCTCTAAATATCAACCCCGCTTTCCTTTAAAACAAATTGTTTTTTCTTACATGGGTAGCTTTATTGGCATTGCCGCGCTAGCTTACATCAGCGTTAGTACGCATTATCCTCTAATCGCAGCTCCATTTGGAGCGGCTGCTGTTTTATTATTTGCTGCACCCGATAGTCCTCTAGCGCAGCCACGCAACTGTATTGTAGGCAATTTTCTCGGCGGATTAGTCAGCTTAATTATGGTACATTTATTCGGCTCAGAGCCTTGGGTAATGGCTTTAGCTGTGGCTACAGCCATCAAAGTCATGCAACTGACAAAAACTCTACATCCACCAGGAGGAGCAGTTGCTTTAGTAGGAGTGATGAGCCGTGCTGAATGGAGTTTTCTGTTTACACCAGTACTGGCAGGTTCAATTGTTTTAGTCTTTTGTACTTTCGTCTTTAACAATCTCATGCCAGGTAGGACTTATCCAAAACACTGGCTGTAATCTGTAGAAGGAGACAGGAGACAGGAGACAGAAGTAAGAAAAGTAGCTGTGGAACAAGCGTCAATCGATGCTACATATGCAGAAACTTTTCTTATGAACAGCTTGGTTCTTTTAGTAAAATAATCTAATATCCACTTCTGACTCTTCTTTATTAAAAAAGCTTACGATTCAGGAAACTAATTATGAGTCAGATATATCCAAAAAGAAAACGAGCCACTATAGTAATTTTAGCTACGATTTTTGCTGCGGGGATAGTCACAACAACTCCTGCAACAAATTTAGAATTATTCAAGCAAATATTTTTGACGGTTGCTGATGTTGCTATGTGTACTGTGGTGTGGGACATATACTTTGATGAGGAGCTAGCAACCAAAGATACTAAATCTATACTTTTAGAATTGGGACTGATTAGTATAATTTGTGCCGTTACTGCATTCATTACTGCGAAAGCAGTTTTAGCTTTACTAGGAAGATTAGTTATATTAGTGGGAGCATTTGGCTGGGTTATGGCGGGTATAGTTGCTAGCATAACTACAGCTATTTTAGGTATAGCTTGGTTATTTTACTGCGACGATCTTTACAGACACTCTAATCACTAGGTTAAATAAGTCGTAATTCGTAATTCGTAAGTCGTAAGTAAGAAACTCTTACCCTTACCCCTATTCTCATGACCAACGAGCGTGACTTTGTATAGTTGTGTGTATATTATTTGTGCTAAAAGCCGCTAAATATATAATAGTCATTCATCATAACAAGATTAAGGTTAGGTTATGATAAAACAGTCATAAGAATTCAATTCATAGGATTACTGAGAGCAAAACACTCAACCGAATTACTCGATTTCATCATAGGGCGATCGCTTGAATTAGAGGCGATCTCACAGGGATGCAACACTGCTTTGCTGCGTGGATAATCTGTACGCAAGCAAGTATATGTTGCACTTATTACAGCACTTATTATTCTGTTATGTCGTCGCAAAAAAATGAAACAGCTGTTCTCGTTCTGACTCTGTTGATAATAGCTGGGGGTTTAGCTGGCGGTTTTTGGTGGCTGACGAAAAATTCTAGCACTAGTGTCGAACTCAGCGATCCTCAGCCAAGATCTACTTCCACCCCCAACACATCCGATATAACTTCAGATCCAGAATCGAGTGGCTCAAGTTTTAGCGGTGTTTCAGGCATTCCTAAAGGGTTATTCAGCTATGGTGGTAGTACTTCTTGGGCAGCAATTCGACAAGCGATCGATCCGCAAATTAGAGCAGCTTATCCAGAATTTCAGTTACGGTTTGTAGAACCGACAAATGCTTCCCCAGGAACCAGTATTGGTATTCGGATGCTGATTGAAGGTAGGCTTACCTTTGCTCAGTCGTCTCGACCCTTACAAGATCGAGAGGTGTCTCGCGCTCAGCAAAGAGGATTTAATTTAAAAGAAATTCCGGTAGCAATTGATGGTTTAGCGATCGCAGTTCACCCCAGCCTAAATATACCAGGACTAACCTTGGCACAACTGAAAGCAATTTACACTGGGAAGGCAAATAACTGGAAACAACTCGGTGGTCCTAACCTGCCGATTCAACCTTATTCCCGTCCGATGAGCGAGGGTGGTACGGTCGAGCTTTTCATACAGGATGTTCTAGCAGGTCAAGCATTAGCTGCCAATGTCGAATTGGTTGGTACGACAACTCAAGCTTTACAAAAGCTAGCTAGTAACCGTGGCGGAATTTACTACGCCTCGGCTCCAGAAATCGTACCTCAGTGTAGGATTAGACCCTTACCGCTAGGTCGTCAGCCAGGGCAATTTACTCCTCCCTACCAAGAACCTTTGGCAACGGCAAATAACTGTCCTCAGCGGCGCAATCAGCTCAACACAGATGCTTTTCAAACCGGACAATACCCTCTGACACGCAACTTGTACGTTGTCGTCAAGCAGGATGACGATTTAGCACAGCAAGCAGGAGAAGCTTATGCTAAGTTACTGCTGACGCAGCAAGGACAGTCGGCGATCGCCAATGCTGGATTTGTGCGAATGCGATAATGAGGGGTTAGGAGTTAGGAGTGAGGGAAAGAGAGACAAATGGCAGGAAAGGCTTTAGTTTCTCAATCACAGCTCTTGTGATATTCAATACCCTCGCTCCTCGCTCCTCACTCCTCTGTAACTAACTCGCTCGATTGATCGAATCGGCTGGCAAACAGATGAGATTATCTTCTTGAGCGATGAGTAAACCGCGTTGGCGTAGCTTACCCATCAAACGAGTCACGGTTACTCGCGTCGAACCGATCGCACTACCAATTTGGGCGTGCGTCAGTGTAAACGGTAGAGAGTATCCGCGCAGAAGATCGGGATCTTCTTCACTTGTCGCTGGTTGCCCATATTCTTCTACCAGCAGGGTTAAGAATCCCAAGAGACGATCGATCGTCCGTCGCTGTCCTAAAGCACTCAGCCACAGTAACTTGCGCTGATGTTGGTAGCGAAATGCATCGAGAACTTCCCGCCGAAAGTGGGGCCAGTTATCCAAGTCATGCCAGTACATCCATACTACTAAAGTAGGTTCTACATGGGCATAAGCTTGAAGCGTAAACGGAGATTGGGCAACAATTTCAAACGGCTGTCCAGCGCCAACAAAGCCTAAAAAAGCTTCTTCAGGTGTTCTGTTGATGCGCCGAGATGATAGCTGACTAGTTGCGCTAACTTGAGCTGTACCTACAAGTCGCACAGCACCTCTTTGAACGAGATAGAGCAGTCCAGGTCGAGCCGGAATGCGTTCGTCTTTACTGAAAGAGCGAACGCGATAGTGTTCCTGCGCCCAGTCAAGAATCCGTTGCCAGGTTAAAAATGGTCTTTGCGACTCTGGAGAAGCGGATGGGGAATGCATAATTTGCAACAGTTGGCGATAGACGAAACGTCACTGTAAAGCTCAGCCATTGCCAAATTGGTTGGCAAGCGAACTTTACTCCTCAAACCAGTAATAGCAATCGTAGCTAAGCGAACTTAGCTATACATTCTTGCAACACAATCCTAGTATTCTAAATCACTCAATTACTTAATCAATTCTCCTACTTTCTAGTTTTTTATCCGTATAGTTCATATTTAAAACAACAGATAAGTGTAAACAATCAAACCAGGGAATTGCAAGTAACAGCTGTACAAATGATTGTAGTTGAGCTAGGGAAAATTGTGACAAGAGATTGTCAACAACATGGGACTAAGTTTTTTTGTACCGTAAATCTACTGAAATCGCCAGATTTTTTCAGCGAAAGCCGATAAATTTTTCAGTACAATCGCGGATGAACGAACGCTCTAGCAATAGTAAGTTTCGCTAGAGTATAGTATTCTCAAGCAACTATTCAAAAAATAGGGGTTAACTAATTGGTTTACATGAAACCTCGGTAGATCCCCCAGGTAGGGATAGAGGTTTTAACTATAAATTAAAAGTGGATCGTCAGTCACCTCCAGCAGCCGAGTTAACACCTACGCGAGCGCTGTTACAGTGCATACAAGCAGCACTAAGTTTGTATATATTAGACACTCCGTCCTTAACAGATCGCAAAAGTTATATTCCTTTACAGTTATCTAAGCAGCGTCCCGGTGTTTACAGGTGCGCGGTCGCGTTCAAATTAAGTCAACTTGTCAACTCCCCAACTATAGAAGTTGCCCAATCTATATCGCAGCTAATTGCCCAACAAAACCATCAACAAAACTTGATTTTTCAAGTCGTTCCCCCAGGGTGGATCGACTTAGAATTAACTCAACCCAGTCTGGCTGCTTGGTTGCAACACTGGATTGAGACACTACCCAGTTTAGGGAGTAGGGAGCAGGGAGCAGGGAGCAGGGGGGAGAAGAGAGCTGAGGTAGCTGTAGGGCGTAGACACCCGAAGGGTGGCTTCTCGGAGAATAGCCCTTCTCGAAGAATGGGAGCTGAGGGAGCAAAAAACAACTACCAACTACCAACTACCAACTACCAACTACCAACTACCAATTCCCTATTTCCCATTCAGTACGCTCATGCTCGATGTTGTTCTCTATTACACATGGCTCATCGGGAGAAAATAATTACAATTACGTCAAGAAACTCTGACATTAATTCTTCATGCCTACAGGTTATATCACCTCAACCTATTCCTTGGTTGAGTGACGCAAAAATTTGTTTGCAACACCCATCCGAGTTAAATCTACTCCTCGAATCGATCGCAGTATTAGACGATCTTTATTGCCCCAATCCTACTCGCAAGTCTTTAAATTGGTTAAAAATAGCTCTGAATCTGAGTCAAGCTTTTCAAACTTTTTATAGTCAATGTCGCATTTGGGGAGAGGTCAAAAATCAAAATCTCAACTTAGCACAAGGGCGACTTGGCTTAGTGGCGATCGCTCAATCTCTATTTAGAATACTCTTAGTAGAAGTATTAAATAGTTGCGCACCCTTAGAACTTTGAACTAGCAAACAGTATAAAACTGGTAACAGGTCACTGGTCACTGGTCACTGTAAAAGGCATCTTGCTCTATAGGCAAATCTTATCTGTCTTTAGGTAGAAATTAGCGTTCAAGGGGGTGACAAATCAAAAACATTACTCTACTATAAGGGTGTGTGAGGAGCGAACCAGTCAGGACACCAAGACGAAACACGGACAGTCGTTGGTGTCCTTTCTGATTTTTGGTCATTCGTCGTTAGTAGAACACTCACAAATGACAACTGACAAATGACTGATTTAAAGTAAGAATTTTTCAATTGCAACTGCAACTCCGTTTTGCTCGACGCTAGGCGCTACCCACTGAGCGATCGCCTGTACGTCAGCTGGAGCGTTACCCATTGCTACACCGATCCCTGCATACTCTAACATCTCTACATCGTTAAAGTTATCACCAATCGCCATCACGTTAGCAGCAGCGATCCCCAGGAGTTCTTCAGCTAAGTAACGCACGCCTACACCTTTATTGATTGAAGGGTTAGTTGCTTCAAAGAAGGTAGCAACGGATTTAGTCAGGTATAGTTCAGCGGGGGTATATTGCTGACGCAGGCTGCTGAGTAAGCGATCGATGATTTCGGTGTCGTCGCACAGAGCCAATACTTTCGTTGGTTCTGTGGTTAAAGCTTGGCGTAAATCTCCCACCGCGATCGCCTCAATCCCAGAGCGTTCGGAGTAAAGTCGGGTTTCAGAAGTCAGTTCGCGCACGTAGAGGCGATCGTTGATATAGAAATGAACCGAAAGCAGCGATCGCAATTCAGGTTGCTCGAAGTAATCTAACAGTTGAATTGCTGTTTGCTTGGCAACAGTCCAATGACGGTGCATTTTCTGGGTAGCTGGATCTTGAATCCAAGCACCTTGATAGGCAAGTAAGGGCAAAGTCGAACCTATCTCATGATGGAAACGCAAAGCAGAACGATACATTCGTCCTGTTGCTACAGCCACTTGTATGCCTTTTGCCCGCACCGCTTGAATCGCTTTTTTAACTTTGGTATTAATTTGATTTGACTTACCCGCGATCGTCCCATCAATATCGAGGACGAGTAATTTAATTTCTTGGTTCATAACGGGGAGTCAGTTATCAGTTATCAGTTATCAGTTATCAGGAAACCGTAGAGGCAGGTTTAGCCCAAGATTCACCACTGCCAACAAGCTATCTTCAGTCAAAACCCGCCCCTACAGAAGTAATTCCGAATTCCGAATTCTCCCTTGCCCTTTCTAGGGCGTAGCTGGAGTCGGCGTATCTGATGCAGGTGCATCTGGTGTGGGAGCAGTTTGTTCGGGTGTTGCAGGTGCAGTCAGAGCCGGAGATGTTACTGGTTGTTGTAATTGACCTTGGGGAATAAAATTAGGTGCAAAATCCAAAGGGCGATCGCCTGCACTAATACAAGTTTCCATTGCTTGGGTAGGAGCTAACTCATTAATTTCTCGCCGCAATCCAACGACACATTCAGCATAACGAATTGGTAACAAACTGCGACCACAAAAATCTAGTACACCTGGTACGGGTTGCCCTTGGCTATTTTCGCTAATGCCAACGACACACCTTGACAACTCTATAGGTCGGCGGGCTTGGGTGCAAGTCGCTAAAGCATCTTGGGCAGAAATTTCCGTCTGCCCCTCAATTCTCGTCACGCAACGAGCGACATCCTTCGGGTAAAGCGCCCCCGCACAGGCTCTCGCTGCTGCTTCGGGTGAAACTCCAGAATTAAGCATTCGCGCCGTACAAGCACGATAACCGTTACGTAAAGAGTCGGTGACAATTTCAGCCCCAGTTGCAGGAAAATTGCTACCGATCCAACCAGCGATCGCCAATGAGCCAGCCACCAAATAAATTGTTTTCCCCATAACACTCCCACCAAGAAATTTGTAAATAACTACAATTTGAGGGTATCAGCTATCAGTTATCAATTATCAGTTATCAGCGACCAGTTGTCAGTGACTAGTGGCTGGTGACTAGTGACTAGATGAAGAATTCTACTACTAGCCACTAACCGCCAGCCACCAACCACTAGCTACTAGCTACTAGCCACTAGCCACTAACCAGGGCTTTTCAGATACCATATTTTAGATTTATAATTGTAGTTTTGGAATAGTTCGCGCAGATTAAGCAGAGGAAGATTGAATGTCCCGCTATCGAGGACCAAGACTAAGAGTTGTTCGTCGCCTGGGCGATCTGCCAGGTTTGACTCGGAAAAATGCCAGACGCTCCTACCCACCTGGACAACACGGACAGGCTCGCAAGAAGCGTTCTGAGTATGCTATCCGTTTGGAAGAAAAGCAAAAGCTCCGCTTTAACTACGGCTTGACTGAAAAGCAGTTACTGCGCTACGTGCGGCGGGCAAGAAGAGTAACTGGCTCTACCGGACAAGTGCTATTGCAACTGTTGGAAATGCGTTTGGATAATACCGTTTTTCGTATGGGTATGGCTCCCACCATCCCAGCAGCGCGGCAGCTAGTCAATCACGGTCACGTTACGGTAAACGGTCGCGAAGTTAATATCGCTAGCTATCAGTGTCGTCCAGGGGAGGTCATTGGTATCAAAAATAAAGCGCAATCGCGGCAGTTAGTAGAAAATAATCTCCAGTATCCTGGTTTAGCAAACCTACCCAGTCACCTTGAATTTGATAAGAATAAGCTGGAAGGTAAAGTGAACAGCGTTATTGAGCGCGAATGGGTTGCTCTGCAAGTGAACGAACTGTTGGTAGTTGAATACTACTCCAGACAGGCTTAATTTCGATGGCTACACTCGTGCGGCTGCGGTGCGCCATTGACAATTTTATGATTAGGTTTTGTAATTGTTAATATCAAGCCCTCCGATTCCGTCAATTGGAGGGCTTGTTGATTTTTGCCCGTTTGATTTTGAGTAGGGGCGCACGGCTGTGCGCCCCTACTTCTACCCACCAATTTGCGACATGGTACGAGCATAAATTCCGGTAGATGTTCCAGATTCTCTTTGTTTGTAGTTAATATCCGATTTCAGGGCAAGTAGTTGGGTAACTCGATCGCGAATTTCGTCAGTAGGAACACCAGCGCGCAGGGCAGATTTAAGGTCAATTTGTCCCATTTCGTTGAGCAGACAGGGACGCAGCCAGCCATCGGCAGACAGACGCATCCGATTGCAGCGATCGCAAAAACATTCTGACATTTGACTGATAAATCCCAGCGTACCTTTTGCCCCAGGAATTTGAAATACATCCGCAGGTCCATTACCCCGCACTTGCGACTCGACTAAGCCGTAAGCCTCGCGGATGCGCTGGCGTAACTCAGCAGAAGCAACCCAACCGCGATCGCCAAACATTTGCGAGTTACCAATGGGCATAAATTCAATAAACCGGACGTGCCAGTAACGAGTTAGGGTAAGGGCGGCTAAATCTAAGACTTCGCAATCATTTACCCCAGGAATCACGACGACATTCAATTTCAAGGGATCGAAACCCACCCGATGCGCGGCTTGAATCCCATCCCAAACTTGCTGCCAGCGAGAACGTCCGCGACTGCCTACAATGCGATCGAACACTTCAGGATCGAGGGAGTCGAGGCTGATGTTGATCCGTCTTAATCCTGCATCGTAGAGATTTTGCGCCTTGTTTGCCAACAAAAATGCGTTTGTTGTCATCGCCAGGTCTTGAGTTTGAGGTAGAGTTGCGATCGCTCGGACAATTTCTACAACCTGCGGATGCAGTAACGGTTCGCCACCAGTCAATCGAAATCGCGTAAACCCTACTGGAATGAATACCTCGCGAATTAAAGTTAGCAATTCCTCAGCCGTTAATAGCTGTTGTCGCAAAATATAATCCAGCTCTGCACCTTCGGGCATACAATACTGACACCGAAAATTACAGCGGTCGATTAAGCTAATTCGGAGGTAATCTACTTTATTCATGCTGTTTAGTCATTGGTCATTGGTCATTGGTCATTGGTCATTGGTCATTAGCAA
The DNA here is from genome assembly GCF_000817735.3 of Scytonema millei VB511283. Classification (NCBI taxonomy): domain Bacteria; kingdom Bacillati; phylum Cyanobacteriota; class Cyanophyceae; order Nostocales; family Scytonemataceae; genus Scytonema; species Scytonema millei. The sequence continues at coordinate 63,538 of NZ_JTJC03000009.1, read as the reverse complement.
ATAACAACTGACAATGAACAAATGACTTGCAACTAATTACTATTGTGCAGAATTAGTCGCGCTTGTTGCAGGCTCCTCTGTTACTAATTGCGGTTTCCGTAGGTGAAGGCGTAAAACTTGGGTGAGGGACTGGCTGCGCGGTTCGCGGACGAAAATCAAGGGAAATAAAGCAAGTAAACGCACAATAGTAGAAATAATAAACACTCCAGGGAGACCACCGATCGCATCTAAAGTTGTGAGTTGGCTGCCTACCGTTGTCCCCAAAGCACCAAATACCCCAGCAGTGGCAGCAGCGATCGCAAAATAACTGGAAGGATGAGACTTGGGTGCTAATTCCATTTGGATATTGTTACTACACAAGTCAATAGCTGCCCACAGCGAACCTTTAACTAGGTGAATGAGTGGCAACCACAGCCACAGTGATAATAAGTTATTTCCCGTTCCCAGCCAGAATAAAGGTAAAACTCCCACTAAAATCCCTATTATCAACAATAAGGGACGATTCCCCAGGCGATCGGCTAGCTTACCCCAAATAAGCAGCATCACCAAGTTCGTGCCTGCATGGAGACTCGTATATAAAGACACCCAATTGAGGTCTAGTTTTAAATTGTCTAGCAAGTAAAGGTTATAAAACGGCACGATTAAGTTAACCGCAAATGCCCACAAACCGAAGTACAGTAGAAATTTGACGAAATTTAAATCTCGGAACAAGCTAAAAATTGGCGGCGGTTGTATGACTTCTGCTACTGCTAGAGAATGCGATTGTGATGGCGATAATAGCGACGGTGGTGGCAATTGGGGATTGATATCGACCATGAAATTTTGACACGCCAAACTGATGATTCCTGCAATAATGCCCAATCCCAAGACGATACCGTATCCCTGAATCGTATCACCAGGCAGAATCGAAATTGTCAATCCTGCTAGAGGTACGGCGATTAAAGTCGTCAAACTTGCCGCACTATTGCGAAAACCAAAATATCGACCCCGCAAGCGATGGGGGACTAAAGCCGCCATCCAACTCAGCCAAGAGGAAGTACCTAAGCCTGCAAGAATATTGCTAGCGAAAATAGTTGCCAAAGTCAACCTGACTAATTGGTGAGAGTTAGCATTAAACCAACCAATCCAACAAATACCTGCGATGGGAATTAACCATAATAGTCGTGCGGGGATAAAAGTCCACCAACAAAAAAAGTGACGGCTGCTACTTCGTTCGGCTAAGAATGCTCCTAATGGTTGTAGTAAACTCGTCAGCATTGGAATCGAAGAGAGCATCCCAACTTCTAAAGGATTTGCCCCCAACTGAAGCAAAAAGTTAGTTAGTAAAACACCACTGGTAACGCTAGAAAAGATAGCAGCAAAGACACCATCAATAGTAGAAGCCTTGAGGCTAGTCCGAAGGACGGGTTTGGAAATTATCGGCGGCTGGTGGGTGGTTAATTCTGTTGCAGCCGCTAGAGGTTGCGTATTGCTAAGAGCTGACAAGGTTTCTACAAGACTTGAGTAAATAGTGAGTTTATGCGATCGCGCTCTGCCAACTTAACATTTTCCTAAGCCAATAATTAGCGGGTGAAAATAGCCGTTTAGCAGCGTTTCGAGCAGCATAAGCTAGATCGAAAGAGAGAGGCAAGTGTCAGGGGGAAGAAAGATTTTGTCATTTTGTGAGAGCAGTGTTAGCGCGGCAAATGATGTAATATCAAACAAATTGATAAACAAATAATTGCTGGTGAGTATGGGAAAATAAAGAAGTCAAGCATTCTTTTAAGCCCTATGACAGTAGCAGAGTTATTTCCTACTCTGAGAGGTTTAAGCCGCGCAGACAAGCTAAAAGTAATGAAGTTTTTGGTTGCAGAACTTGCTCAAGAAGAGGAACCCACTTTAGAACCAGGAGCTACCTACTCGGTTTGGTCGCCCCTAAACTCACATGAAGCAGCTCACCAACTGGCTCAGCTTTTAGAGTCAGAGCAACCGACGCACAATGCGTAACGCTCAAAGATTCAACTTCGTACAAGGATTTGATGCGTTTGGCGTTCCCGATGCGCTGCCTCAATTACCGCTATCCCTCATGTATCGGGATTCATCCGTAGAGGGTTCAGCTTTATTAGATACAGGTGCGAGTGTCAATGTCTTACCACATAACATCGGGGTTCAGCTTGGTGCAGTCTGGGAAGAACAAACAACTTCTGTAATTTTGGCAGGCAATTTAGCTTCGACAGAGGCACGGGGACTATTAGTTTCCGCTCAGATAGGTGGTTTCGATCCTGTACGATTAGTATTTGCATGGAGTTTGTCTGATAACGTGCCTTTACTATTGGGGCGGATGAATTTTTTCCTAGAATTTGATGTTTGCTTCTACCGTTCCCAACTAGCATTTGAGATACGTCCCAAAGCATGAACTATAAATCATCGAATCGACTGAGCCACAACTGCCAAAAGTTCCTGGTGCGATCGCGATTTATTGATATAGTCAGTTGCCCCTAATTCCATTGCTGCTTTTTGATTTTCAGCGTCGGTGTTAGCAGTCAGTATGAGAAAGGGAATTTGGGCGAAACTGGGGGACTGGCGACAGTAATGGAGTAATTCCAAACCATTCATTTGCGGCATTTCTAAATCGCAGACGATCGCCCCAAAATCGGGATGCGATCGCAGTTGTGTCATTGCCTCGCGACCGTTATCTGCTTGTACCACTTGATATCCAGCCTGTTGTAACGTCAGCGCTAGAGTTTGTCGCCAAGTCAGAGAATCATCGACTAACAAGATTTTGGCTCCCACAGCAGATGATTCTGATTGTAGCTGCGGGATTGAATGCATAGGCGTAACGCTACCAAGTAAACCGCTATCCCGATCGCTCCTCACCTGCCCCATGCCCTGAGTGACTTGTCGCTCTAATACATACTTTGCTAAAGCAGTACTGTCAATCGCGAGGGTAAGTTTGCCATCAGCCAAAATACTCCCACCATAAACATAGCTAGGCGGAACGATCATCGGGTCTAGCGGTCGAATCACCAATTCTTGTTCGCCGATCGCGTGGTCTATTTCTATTGCTATAAGTTGGTCTTGGTAGCGTAGCAATACAATGCGTCCTTGTAGAGTGGTAGGACTATCGGCGGGAGCCGTTAGCGGCGTAAAATAGGGCAAAATTCCTTTCAGGGGTAAAACAGGAATTAACTGTTCTGCATTTGCTTCACCCCATCGCAAAACCTTACCTCCCCGCCAAGGACGCAATTGTTCTGGTTGAGGGAGTAAGATCTGTTCGATCGCGCTACCGAGTAAAGCATAGGTAGTAGAACCAACTTGACAGAGAAATAATTTCGCAATTGTCAAACTTAAAGGAATTTGGAGAATGAAAGTCGTACCGCGTTGGGGTTGAGAATAAACTGAGATCGCCCCTTGGAGGGATTGTAACTGAGCGCGCACCACGTCTAGTCCTACGCCTCGTCCTGAAAGATTATTCACCTGAGCCGCAGTCGAAAAGCCTGGTTCAAAAATAAAATCCATCAGCTGAACTTCGCTGAGACTGTTAGCGTCTACTGGTGAAACTAAACCCATTTCAATCGCTCGTTGGCGAATGCGATCGTAATTAAGCCCTTGTCCGTCATCTTGGATTTCAATTGTTAGGTGACTGCCTTGATGAAAAGCACGAATGGCAATTCGACCCGTTGACGCTTTCCCCAATTGCGATCGCCTAGACTTAGGCTCAATCCCATGATCGAAGGCATTGCGCACCAAATGCAAAAGGGGGTCGTAAAGTTTTTCAGCCACGGCTTTGTCTATCAATACCTCTTTACCGCTGAACTCCAACGCTACAGACTTATCGTGTAGAGTTTCTAGTTGCCTCAAAATTGGAGGCAGGCGATCGAAAACAACGCTGACGGGAATAACTCTCGCCGTCAAAAACTCATCTCGCACGCTATTTAACAAGCGGCTTTGTTTCTCCAACATCTGGCTAGACTGGCGAGCATAGAGATCGATTTCATCCCCAGTTGCTTGCAGTTGCGCTCCATTTGCTAATAAAGATTGCACCAACACGGCAAGTTTACTAGAACGGTCTTTTCCCTGTAAGTCCAAGCGCTGCTTGAGTTCCATCAACATTTGCTGTTGCTGTTGAATTAATTCAAGTAACCCTTGCATCCCGCCTTGTAGTTTTTCATCCTGTAAAGTTTGGCGGTTTTGATTAGTCAGCAATTCGCCAATAGAATAGTTCAGCCGCTCTAAATGCCCGACATTAACTCTGACTGTATCCGACATAGCTGCATCTCTTTTCGCTAAGGATGAAGGCGGCGACACCGCTCGATCGGAGTTAGTATTGGTTGCTGCGGTGGCTGTCTCTGATGGCTCTGCTGCCCCATCGTCTACAGGTTCGGCGATCGTCCAGATTGACTCTAGTAAAGAATCTGCTTCGTCGGGGGTGGTGATTGGTAATTGGTAATTGGTATTTTCTCCCTCAGCTTCCCCAGCTCCCCCAGCTCTCTTCTCTCCCTCAGCTCCCTCAGCTTCCCCAGCTCTCTTTTCCCCTGCTCCCTTTACTAATTCCAACAACTGCGCCGAAGGACTCCCACCTCCGTCGCGATCGCCTGCTAGGATGGATGCTTGCCCTTGTTGAAAGTCTGCTAAGGCTATTTGGGTAATAGTTATCGCTTTGTCGGGATAGCAAGCCAAAGCTGCGATCGCCGCACTCGCGATCGCCTCAAATCCTGGTAAATTTAAAGACTCTGCTAAACCTAAAAAAACTTCAGCTTGAGTTTGTAACGTGGTGGCAATTGTTTCCACTTCCCCACCAGCTAAAGCGCGATCGATCTCTGCCAAGCGTTGAGCTACCCCAACTTCAAAAATAGATTTAGTGACATCAAACCCCAATTCATCTGAGTTAGGAATTTCAACTTCTGGCGCGAAATTAACTCCTAGTTTTGCTTGCAATTCGCTAAAAACTGCGGCAGCGCGATCGAAGACTTCGGCATCATGACTGTGGCTGCCAGTAATTTCTGCCATCAAAGGGGTACGCAGGCAGTCATAAGCTTCAAATAGTAAGGCTTCCGTTTCGCGATCGAGCGTGACTTCCGGTCGGCACAGGTGGCGAAAAATGTCTTCAAAAGAGTGTGCAAGCTGCCTGATACTGTCCAAACCAACACAAGCCGCCGAACCTTTAAGCGTGTGAGTTGCCCGCATTAAAGTATGAACCTTATTCATACTCCACTCGGTTTTCAAATTCAGTAGTTCTTCCTCCAAAATTTGTAGCAATTGTGGTGCTTCTTGGAGAAAGTAAGCATAGCTTTGTTCGTGGAACGAGTCGTTCATATGGTTAGGGAGCAGGGAGCAGGGAGCAGGGAGTAGGGGGAGCTGAGGGAGCTGTAGGGCGTAGACACCCGAAGGGTGGCTTCTCGGAGAATAGCCCTTCTCGAAGAATGGGAGCTGAGGGAGCTGAGGGAGCTGAGGGAGCAAAACAATTCAAAATTCACGCATTCACGCATTCAAAATTCTTACACCCCACACCCCACACCCCACACCCCACACCCTACACCCCATTCTTCGCTGACAACTGATAACTGATAACTGATAACTGACAACTGATAACCGATCGCTAGTCGCTGACTTTAAACTTACTAGCACTGGCTTGTAGTTCTTGTGACATGATGAGTAATTCGTGGAAGGCGATAGATAGCAGGGTGGCATCGTCGGAGGTTTTGGTGGCAATATTTGCCACTTCGGATACGGCTTGGGTGACGGACTGGGACTGCTGAGTTTGCGTTTGGGTCGCTTGATTAATCCCAGCGACGAGTTGACCGATTTCAGCAGTGGCTTCCACGATCGCGGTGAGGCTTTGGCGGGTGTCGCTGACTAAATGACTGCTGGCGATCGCCTGTTGCACGCCTGTTTCCATTGCTTGGCTGACTTGCGCCGTGCTTGCTTGGATCTCTTGTACGAGCTTGCCAATTTCTGTGGTTGCCGTGGCTGACTGACGGGCAAGCGATCGCACTTCATCGGCAACTACGGCAAAGCCTCGACCGTATTCTCCGGCTCTAGTCGCTTCAATCGCGGCGTTGAGGGCGAGGAGTTGGGTTTGGGTCGTAAAGTTGCCGATCGCGTCTACGGCTTTAGAAATCTTTTGCGAGGAGGCACTCAAGCGCTGGATTAATTGGCTGGTTTCTGCTACTGTCTCCCGCAAGGCAAGAATCCCCTCAACCGTGCGGTTCATTGCCGCATCCCCTTGCCGTACGGTCTGGTGGGTGCGTTGCGCCGCTTTTTCTACCTGTGCGGCATCGGCAGCTACCACTGTGGTAGCATCAACCATCGCTTGAATTTCGGTCATGGCACGCTGCAACGCTGTCAATTGTTGCTGTGCTTGTATCGTCAGTGCTGACATTGCCGATTCGCTATTTTGGGAAGTCTGGCTCACTTGTGTCGATGCCGTTTGTAGTTGCATGACAATTCGCCGCAAGCTTTGCAAGGTGTTATTGTAAGCATCCGCGATCGTTCCGACTTCATCATCGGTGATGGGAGCGCGGACTGTCAGATCGCCATTGAGAGCGGGGCGCACGGCAACGAGTAGCTGCATCGCCCTTTGCTGAAGTTGTTCTTTGGCTACTTTTTCTCGTTGGGCGAGTTGTTGCAACTGTTCTGTCTGAATGCGAATTTGTGCTAGATAATTGACTTTTTGTAACGCTGCGCCGACTTGGTTGCCTACTTGTGCTAAAGCGCTGACTTCTGTTTCTTCCCATTCCCGGGGCGCAGAATTCTGATAGGCTGCGAGTAAACCCCAGAGTTCCTGCTGAACGAAGACGGGGACGATCGCGTAGGCTCTGGCTTCCATTTGCTCTAGCAGTTCCACATGACAAGCAGAGTGTCCTACTGTATAAATGTCGTTTACCGCTATAGTCCCGCCTTGGCGATAGCGTCCGCCTTGGGTGTCTTGTAAGTGGCTGTCTTCAATTACGGGTAAGACTTCTAGCAAGCTACTCCACCCAGCAGCCGCGGATTCTGCTACAAACTCTCCGCCCCAGTCGGGCTTGAATTTATACAAAACTACGCGCTCGGCAGCCAGCATTTGCCGCACTTCTTTAGGAATAATTTTATAAATTGCCGACTCCGTATCGAGCGATCGCAATAAGCGACTGGTAATTCGAGTCACAGCTTGTTCTATAGTTGCCGCACGGCTCAATTTTGCCGATGTTGCTTGGACTTGCTGTAATGCTTCTGCCTGTTGTAGCGCAATCCCTAACGGGTTACGGACTTGCAGCATAATTTCTATTTCCTCTGCTTGCCAGTGGCGCGCTCCCGAATTTTGATAGGCAGCCAACAAGCCCCACAGCTTATCCCCTTGATAAACTGGTATGGTGATGTAGGCTCTGGCTTGGAATTTATCGAGCAATTCTATATAGCAAGCAGAAAAATCGGCAGCGTAAACATCATCGACTTGAAGATATTGCCGATCCCGCAGCGAACTACCCTTGTTATTTTGTAAGAAAGTATCAACGGTAGTCGATCCTGGCGCAGGTATATTTTTGATGACACAGCCTTCATCTGCTGTAAAGTTCTGCTGGAGGCTGTCATCTTGTTTTTGCGCTTCTAGTAGCGATCGCCACCCAGGAGCGATGGATTCCGCCACAAACTCCCCACTCCAATCGGGATTGAAGCGATAAATTACGACTCGATCTGCTTTGAGCAATTGGCGTAATTCGTAGGTTGTGGTTCTAAATATATTATTGATATTCAAAGACTGCCGGATCTTATCGATAATCCGAGTCACGGTACGTTCCCGTTCGGCGGCTTGGGCAATTCGATCGGCTTGAGACTGCAATTGCTGACGGACTTCTGCCTGTTGCAAAGCAATTGCCAGAGGATTGCTCAGTTGCAGCATGATATTAACTTCCCCGTCTTGCCAGTGGCGGGGACCAGAATTTTGATAAGCAGCTAGCAGTCCCCACAGTTTCGTATCTTGGAAAATGGGAACGATAACATATGCCCGCGCTTGGTATTTCTCTAAGCTGGCGATATAACAGGGAGAAAATCCCGCCGTGTAGATATCATCCACGCGCTTAAATTTTTCCCCTCTAGCGTAGCCACCACCTTTGGTATCTTGCAAATAGGTATCGGCATCGGCATTAGGAGCATACGCCGTTAAGTTTCTTAACGTACAGCGGTCTTGGGTGGCGCGATCGCTTTTTAAAACCTCGTCTCCCTCCTGCGCTTCAATAACCGACACCCAGCCAGCCGCGACGGACTCCGCAATAAATTCCCCACTCCAGTCGGGATTGAAACGATAAATTGCCACTCGATCGGCTTTGAGTAACTGACGTAATTCTTGGGTAGTCGTGCGGAAGATGCTGCTAATGTCGGGGGAACCCTGAATTTTTTCAATCACCCGCGCTAAAACTTTTTGCTGGTCGCCGAGCGATCGCAAAAGAATCTTGTATTCTTCTGGTTGTACGAGTAGGGCTAATTCAGTGGCAACTCGCTCCAGCAGACTGATTTCGCTTTCCGTCCAACTACGAGGACTCTGGCATTGCTGCGCCACCAACAGACCCCATCCTCCCTCTGGCAAAGCAATCGGGACGCTTAAGCTAGCACAAACTTGAAACCGTTCTAGCAATTGAATTTGATAGGGACTCAAGGAAGCTTGATAAATATCTGCTAGAGCGATCGCGGGCGAGTGTTGGTACGCTTGTAAATTTTCTGCCCCAAACATCCGCACTGCTAGAGTTTCCCCCAAACTCGGGGTAAAATCTCCTACCATTGCCTCTGCTAAAACAACACCTTTTTCCTCATCCAAAAAGCGATAAATTAATACTCGGTCGGCTTGCAGATACTGACACACCAGATGAGCTGTCGTTGGTAACAGTCCGTCTTCTGCTGCCGCTTGTCGCATGACGCTAGCGATCGCGCTCAATCGTTGCCGTTCGCTTTTGAAGCTACTAGCAGTTGCTACAGTCTGGTCTTTCATCCCCATTTGCAGCATTTGCGCCAATTGCTCCAACTGAAGAAACTTCGCTCTAGCTTCTGGTGCATTCAACAGTCCCGCTTGTTCTAATTCCGCCTTCATGGCATTGACTAGTGCGGTAGGTTGAGTTGCATCTGCAACTGCGTCACTAGCAGACTGCTGCGTGCTATCTAAAGGTGGCAGTATTTTTGTGCTACCACGATATTGTTGTCTCTGTTCTGGAAGTTCCTGTTCTTGCTTAAATAAATTTTTAAATTGCATTAGCCCGTCCTATCAGTTATCAGTTATCAGTTATCAGTTAATTCCGACTTACGACTTACGACTTACGACTTCTCCTCTATCCCCTATGCAGTTGCCACATCGGACAACGGGCGATCGCTGCGGGATCGAGGACTATAGCATCGGCTTGAGGCAAGTATCCTTGTAAAAAGGGTAAGGTTTTGGCAGCAAATAAACTTGCCGTCGCTGGTTGAATTTGACTCAGATCGTGCCATTCAATATCCTGTACTTGCGATACAACTAGACCCATTGACTGTCCTTCAATCTGCATGACGATCGCCATCAGCGGGACGCTGGCGATTTCTGAGGCGATAAGGGGTGGATAGTCGAGAAAGAGATTCAGATCGACTAGCCACAGCATTTTTCCCCGCCAGTTGCAAATTCCCAAAATGCATTCAGGCATGGCGGGTACGGGTAATATTTCTGTTAATACAATTTGTATAACTTCGGCAACGTGAATTAAAGCCAGCAAACCGCTATCTTGGGAGCCGAGGCGACAGCGGAGAAACTTTTCCTGGGAGGATGGCGATCCTCCATCCAGTCGTAACGAACTCGTTTTAGCTAGAGAATCAAGTATCTCCATAAGTTCTCTAAAACTATAAAATAAACTGTTGGATGACTTGCAGTAATTGTTGTTGGTCTACTGGTTTAGCTATGTAAGCATTTGCACCTAACATAGAACCCCACAGGCGATCGACTTCCGTACCTTTGGAAGAACAAATCACGATCGGGATTTTCTTGGTTGCATCATTTGTTTTCAAGCTGTGACAGAGTTCAAATCCACTTTGACCAGGTAAAATGACATCTAAGATCACCAAGTCTGGTGTTTGCAATCTTAGCTGTGCTTCGGCTTCTTCACCGCTTTGCACGCCAATTACCGTTAATCCTATTTGTCTGAGATAGCGGGTTAATAGTTCGGCATCAGTCAAACTATCTTCTACTAACAAAACTGTACTCACAAACTCTCTCCTACCAATTGCTCCAATTCAATTGTCCCGCTTACCACCTCACTCACGACAACAAGGCACGGTCGATTTCAATCAATTCCATATTCCATTGTTGGTTTCTCGTCCGTCTGACGAGTATTCCGATCGCCGAATTCTAAATATTTTCTCACCACGTTGAGGATTTTCGGCGCTTCGATTGGTTTTGAGATAAACTCTGTCGATCGCACGACTTTGGCACGGACGCGATCGATAATCCCGTCGTTACTGGTTAAAATAATCGCTGGTGTATCTTTCAATACAGAAGTTCGGCGGATTTGGGCGCAAATTTCGTAACCGTTGGCGATCGGCATCACCAAATCTAAGAAAATTAAACTGGGTTTATGTTCTAAAAGCATTGGTAGGGCAAGCACGGAGTCTTGCAAGCTGATGTATCGATAACCTGCTTGGGTGAGAATTCTGCCTAACAATTGGCTATCTCTGGGACTGTCATCGATATAGGCTATGAGAGGACTCGTCGTCTTTGGCTGTGCGGGAGAAGACTGAAAGCCTCGCGTGACAACGTGTTCCAGCTTCTCACCGATATCCCCTACTTCAATTGACTTCATCCAGCCGCGCCGAATATAGGGGAGTAGAGATTGGGTGAGTAATATGGGGTCTTGTCGCAATCTCAAGGCTAAATCTCGCAGCGTTCGCTTACCATCTACCATCGATACCAGACTGCGGTAGACTACGGGTGAAGATTGTTGCTGCAATTCTTCGCGCTGCCAGATCAACGGAGCCACATTTGGTGAAAACTCTTCTAGTCCCGCCTGACACCATTTCTGCCAAGCCTGCTTTGCTTGCTGCCAAGAACGGTCTGGAGAGAGAAAAACTAAAGGCGAAGTATATAACTTTTCTTCGGGAGTAAAAGTGTAGCTCAGGGGTGGAAGCGAGCGATCGCGCAGCCACTGTTCCTGTTGCAGAATATCAAATAAGACTTCTGCGACGCTACCTTGAACCACTGATACCATTTGTTGGCGCAGGATCTCTCGCTTGCTCATCAATGCAGCTAAAAACTCATAATCGTCGCCGCGATATTTTTGTTCTTGGTAAAGGTGGATCGGATCGACTTGAATTTGAGGGCAATACTGCGCCAACTGACGCAGCCAGCGTCGCCTGGGATGCACTCCGCCTGCATCCCCAATCAGATGACCCAAGTGAAAATACAAACTCCACTGCTGCCGTCCATTGGAGTTTTGAATCTTCAACCTACCGTTTCTCAATTGCCCTTGGCTCCAAGCGTGTAGCCAGTTGTTTAGTTTCACTGTATATAAATGACTCTCAGTCATTGCCGATTCCATGTGGCAGATGCTTGTGTTGGTGGTCGATCTGTGACAATCTGGTTCGTGTTGACGCAACATGTGTGCGCCGACTCACTTTCTCAGTAGAGCAGGTCAGCCTCAAATGCTACCTGCTAAATCGAGCGCTTCTACTGCTGGCATTTCACTCCATTGACTCGGTTACTAATTCTGATTAATAAGAATAAGAGAATTTGTGAATACTTAATAGTGCTAGAAGCAAATTGTCAATTACCAGTAATAATCTTTAGAAAATTAAGCTATTTGCAGATTTATATCGCTTATCGCTTTTGACTTTTTTCATAGAGCATAAAGTCTAAGCCCTCCTGAAGTCAAGCAGTTGTCCCACCCGAGCCAGCTTTCGCTATTCTCTTTTGTGTTTGCCCCTACTTCAAATTTATGTATATTAAAATACCGCAGCTTGCACCTGAATATGCTATTTTGCTTTCTCTCGTTTCTAGACTAGAGCGATCGCAGAGATTTCTCTTTGTATAATAAAATCTTGTCGTTCTTGAATCGGCACGATATAAACTAGAGCTATATGTAAGGGCACGATCGGCAGTACCATTCTCACCATCAATACCAATAATGACGTGAGATCGCAATACAAGCGATCGAGCGAGAATGTTTGATTCCTTCATATGTACAGATATCTAACTTGAAGGCTTACGCCAAACAATTGGATAATATTTTCCCATATAAATAGACAATATTTTTCTCAATTGTCCATAGTTTTGCTTTAGAAAAACTGGACGCTTCTGCATCGGTATAGTAATAATACCAATCTGACCCTTATCTCATCGACTCCAACAAGTATATAAGCAGATGTTCTTCGCCAAGCATTAGTAAAAGCTAATATGTCTTTAAGAAGTTCACTTTTTTGCTGAGCGCTAGCTCGATCAAAGGAATATTGGTCTCGCTTAAAGTCCAACGATGAGCTTTCATCTTCATTCAATAACTGCTCTAGTAAAATATCATCCATAAGTCACCTAGCTTAAACTACTATCCACGCCACTTTGCTTGAAAATAGAGAATGACCATCAAATACCTGAAAGAGCCTCACAGCTTAAATACATAATGTATTGTTAATGTATTATAAGATAAATATCAACATAAGAGAAAGAAAACGATGAGTATTACTATACCTGACGAGATGCTAGCTGCGACTCGCATGAGTGAAGCCGAAATGAAACAGGAAATTGCAGTTATGCTATTTCAAAAGGAGAAACTAACCCTAGCCCAAGCGAGTCGGTTTGCGGGAATGAATCGAGTTGCGTTTCAGCATTTACTGGCAAGTCGTCAAATTCCAGTGCATTACGATGTAGAAGATTTTGAGCAAGATATTAAGAATTTACGGGAAATGGGTAGATTGTGATTGTTGTCAGCGATACTTCTCCGATTAATAATCTTGCAGCTATCAATCGACTCAATCTTTTACAACAACTCTACGGCACGATTACTATTCCTCAAGCTGTTTACCGCGAATTAACCGAGCCTGATTTTCCAGTAGCAGGCGCAATAGAAGTGCAAACTTTTGATTGGATTCAGGTACGCCAAGTTAATAACAACGGAGTAGTTATAGCACTTCAAAACGAACTAGATTTTGGTGAAGCTGAAGCAATTGCTTTAGCACTAGAAACACAAGCGGAACAACTTCTCATTGATGAACGGCTTGGTCGTATCGTTGCAGCTAGACTGAATCTAAGATATACAGGGATTTTAGGTATTCTAATCGAAGCAAAAAGTCAAGAACTAATTCCTGAAGTGAAACCTTTACTAGATGCCTTAATAAACCAAGCAGGTTTCTGGGTAGCTCAATCCTTGTACGATCGCGTTTTAAGGCTAGCTGGTGAAGTCTAACTATACAAATATATACTGCCTATAGCTGCCCTCTCCCATACATTTTGTAACTACCAGTCTTTTCTCGCATCGTGAATCTGGGCAAAATACAATATAGTCATCCCGCACATTCTCTCAACCATGCCTCGGTTTCAATCCCTGGAAGCAGCACTCAAACACTATTTTGGCTACGATAGCTTCCGCCCTGGACAAAAACAAATCGTCGAACAAGCGCTGCAAAATCGGGATCAACTGATTGTCATGCCTACAGGCGGTGGAAAGTCTCTCTGCTTTCAGCTGCCAGCCCTGTTACAGCCAGGTTTAACCGTGGTGGTATCTCCCCTCATTGCCCTCATGCAAGACCAGGTGGAGGCGCTGCGAGATAACGGAATTGGAGCAACATTTCTCAATAGCAGCCTTAATTTACACCAAGTGCGATCGCGGGAACAAGCGATTCTCAGTGGCAAAACTAAACTTCTCTACGTCGCCCCAGAACGGCTGTTAAACGAAAAATTTCTGCCTTTTCTCGACTTAATCCGGGAGAAAATGGGGATTGCGGCGTTTGCAATTGATGAAGCCCATTGCGTCTCGGAGTGGGGACACGATTTTCGCCCCGAATATCGCCAGTTAAAACAGTTGCGTCAGCGTTACCCTGGTGTACCAACCCTCGCCCTCACCGCTACAGCTACAGATAGAGTTCGTCAAGATATTATTCAACAATTAGGATTGGAACAACCTAGCATTCATGTTGCGAGTTTCAACCGCCCTAATCTTTACTACGAAGTTCAACCAAAACAAAAGCAAAGTTACAGCCAACTGCTACAAATTATTCGGCAATCGGAAGGATCGGGAATTGTCTATTGTCTCAGTCGTCGCAAAGTCGATGAAATTGCCTTTAAGTTACAACAAGACAAGATTGCGGCTCTACCTTACCATGCAGGTTTAAGCGATACAGAAAGAGCGGAAAATCAAACCCGTTTTATTCGCGATGATGTCAGAGTTATGGTAGCAACGATCGCCTTTGGGATGGGAATCAATAAACCTGATGTACGATTCGTTATCCATCACGATTTACCTCGAAATATTGAAGGTTACTATCAAGAATCGGGACGGGCGGGAAGAGATGGGGAAAAAGCCCGTTGTACATTATTTTTAGGTTATGGCGATATTAAAACAATTGAATATTTAATCGACCAAAAAACTGACGTACAAGAACAAAGAATTGCTCGTCAACAGTTGCGTCAGGTCATTGATTTTGCCGAAGGAACAGATTGTCGGCGCACAATTGTCTTAGGCTATTTTGGCGAACGATTTGTCGGACAATGTAGCGGTTGCGATAATTGTCTTGCACCCAAACCAGTTGCAGACTGGACAATCGAGGCGATGAAATTTCTTTCTTGCGTGGCGCGTTGCAAAGAGAAATTTGGCATGAATCACATTATTGATATCTTGCGCGGTTCTAAAAATCAGAAAGTTTTGCAATACGGTCATAACAAACTTTCAACTTATGGAATTGGCAAAGATAAAACTGTAGAAGAGTGGCGATTGTTAGGGCGATCGCTATTACATCAAGGTTTGTTAGATCAGACAACAGACGGTTATTCTGTTTTAAAACTTAATAGTGCAAGTTGGGAGGTGATGCGACGACAGCGGACAGTTTCAATTGCAATTGATAATACACCAAATCTTGCGGCTCAACCTTTAGAAGCACGAACGGCTGAAGTCGAAATGCTATTTCAAAAACTGCGATCGCTACGGAAAGAAATTGCAGACGAACAATCAGTTCCACCCTATGTCATTTTTGCCGATTCTACGCTGAAATTTATGGCATTGCAGCAACCACAAACTTTAACTGAATTTGCCAAACTCTCGGGTGTAACCTCACACAAAATAGCTCAGTATGGCAAAAAGTTCTTAATAGAAATTCAGGCTTATACTCAAACTCAGAATTCACATCCAACTGGAACAGAACAATATACTTTACAGTTATATCAACAAGGATTGAGCGTAGCAGAAATTGCCCAAAAGCGAGATTTGCGCCCAACAACAATTATCCGTCACTTATCAGATTTAGTGGAAAAAAACCAGGATGTGGATTTAGATCGGTTAGTCGATCGCGATCGCCAGGTTAAAATTTGTCAAGCTTTAGAAAAACTTGGCGATATTTCCCTTACCCCAATTCGAGAATATTTAGGCGAGGATTATTCCTACGACGAAATTCGCTTGGTGAGGGGACGCTGGCGACACGAAAAAAATTGAAGCTGGCTCTAAAAGGTCAACTAGCGCGCCATTGAGATCGTTATTACCGCGATCGCGATCGTCCAAAAATCTCATAATGCGGTAGCATATAGACGAGACAATGAAATTCGGTTGTATTGTTTGTGATTAAAATCAACAGGCTTCTCTCCGAAATCTAAATCTCTGCACCTTCTGATTTTGGAGACAATGTATGTCAATTTATGTAGGTAACTTATCATATGAGGTAACGCCAGAAGACCTCAGCGCCGCTTTTGCACAGTATGGATCTGTAAAAAGAGTTCAATTACCAACCGACCGCGAAACAGGTCGAGTGCGTGGTTTTGCATTCGTAGAAATGGATACAGATGCCGAAGAAACCACTGCTATTGATGCCCTCGATGGCGCTGAGTGGATGGGGCGGAATATGAAGGTTAATAAAGCAAAGCCTAGAGAAGACAGAGGCTCGTCTGATGGTAGACGTGGAAACAGTAACGGTGGATACTCTCGTCGTTACTAAACTTTGGAACAAAGAATTTGACTCTAAGGTTTGAGGGTAGACAAGGAGTCTGCCCTTTTGTTTTTGAAAATAGCAAGCAGGTTGGCTAAATTCTAGCCTAGTTGATTCTATGACAAAGCAGCGCAGCTAGATTAGAATGACTGCATTTTCGCAACTACAAGCACCACGTTTAGTATTGACAAAATAGCCAGACATGAAAGCAACTTAAGTAGAAAAATCACTTAAAATATGACTCCAGAAGCAATACGCATTGTGACTCAATTAAGGCGTGAGTTTTATTCTCTCTTTGCTACAGAGATGGGAGTTCCAGTAATTATTACTAACAGTAACTCATCCGCTAGTAATCCATCTATAGCTTCTTGGGTAGATCGTCAACAAAGATTAAACTATATATATATTTACGTCCACTTATCGCCTGATGAATTAATCCCCAACCGTCCATTTCTGCTGAAGTTAGCTATTAATAAAGGTGCTGGTATAGCTACATCTACGAAACAGCATCAAGACTCTCAAAAACTGAATCAGCGTTGGTACTTCGAGTTAACTCTATTGCCAGAAGAAATCTTAGATTTTCTTCCTTGGATAGTTAGCTTAGTTCAGTCTCATGAAAAAGGTTTTACCTCATTTGCGCTAGAACCACCACATCCCTTTGAGGTCAAGATGTCTCATCTACCATTATCCGGTGATATTTGGACTCAGAAAGCTGGACAACAAGCCTCTCATACTCTGGTAGTCAAATGAAAATTCAAGCATTAAACATTCAGATTGGCGATCGCATTGTTGCCTATTGTAATAGCAAGAGACAAATCTGTACTGTCAAGCAAGTACTAGATTCCGGTCAAGGTAGCATCGCACTGACAGTGTGTCCTTCTGGGAACAATCGGCTTTCACTTTCACGGGTGATCCGGTTCCACCAAGATGCTTCTGTCGATGTCCTGTAGAGACGTTACATGTAACATCTCTACAGAAAAAACGAATTCGATCGCAATTAGGGCAAGCTTACCAAAATCTTTGCATAAATCCAAAGATATTTGGTGAACCCGCCCCTACGAATGACAAATGACAAATTAACCAAACTGTTCTTCAGCATCCAAATTAAACAGGACTTGAAGAGTTTGCATACAACGCCGCCGAGCTTCAATATCCTGCTGCGATCGCAACTGTACCATCGGATCGTGCAAAATTTTATTCACGATTCCTCTGGTTAAAGCTTCGATCACTTCTTGGTGCTTTTCGGCAAATTCCGAACCCAAACGCGATAAAGCCTTTTCTAACTCTTGTTCGCGAATGGTTTCGACTTTATGACGCAAGCAACTGATCGTAGAAACAGTTTCCAGCGATCGCCACCACACGTCAAATGTTTCTACTTCCTCATCCAGCAGCTTTTCAGCTTCCATTGCCATTCTGCGACGGCTTTCTTGATTTTGAGCCACCACAGCCTTTAAATCGTCTACGTTAAATGCTTGTACGTGTTCTAAATCGTTGACATCTTCATGTACGTTACGCGGTACGGAGATGTCAAATAGCATCAACGGACGATTTGGTTCTAGAGCAATTTCCAGCTTAGCGCGATCGATCAGTGGTTCTGTAGCCGAGGTACTAGTAAATACCAGATCCGATGATGCCACCACTGGCATCATTTCTGATAGCAAACAAAGTTGTAAATTAGCCTGTTGAAACTGATTAGCTAAAGCTTGCGATCGCTTTAAAGAACGATTCAAAATACAAATTTGACTCGCACCTTTTGCTACCAAATGTTTAACGAGTAACTCCGACATTTTACCCGCCCCAACGATCGCCACTCGGCAAGCTGCTAAATTAGCAACTTTCATTTGGGCTAATTCTACTGCCGCAGAACTAATCGAAACCGCACCAGTACCGATACTAGTTTCAGAACGTACCCTTTTGCCAGCCGTAATTGCTTGTTTAAACAGCTTATTCAGAATGAGTTTGATACCGTTATATTGTTGTCCTAAACTGTGGGTTTGTTTTACCTGAGCTAAGATTTGCCCTTCTCCTAACACCAAGCTATCCAAACCTGCCGAGACTCGCATCAAGTGCATGACTGCATCTTGGTGGAGCAAAATAAATAAGTGTTGTCTTAAATCGCGGACTGGTAATTTGCTATGTTCGCCCAAAAACTGGGTCACTTCCCGAATCCCTTGTTCCGTTTCTGGAGTCACGATATAAATCTCCAGACGGTTACAAGTGCTAAGTATTGCTGCTTCGGTAATATGCGGATAGCTACACAAGTGTGCGATCGCGCCTTCCAACTGCGATTCTGGAATACTCAGCTTTTCCCTAACTTCTACTGGGGCTGTTTTGTGACTTAACCCGATAACCGCAATGTTCATGTCTCCTCCCAAATGAGGGGTGAGGAGTGAGGGGTGAGGGGTGAGGGAATTAACAGTTATCAGTTATCAGTTATCAGTTATCGGTGACTCCCGACTCCCGACTCCCGACTCTCGACTCCCTGCTCCCTACTCTCTGCTCCCTACTCCCTGCTCCCTTATCCTCCTACTTCAGTTGCAGTGTCTTTGGTTCGTCAAACATATGGATCGTGTCTACAAACCGCGCCGTGCGGGATTGGCTGGAGATAACTAAACTTTGGGTTCTGGCTCCACCTTTGAAGAAGCGGACACCTTCCATCAGCGTACCTGGGGTAATACCACAAGCAGCGAACAAGACGGTTTGACCCGAAGCTAACTCTTCAGCATTGTAAACTCGGTCTGGGTCATTAATTCCCATGTCTTTCAAACGGGCGATATTTCCCTCTTTACTCTCGCCAATCAAACCAGTTTTGACTACTTCTGGATCGTAGATCAATTGTCCTTGGAAATGCCCGCCCAAACAGCGCAACGCCGCAGCGGAAATTACGCCTTCTGGAGCTGCACCAATTCCCATCAAGGCATGAATATTCGTTCCAGAGAAAGCGCAGGAGATCGCGGCGGAGACATCGCCATCGCTAATTAAGCGCACTCTTGCCCCTGCTTGACGAATTTCTTGAATTAATTCTTTGTGGCGGGGACGATCCATCACGACCACAACTAGCTCCTCTACAGCGCGTCCGAGGCATTCTGAGAGAATTTTGAGGTTTTGGGTAGCCGATTTATTAATATCTACATGACCGCGTGCTGGGGCTGGTGCTGCGAGCTTTCTCATGTAAAAGTCAGGAGCAGCAAACAAACCACCTTTTTCGGCGATCGCGAGTACAGCCATTGAACCGTTTTGTCCGTAGGCGACTAAGTTCGTGCCTTCGCAAGGGTCAACGGCGATGTCAATTTCAACTAGTTCATCTGGGTTACAGTAATCTTTGGCATCGGCACGGGTACAAATCCCGACTTCTTCGCCAATGTATAACATGGGGGCTTCATCCCGTTCGCCTTCACCGATGACAATCCGACCCCGCATGTAAATTTTATTCATTCTCTCCCGCATGGCTTCTACAGCCACTTGGTCAGCAGTGTTTTTCTCGCCTTTACCCATCCAACGGGAAGATGCGATCGCTGCTTGTTCTACAACTTCAATAATCTCTAAACCTAGAGTATTTTCCACGCGGTCTGTCCTCCCAATGCTCTGTTTGCTGCTGTTGTTTTGCGGCTGTATCAGTACATAAGTCTACCAAACGGCGTAACCCCGTGGACTACAAGTCTTTAGTCAGGTTTTGTTAAGTTTTGCTGCTGAAAGAGGGGAAAGGAGTGAGGAGTGAGGAGTGAGGGAATTTGAAGAGGCGATCGATTTGTAGCCGCCTTAGTGCAATTGTACTAAAATATCTCAGACTGGTAGAAACATATCTTATGGAGGCTTTCTATGAATGGTGGACGCAATGCAGCCGTAGGATATTTATATCAGCATTTAATTTGCGTGCTTGATTCTTTCCAAGATGATTGGGACAGCGTTATTGTAGAGCCACATACGGATAAAGAAAAAGTAGATATTTTGTGGCTGTACGAGACTGGAAGAGAAAAGTATAAGAAAGCAGTTCAAGTCAAATCGACTCAAAATATATTTAATGGAGAAGAAATTCTACGTATAGCTGAAGAAATTAAAAATAACTTTAAAGATGCTAATGAATATGAGTTAATTTTAATTGGTTCTATTACAAGAAAGCTGCGTTAAGTACTTAAAACAAAATCACAATCGCCATGCAGGAGTTAAAATCATCAAATCCGACATCTTCTGTTTAGAAGCCTTTATAGGTTGTGCGTGTGATAAATTAGATACATATTTAAACGATAAGTTTGATCCACAACTACCGAGACGACACCGCGAAAATATTGTTCTTAATCTAATTGGACAACTTTTATATTATTCAACAAATGGCAGAGAAGTCACTAGAGTTCAATTTGAAGCTGGCTTGCAGGATTGGGTACAATCTTACGTAAATCCTAGTGGGTATAAATTAAGAAATAATACAGAATTTCATCGTCTCTATGGTTTTAATGCTCCACCTACTAAAAGAATTGCTATTGAAAAGATTTATAAACGATCTGGAGAAATTAGACAAGACTTTTTTAAAAACTGCCTCAACTTTCTCACAATTGATGAGAGCGATAAAACAAAGCTAAAAGTTGTTTATCCTAAAGTTGATATGATATTCTTCTATTTCGGAATTTGTGTGCAATTAGTAGATTTTATGATATTCGCCTTCTTTGTATATATTTATGTAGCGGTGTACGCGCATTGGATATTTATGTTAGTTTCCACAATACCTTGTGCAATAATAATTGGAATGATGCCGTTAGTTCAACCATATTTTATAGCTAGAAAAATAGATAGAGAAGTACAAAGGCTCCGTATTCAATAAGCAAAGACACGATGTCTGTAGGGGCGGGTTCACCGAAAAATCTGACTAACGAACAGAAATCTCAATAAACCCGCCCCCACCCAACAGATGAGCCAAACAAATCATCCCATTATTAGAAACAAAAGATATTTTCCATTATCGATGAACCTTCCCATCAGGCATAATTGTCCTCTGAAAAATTGCCTTACTCAAGTTAGCTCCATCCAACTTAGCCTCGCTTAAATTAGCACCTGTGAAATTAGCTCTACTAAGATTAGCACCCCTCAAATCAGCCTTAATTAAATTAGCATCCGTAAAATTAGTTTTGCTTAAATTTGTCCATCTCAAATCCGTCATGTAAAGCTCGGCTGTAACCAGCTCTGCTCCAAACAAATATGCACCACCAAAATGAGCTTCACTCAAATTAGCTTGACATAAATTAGCACGATAAAAATAAGTGGCGATCGCCTCAGCCTCATATAAATTCGTACTACTCAAATTAGCATGACTGAAATTAGCCCCAGTCAAATTAGTATAAACAAGACTAGCCCGACTCAACTTCGCTACACTCAAATCTGCTTCGCTAAGAGTAGCTCCAATAAATTCAGCCGCTGTCAAATTAGTATGGCTGAGATCTGCGGCTTTTAAATCGACACCCCGCAAATCTGCCCCAATTAGATTAGCATAAGCTAAATCTGCACCCATTAACTGAGCTGAAATTAACTGAGCATCAACTAATTCTGCTTTTTGCAAATTAGCATCAATCAATTCAGCTTCGCACAAACTAGCTGCACTGAGATTAGCCCCACACAAATTAGCTGCAATCAGTTTAGCGCGATCGAGATTGGCTCTTTTTAGATTAGCCTTGGTAAGATTAGCACCCCTAAAATTAGCCCCACACAAATTAGCTGCGCTCAAGTCAGGTTCAATCTGCACATTTTGCTGGCGCCACTCCAACCAAGTAACCGCACCCTGTTGCAGTAGCGCCAGATGCTCCCGATTTGCCATTTCTGCTACTCCTTGCGCCCCCCAATGGCAGGGTTTTCGCGTCCGAGGGCATTTTCCATCGCCGCTAACGCCGCACTCGAACCTGCGATAATATCTCGTTCTTCCCCACCCAAGTAAAGCCGTCCAAAACTACCCACTGCTTGAATCTCTAAAATATTAATCAAAGCTGCTTTCTCTGCTTGATTTGCTGCTAGGGCTGCATAAGCCGCAGGCTGTACTTCTAATACATACAGTGTTTGCCCTGCCAAAATCATCTGCCCTCGGCGGGTACGATTAATCAATTGTGTTTGGTGCGGATCGATATTGCGGATAATTTGACTCGACATCACTTGTGGCTTGAGGCAATCTCGTTCGCGTACTCCCATTGCTTCCATCACCGCCTTACCCGCCGCCCGCGTCTCCCCTTGGCGACTAGAATGGACTTCTAGCAATCCGTAAAGCCGTTCTACCACCTGCACCCCTGGACGCACAGAAGCAGATTTTAGGGCAATATCCATTAAGCGGATCACCTCAATCCCTGGCGAGACTTCAATCCACAGAGAAGCATCACCTGGTAATGGCAAAAAACCCGCTGCCACCGTCCCCATGTAAGCTGCATGTTGAGGTTGTAAGCTATCTATAAACACATAACTGCGTAATTCAATACCCAAAACTTAAATCTCCAATCAGTTATCAGTTATCAGTTATCAGTTAGTTTTGACTTTTAACTTTTAACTTTTGACTTTTTCATTACCAATTACCAATTACCGAACTCCCACGTAGGATGACTGTAGTTAAGTATAATCAGAATTAATATGCGATCGCGTGCGTAAATTTCTGCCCAGAATCCTGCCAATAATATAACTATGTTGGATTTCCTCAATCCGATTCTCAACCGTCACCCAGAGCGAGTCAAAGCCAACGTCGAGATTTACACCTGGCAGACTTGCCCCTACTGCATTCGCGCCAAATTATTGCTGTGGTGGAAGGGTGTCAACTACACGGAATATAAGATTGATGGTGATGATGTAGCTAGAAATAAAATGGCGGAACGCGCCAACGGACGGCGCACCGTTCCGCAAATCTTCATCAATAACGAGCATGTCGGCGGCTGCGACGATATTTATAAATTAGATAGCGAAGGCAAATTAGATCCTCTTCTCGCCCAACCAGCATAAGATTAGCAGCGTGACAGTTGAAGCCCCAGAATATATTATCCACCGTCAATGGATGCAACGGGCGATCGCCCTTGCCCAAATTGCCGGGGAAGCCGGAGAAGTCCCCGTTGGTGCAGTCATTATCGATTCAAGCAGCAACGTCATTGCCGAAGCAGAAAATCGACGAGAACGAGACAACGACCCCACCGCCCATGCAGAAATTATTGCTTTGCGCCAAGCTGGTAAAACCTTACAAAACTGGCATCTCGATCGCTGTATCTTATACGTTACCCTAGAACCCTGTCCCATGTGTGCGGGGGCGATCGTACAAGCACGAATTGGTTTACTTGTCTATGGTGCAGACGATCCGAAAACTGGAGCTATTCGCACCGTCACCAACATTCCCGATAGCGCCTGTTCCTACCATCGCCTCCCCGTTCTCGCTGGCATTTTAGAATCCACCTGTCGTCAACAGTTACAAGATTGGTTCCGCCAGAAGAGAGGGGCAAGGGAGACAAGGGAGCAGGGAGCAGGGGGAAAGAGAGCTGAGGGAGCGCCAGGTTGCTGAGGGAGCTGAGGGAGAAAAAACAACACTCAACCGTCAACCGTCTTCACGGAGTGTAGCAAAGCGCGTTTACCGTCAACCGCCAACCGCCAACCGCCAATTACACAAATGACCAATGACAGACGCTGATAAAACTGTCCCCTATGTGTAGCGATCGCGACTAAAAAAAATTAGGGTGGAATTAAAGCCATATAACTTTACGTTCGCTTACACACTCGCCACCCTCATGATTCAGCTTGATTCCTCGCACACTGAGATTGGGACAACTAAAAAGACCAAGGTGGCTGCAAGCTCTCACGTTTCGCCTTGGTTAACGCCCATAGTCTATCCTATCGGACGGCGCTTGGTCTTACCCTTTTATTTTGACAAGATTGAAGTTAGCGGATGGGAAAACTTGCCGAATGGAGGTCCTGTCATCGTAGCACCTACCCACCGTTCTCGTTGGGATGCGCTCATGGTTCCTGCAATCGTGGGTAAGGTTGCGACTGGGCGAGATCCGCGATTTATGGTGTCTATAGACGAAATGAAGGGTATCCAAGGATGGTTTATTAGCCATTTAGGAGGATTTGCTGTTGACGTGAAGCGTCCATCCATTAGTACTCTCAGACATGGCGTAGAATTACTACAACAAGGAGAAATGCTAGTCATTTTTCCTGAAGGTGGCGACCTGAAAAAAAATCGCGAGTGTACGCTGAATTCTCTTCAACCTGGTTTAGCTCGCCTAGCACTACAAGCCGAATCAAGTCAGCCAGACTTAGGTGTCAAAATATTACCGCTCGGTATTTACTATAATCCTCCGACCGTACCGTGGAGATGTCAGGTGAGGATTAGTATTGGTTCTCCTATCCAAGTCGGAGATTACAGCACGGGTTCGATTAAAAAAGATGCGAAGCAATTGACACAAGATTTAGAACTAGCACTTAAACAGTTGGGCAGTAAGACGCAAGCAACCGTAGAGCAAGATAGCACTCCTTCCCTATACTCTGACAGAAAAGAATCTTTTATTTAAAACAATAGCTTCAGGTATCGCCGCTGGGGAACAAACTCAAAAGTCAAAAGTCAAAAGTTCAGAAGAAAAGCGAAATATATCTAAACTCTCCCCTGCTCCCTGCTCCCTGCTCCCTGCTCCCC
This sequence comes from Scytonema millei VB511283, assembly GCF_000817735.3. Lineage (NCBI taxonomy): Bacteria > Bacillati > Cyanobacteriota > Cyanophyceae > Nostocales > Scytonemataceae > Scytonema > Scytonema millei. The sequence continues at coordinate 38,820 of NZ_JTJC03000009.1, read as the reverse complement.
GATAACTGATAAGATACCCGAAGTTCAAAATCGGTCTTGTGTTTTTTAGCGCACGGAATTAAGCCATGATTTCTGCTGGAACTCAACGCTTCCTTTACCATAGCTGCATAACATTATTTTCGGCGATCGCAGCTATGACTTTGCTATCCCCAACTTACGTCCAGGCGCAAACGCCGCCAGCACCAGCAACTCCTAACCAAGCTCAACCTATAGATCCAAAAAATCCTAACATCATTCAACCTTCTGCCCAGAATAATAGCGTTTTGAGCGTGGCTGGAGGTCAACGGCTGATGTCGGAGGCTAGCAGCGCTATCTCCTCTCAAAACTACGACACAGCGGTGAAAAAGTTGCAGGAGGCGCGTCAAGTTTTCAATCAAATGTCTAATTTCTACCAACAGCTAGCTGGGAACTTTCAAGGTATTGACAATCGCGTTGCCGACAGCCAGCGCAAGAAAGCATTGGATACTGCCCAAATGCGCGATGACGCGACTTACCAACTGGCATTGGTACATCGAGCGCAAAACAAGCCAGAACTTGCCGTACCGCTGCTGGTTCAGATTGTTAACAGTCAAAACCCAACTAGAGATTTGGGCAAAAAAGCCTATCAACAGCTATTTGAGTTAGGATTTGTTGACGCGCCTTTTCCTCGTACTGGCGATACTGGTAATGCGCCGCAACGGAGTGAAGCTAAGCCTCCCGAACAATCTACACCAAAACAGTAGCGAAGGAGCGATCGCTCATCTATCCTCAGAAATAGTTAAATTAGAAAAGAGTTCAGCAATTTAGGAATTGAAATGATTAGTCCTCAGCAAGTTGAGGAAATGATTAAGGTAGCGATGCCAGATGCCCAAGTTCAAGTACAAGACTTGACTGGGGGTGGAGATCATTACCAAGTAGTAGTCGTTTCTTCCCAGTTTGAAGGTAAGGGACGAGTACAACAGCACCAACTCGTCTACAGCTCCCTCAACCAAGCAATGTCATCAGAAGCTATCCATGCCCTAGCACTAAGGACTTACACACCCCAAGCTTGGCAAGCTGCCAGCCAAGTGGTGTAAGCTGGCTTCTCCCATAATTCCACGGTAGCGCTAATACCTCATCCTCAAGACTAGGAATAACAGCTATGACTCCAGAATTGAAAGAGCGACTCGATAATCTCGTTCAACAAAACAAAATCTTGGTTTTTATGAAGGGCAATAAGTTGATGCCCCAGTGTGGTTTTTCTAACAATGTCGTGCAAATTCTTAACACTCTGGGAGTTCCCTTCGAGACTGTTGACGTTTTAGCAGACTATGACATCCGACAAGGAATTAAAGAATATTCCAATTGGCCCACCATTCCTCAAGTTTATGTTAACGGTCAATTTGTGGGCGGCTCTGATATTCTGATTGAAATGTACCAAAGTGGCGAGCTACAACAGATGGTAGAAGTCGCGCTTGCTTCTTAACAATTAACGATTTGGATAGAAATGCATATAGGGGCGTACAGTTGTATGCCCCTATTCATTTGCTACAAAGTTGATTTTTAATTGTTGGCAATTTTTAGCCAATTTTAAGCATCAGCATCAATAATTGACCAGTTCAAGCTTGACCTTTCCCGCTCGGAAGAAGCCCAATTTAATTCAAAATTCAAAATTTTGATTTGATTTTCCACTGAATCCTATTTCGATCCAATCTAGAATAACTTAATAGTAGTCTGATTCTGGTTCTGGCTGAACCGGCATTTCAAAGTTATACGGATCGTATAGAAAGCGGGTTGCTTCTTCCTCCAAACGATGAATTAGATAGGGTTCGAGGATGTTGGAATGCCTCATGGCTGCGAGATAGCCGTCTAAATACAAACGTAAATCGTCCGTGCGATAGCCTCTTTGCCACATTTCGACCAGGGCATCGGTCAGTTTTTGATAGTGGCGAATTGTTTGAGTATCTTGTAACATAGCGCAAGATGAAGGGATCGATTGTGCCTTGAAAATGTGTTTCTTAAAGGGATTTACCAGGATGGAACTTTTAAGTTGTCTTCTCTAAGCTGAGTTTTTCAAGCAGCGATCGCTGAACGAGCGACATAGAAATTATGAATTTCTTCTTAGTAAGAGTGTATTCAGTTTTAGCAAGTCGATTTTATCTTCAGTCCTCTATACTAACTAATAGTCGAACAATGACTGTACTGTATATAATTTTTGTCTCATTTATTTCATCATAGACTAAATTAATACCAAAAAGTTTGTATCTCTAGGGCGATTTTTCCCATGTGGCGGTCTTGACCAATTCGCAGTTAGATGCTTGAGCTATCGATCGAGTCTCAGAATATTAAGTTTTTTTAAGTTTATTTTTAGAAAAACATATTAACTGATGTCTGTTCGCTCGTCAAGACTGCCAGAGAGTTGATACTGAGGTAGCAGCTGTTACAAAAGCTTGACACAGGCTTTGATACCTTGAGAGTCACGTATAAAAGGAATCTTGCACCTGTGACCTCGGTTTGTATAGAAATTGTAGAGGGCAACCCACATCTGCGATCGCTACTCAGTTGGCACTTACAACAGGTAGGCTATCGAGTATATCAAGCAGCTAGTCTCTATCAAGCGCGAGACGTATTTTTAACGCGCCAGCCTACACTGGTAATTCTCGATGCTGAATTAGCTGATGGTGACGGGACAGAGTTTTGCCGTTGGCTACAGCAACAGCAGCAACCACTGATTCTGATGCTATCTGCCCGCAACACCGAAGCGGATATTGTCACTGGCTTAAAAGCAGGAGCAGACGATTACTTGTGCAAACCCTTTGGGATGCAGGAATTTTTAGCGCGAATCGAAGCGCTGATTCGCCGTCAACGCACGCCAGCCGCACCAGCTTACTTGGACTACGGCACTTTGCAAATAGATCTAGTCCAGCGTCGCGTTTACTTCAAAGGTGAATACATCGACCTCACGCCTCAAGAATTTAGTTTACTTTACGTCTTGGCTCAAGCTGGAGGTTTACCCCTCAGCCGCTCCGAATTACTGCGGCGCGCTTGGCCCGATGCTATAGATAATCCCCGTACTATCGATACTCACGTCTTGTCATTGCGGAAAAAAGTCGAAATCGATCCGCGACAACCAAGCTTAATTCAAACTGTGCGTAATGTAGGATATCGTTTCAACGCGGAAATTCTCAAAGCTAACAACGTGCAGCCAGCAGACGTTTTCCAACGCCAAACCGCTAATCACCACCCCACTTTAGAAGAAACGAAGGAGAAGTCGGAAGTCACAAGTCACAAGTCAGAAGTGTTTCACTAGTAAGTCAAAAGTCAAAAGTCAAAAGTCAGAAGTCAAAAGTCAAAAGTCAAAATCAACTGCTCCCAGATCACTGATAACTGACAACTGATAACTGACAACTGATAACTGACAACTGATAACTGTTACCTGCCTATCTGTCGCACAATAAGAAAAAGCAGTGGCATGAGATGGGGTTATGTCTTCAATTGGTGTGGCAGTAGTTGGAACGGGTTTTGGGCAAAAAGTTCATTTACCTGGGTTTAAGGCTCATCCTCGGACGCAGGTTGTAGCAGTGTATCACCGCGATCGCGACAAAGCTCAGGCGATCGCTCAAACTCATAATATCCCCCATGCGAGTCCTACGCTAGAAGAGATTGTCGCTCTACCAGAAGTTCAAGCCGTTAGCATCTCTACCCCGCCGTTTCTACATTACGAAATGGCAAAAATAGTACTGCAAGCGGGAAAGCACCTGTTATTAGAAAAACCCACCGCGCTCTCAGCTACAGGAGCGCGAGAGTTGTATCACATAGCCAAAGCTAATAATCTCGTCGTTACCCTAGATTTTGAATATCGCTTCGTCCCTGCATGGCAAAGGTTAGCTGAATTACTAGCGGAAGATTATGTGGGTGAAAAACGGCTGATTAAAATTGATTGGTTGGTTCCCAGTCGCGCTGATGCTTCCCGCCCTTGGAATTGGTATTCTCGTAAGGATATGGGAGGTGGGGCTTTGGGGGCGCTGGCTTCCCATACTTTCGATTACATGAATTGGTTGTTTGGTGCAGTACAAAAACTTTGCGCTCAGCTCAGTACTAGCATTCCTCAACGACTCGATCCTCTGACGGGGGAAATGAAGCCAGTAGATGCTGATGACACCTGTATGCTGATGCTAGAGCTGGCAGACGGTACGCCTTGCCAAGTTAGCATTAGTTCGGCAGTGTATGCCAATCGCACGCACTCAGTAGAAGTGTATGGCGATCGCGGTACTTTAGTATTGTGCAGTCAAAATCAAAAAGATTACGTCCACGGCTTTCACCTCTGGGCTGCTTCCGCCGGACAACCGCCAGCAGAATTGGAAATTCCAATGCGATTGGGATTTGACAAAACCTATACAGACGGACGCATCGCCCCATTTATTCGCGTAGTTAATCAATGGGTACAGGGAATTGATAGCGGAGAATCCCTAATTCCTTCCATTCGCGAAGGTGTTTACTCGCAATTGTTAATGGATCTCAGCCATGCTTCTCACCAGCAGCGCAGTTGGGTAGACGTACCAGATGTAGATACATATCTCACCAGTGGCTAAAGGTTACTATCTACATAGATTCACAATTAAATTATTTCCATATATAGCAATCCTAGATGAATCGTGAAATCAATTGTCCGTGTAGAGACGTTACATGTAACATCTCTACACGGGAGACTTTCATACCAAAATATAAGTAAAGCCGCCCTTACATTACGAAAGTATTTGTGACGAAAAATTTATTTAAATTGAATTTTTTATAAAAAGTTTATAATCCTTCAAAATTAGCTCACATTAATTAAGATACAAAACGCGATCGCGCAGAGTTTTGTTTTGCCGAGCATGATACACTTCCCTGAAGAATAAAGATTGAATTGTAGAGGTGAGTTTAATACTTTTCGGTTAAGACAAGATCCCCCCTAGCCCCCCTTAAAAAGGGGGGAATAAAGTCTCCTCAAACAAGAGGGAACAAAGCCCCCCTTAAAAAGGGGGTTGGGGGATCTCCAAGAGCTTTGCGTTACTGACAGAGCAGAAGGACTTTTTCATACATCGCGGGAGCGACATTTAGATAATACCAAGACGGTCGATCGCCAAAAAATCAAAAGAGCGATCGCATTTCTGTTGCTGCTTCCGCTATCAACTTAGGAGAAGCAATATGGTCATCGATTTTCAAGCTCAAGGTATCGACATTATCCGTTTAAAAGAACCAGCAATTCATACTTTTAATCAAATTCAACCGCATGGAATTTTAATTGTTTTAGCAGAACCAGATCTGACAATTTTACAAATTAGTAGTAATGCGATCGCCACGTTCGGAATTGCAGCCGAACACATGTTACAAAGACCTTTATCAGAATTTATCGATCCTTTTCAGTTAGAAAGAATTCAGACTGGCTTAACCGCAACAGAAGATCTCGATATCATCAATCCCGTTAAGTTATGGGTACGAAAGAAGGGCGATGAATATTCTGTATTTGATGGCATATTTCATCGCAATGTAGAAGGATTTCTAATTTTAGAACTAGAACCAGCAATAGCACAAGAAAATATTCCCTTCCTCAGTTTTTACCACTTAGCTAGAGCATCTATCAATCGCTTAGAAGAAACTTCAAATCTCAGAGAATTCTGTCAAATTATCGTCCAAGAAGTTCGCAACGTGACTGGCTTCGATCGCGTCATGTTGTATAAATTCGATAACGACGGACATGGTTCGGTCATTGCTGAAGAAAAACTCGATAGCATGGAACCATATTTGGGGCTACACTTTCCTGAATCTGATATTCCTAGACCAGCGAGGAAATTATTTGCCTCTAATTGGATTCGTTTAATTCCTGATAGTCATTGCGAACCTGTAACCCTCGTACCAGCAATTAATCCAATTAGCAAAGAACCCACAGAATTGACGAATTCCATTCTTAGAAGTGCCGCAGCTTGTCATTTTGAGTATTTACATAATATGGGTGTCGGTGCTTCACTGACGATCTCGTTAATTAAAGACCAAAAACTTTGGGGATTAATTGCTTGTCACCATCAAACACCCATGTATGTTTCTTACGAATTACGCAAAGCGTGCGAATTTTTGGGACGCATGGTCTTTTCGGAAATTGCTTCTAGAGAAGAAACGGAAGATTTTGCCTATCGACGACAGTTGACATACGTACAGTCAGCTTTAGTCGAATATATGTCTCAAGAAGAGAACTTTGTTGATGGTTTGATTAAACACAAACCAAATCTTCTCAACTTAGCTAACGCCCAAGGTGCAGCAATTTGTTTTGGCAATACTTGCACGACAATTGGTAAAACCCCCACAGCAGAGGACTTAAATCTCTTAGTCCAGTGGCTAAAAAATAACGTTCAAGAAGAAGTGTTCTACACCGATTCTTTAGCGCAAGTTTATCCCGATGCGGAAAGATTCAAACATGTTGCTAGTGGTTTATTAGCAATTCCAATTTCTAAGCGCAATTACGTATTATGGTTCCGTCCCGAAGTGATTCAAACAGTGAATTGGGGCGGCGATCCTCATAATGCTTACGAATTGAATCAAGAGAATGGACTGCGATTGTGTCCGCGCAAATCTTTCCAATTATGGCAAGAAACAGTCAGCCTCACGTCTTTACCCTGGAAACAAGTAGAAATTAAAGCGGCGCTGGAACTAAGAAAAGCAATTGTCAATATCGTACTGCGCCAAGCTGACGAATTAGCACAATTAGCCGCTGATTTGGAAAGATCTAACGCCGAATTGAAAAAATTTGCTTACGTTGCTTCCCATGACTTACAAGAACCGCTAAATCAGGTAGCAAATTACGTCCAATTGTTAGAAATGCGTTACCAAGCACAACTTGACGCAGACGCGAAGGAATTTATTAATTTTGCTGTCGAGGGAGTCAGCTTAATGCAAACCCTGATCGATGACGTGCTGGCGTATTCTAAAGTAGAAATGCAGGGAGTTGAGTTTGAACTGACAGAAGTTGACACTGCATTAGACCGTGCTTTAGGTAATTTGAGACAAAGAATTACTGAAAGTGGGTCGAAAATTAGCCGCGATCCATTACCGACTGTAATGGCAGATAGCACCCAATTGATGCAACTGTTTCAAAATTTGATTGGTAATGCCATTAAATTCCGCAGTGACAAACCGTTAGAAATTCACATCTCGGCACAGCGTCAAGAAGAGGATGAGTGGTTGTTTGCAGTACGAGATAATGGGATGGGTATTGAACCACAATTTAGCGATCGCATTTTCGTTATTTTCCAACGCTTGCACCCACGAGACGAATATCCAGGTACGGGAATGGGTTTAGCAATCTGTAAAAAGATTGTCGAGTGTCACCGAGGACGAATTTGGGTAGAGTCACAACTTGGGGCTGGGGCAACATTTTATTTTACGCTACCCGTAGGAGGGCGCGATCGTGAGCGGAGAAACGGACGCAAAACACAAAACGATCTTTTTGGTAGAGGACAATAGAGCAGATGTCCGTTTAATTGAAGAGGCATTGAAAAACAGTTCCGTACCGCATCAAGTGATGTCAGTGAGGGATGGAGTCAATGCGATCGCATTTTTGCGTCAAGAGGGCGAGTACGTCAATGCGCCTCGCCCCGATTTAATCTTGTTGGATCTCAATTTACCTAAAAAAGACGGGCGAGAAGTTTTGGCAGAAATTAAAGCCGATCCTCAACTCAAAAGCATTCCCGTTGTCGTCCTCACGACTTCTCGGAACGATGAGGATATCGCCCATAGCTACGCTTTACACGTCAATTGTTACATCACCAAATCTCGCAATCTCAGCCAATTGTTTCAAATTGTCAAGGGAATTGAAGAGTTTTGGCTCTCTACCGTTACATTGCCAATGAATCAGTGAACAGTTATTAGTTATCAGTGAACGGTGAACAGTGACTCCTGACCAGTTATCAGTGACTTACAAACCCCACTTACGACCTAGCAACTACCGCGTTCCCAATTATCAACTACCAATTATCACACCCTGATAACTAATAACTGACAACTGACAACTGATAACTGATAACTGTAAAAAAGGAGGGGGAAAAACCAGAAAACTATGCTTGCCAGTTTAGTAAAAGTCTTGTTAATTGAAGATAGTTTGGCAGAAGCCAGATTTTTACAAGAGATTTTGCGGCAAGCCAATCTCAGACACTTTCATCTGGTACATGTCAAGCGATTGGGAGATGCCTTAGCAGAACTGGATCGAGGATTAATATCGTCACAACCCTACGATGCAGTTTTACTAGATTTGACTCTCCCAGATAGTCAGGGTTTAGCATCTTTACCCCTAATACTACAACAAGCGCCTAGCTTACCGATTGTCGTGCTGACGAATATGAACGATGACGAATTAGCAATTGAGGCAGTGCGACAAGGGGCGCAAGACTATTTAGTTAAACGGCAGATCGATGCTAAATTGTTGGTACGATCGCTATGTTATGCGATCGAGCGCAAGCAGGCAGCAGAAGCTTTACAAGCCAAAAATCAAGCATTAGCAACTCAGGTGCAGGAAAGTGCAGTTGAGTTAGACAAAGCTAAGCAACTGAATCGATTTAAATCGGAATTTGTTTCGATGCTGTCACATGATTTTCGCAGTCCACTAACAACTATTCTCTTAGCAACTGGACTACTGCAAAATAGCGAAAAGAAATTAACTGAGAAACAAAAATTAACCCATTTTCACCATATTAATGCTGCGATTAAAAATATGGCGCAGATGTTGGATGAAGTTTCTCTAGCGGGGAAAGCTGAAGCGGGACAACTTCAATGCCAACCTACCTATTTAGATATTCAAGAATTTTGTCGAGAACTAATTGCAGCACTAGAACTGAGTGCAGCCAAGAAACAAATCGCTCTAGTTTTTACTTGTCAAGGACAAATAGAAAAAGCATTATGGGATGAAAATCTGCTGCGACATATTTTAGCTAATTTTCTCAGCAATGCAATTAAATATTCTGCCGCAGGCAGTAGCGTACAATTTAATTTAATTGCTCAACCAGAAATAGTAACTTTTCAAATTCAAGATTGGGGAATTGGTATTCCCAAGGCAGATTTACAACAGCTTTTTCAACCCTTTCACCGCGCTAGCAATGTCGGTAGTACTCCTGGTACTGGGTTAGGACTGGCGATCGCTAAAAAGTGTATTGAAGCCTGCGGCGGCGAGATTTATGTGGAGAGTGAAGTCGGTGTAGGAACCACATTTACTGTCATTTTACCCGTGGTTTCCGGATCGATCTAAATGCATTCGCCCTCAAATTTATTTACTAACATTAGGTTAAAAATAATACTATAGATAGATGCATCGATTCTCAAGATAGATAACTTCTACAAAATTAGAGTAACGGTAACAAAGCCTACGAACCCTTTCATCAAAGCCGAATAATCTAGCAACAAAAGGATTTTACCGAACAACCCGATCTGACGCGCAAATGCGATCGCACTTGCTGTAAAGTAACTCTCGTAGGCTAGATCGATGACACAAGCAGTTAAAAAACAGAAATTAAATAAAGTCGAACAAGCCAAAGCTAAAAAACACCCTCTACTACTCAAACAAGAACTAGAACACTTTGCTCAAATTGGCTGGGAAGCAATGGACGAGTTCGAGCGAGATTTCGGACTCAAGTGGTTGGGTTTCTTCCATCGCCCAGTGACTCCTGGTAAGTTTATGATGCGGATGCGAATACCCAACGGCATCTTAACTAGCACTCAAATGCGAGTCCTAGCAGAAATCGTCCAACGCTACTGCCAAGGCGCGGGATTTCAAGACCAAGGTAACGCAGACATTACCACGCGCCAAAACTTACAACTGCGCGGCATCCGCATTGAAGATATTGCTGATATTATCAAAATACTGGCACAAGCTGGTCTAACCTGCGTCCAGTCAGGGATGGACAACGTGCGGAACATTACGGGTTCCCCTGTAGCTGGAATTGATGCCAACGAACTGATCGACACGCGAGGATTGTGCCGCATTCTCCAAGATGCCATTACCAACAACGGTGAAGGTAATCTCGAACTGAGCGATTTACCCCGAAAATTTAACATAGCTGTGGCTGGTGGTCGCGATAACTCCGTTCACGCCGAAATCAATGACCTCGGCTTGCTTCCAGCATATAAAAACGGGACGCTAGGGTTTAACGTCATTGTCGGCGGTTATTTTGCCCCCAATCAATACGTGAGCGCAATTCCCCTTGACGCTTGGATTCCCCCGGAAGATGTGGTTGCTTTAACTTTGGCGATGATGATGGTCTATCGCGAAAATGGACCAAGGGAAAACCGCCAAAAGTGCCGCATGATGCATCTAATTAACCAATGGGGAATAGAAAAGTTTCGCGCTGAGGTAGAACAACGATTTGGTAAACCGCTAGCCACAGCCGCAGAAAAAGATGAAATTGATTGGGAAAAACGCGACCATATTGGAGTTTATCCGCAAAAACAAACAGGATTAAATTATGTCGGATTGCACGTTCCTGTCGGTCGCTTGTATGCCAATGAAATGTTTGAACTGGCACGAATGGCAGAAGTTTATGGCAATGGAGAAATTCGCCTCACCGTCGAGCAAAATTTAATTATTCCCCATATTCCCGATACGCGCTTGAGTGCGTTTTTAGCCGAGCCTTTGCTAAAAGAGCGTTTTACGATTGAACCAGGAACTTTAAATCGAGGTTTAGTTTCTTGTACGGGAAATGAATTTTGCGGTTTTGCAATTATTGAAACTAAAAACCGTGCTTTGGCAATAGTTAAGGAACTCGAACAAGAGTTAATCTTAACTCAGCCAGTGCGAATTCATTGGACGGGATGCCCCAATTCCTGCGGTCAACCTCAAGTTGCAGATATTGGTTTTATCGGCACGAAAACGCGCAAAGACGATCGCACGGTGGAAGCTGTGGATATTTGGATGGGTGGTAAAGTTGGCAAAGATGCCCACTTGGGTAAAGAGGTGATGAAACGGGTTGCCTGTGAAGATTTAAAATCAGTAGTGCGGGACTTATTGGTCGAACATTTTGGGGCAAAAATTAAAGAGGAAACATTGGTAGGTTAGATCCCCCCAACCCCCCTTAAAAAGGGGGGCAATAGATCCCCCAATTCCCTTAAAAAGGGGGGCAATAGATTCCCCGACCCCCTTAAAAAGGAAGGGCTTTAGATAGAAGCGATCGCACCATTGCGCCGTCGATCTCCCGCACCTGAAATGATTTCCGATTCGTCTTCCATAACTGTATGCACGCCGCCAAAAAACATATTCTGCTTATTCCATAGTAAGGCTTTCTCATCAGCAGAAATTAGGTTAGCGATCGCCTCTTCATTCCACCCTGGTTCTAGATTCAAGACATTATCTTCCCAATGCAGGCGAGAACTATTCACGGCTAAATCTACAGGCATTTGAAAATCGATAATATTGGAAATAACTTGTAAAATTGCCGTTCTAATTCGCTTAGAACCACCAGAACCTAAAACGATTTCGGGACGATTATCTTTTAAGACAATTGTGGGAGACATCATTGAAGAAATTCGGACATTTTCTTGCCATTGATGAAAACCATGCGGATTTATATCATCCTCGCCTAGCATATTATTTAGCATAATGCCCGTGCCTGGGATAATGTAACCACAACCCTCTCCATTAGAGGTCGTGACACTCGCAGCATTGCCTTCATCGTCAACAACGCTTAAATGGGTAGTACTACCCCATTTATTCACAACTGAATTTAACTGCAATGCATATTCGGTAATTTGAGCAGCAGCTAAAAATGTTTCCGTTATATCAGTTTGATAAATACTAGTATCGTACTTTTCTTTTCTAGCGCGATCGGTTAATCGCATAATTGCTGTCAGAATTTTTAAGTGTAGTGGCGTACCAAAACCAATTTTAGTTAAATCGAATTGAGATAGCAATTCTAAGGCAAAAGCGATTAGAATTCCTCCCGAACTAGGAGGGGAATTTGTTAATAGTGTATTCCCTCGATAGTTAATTGTGAGTGGTTCTCTTTCAATAACTTGATATTGTGCTAAATCTGCATCAGTTAAGTAACCGCCATCAGTTTGACAATCTTTAATTAATTGCCGTGCAATATCTCCTCGATAAAACTCTTGCACTCCTCGTTCAGCAAGATAATTTAAAGTTGCTGCAAAATCAGGCATGAATAACTTATCTCCTACCTCTAGCAACACTCCTTTTGGTGCGTAAATTTGCCGTGCTGCTTTGGTAGCTGTCAAAATTGGTTGTAAAATTTGCCAGCAGTAAGTTTGAAATTCATTCACCTCTATACCATATTTAGCATAGTGAATTGCTGGTTCAGTAACGACATGAAAAGGTAATTTTCCTAGCTTTTGTTGAACGTGAAAAATCCCGCCAATATTTCCTGGTGTGGCGATCGCACCCATGCCGACATGAAACTCTTGAACGGCATCGCCAAAATTCACATCTACTGGGTAAAAATTAATTTCTTGTTGAGGTCTTTTATAAATGGGAGTTTGGGAAAAAAAATCAAATAAAATATTTTGATTTGCTTGGGTATGAGCTAAAAGAAAACCTCCACCAGCAGCAGAAGTTAGAGATGATTCGGTGACAAATGAAGCTAAAACAGCAGCAGCGGCGGCATCAAAAGCATTACCACCGAGGCGAAACATTTCAATTCCTGCTGCGGCGGTTCTTGCATCTCCAGCCGCGATCGTACCGCGTATAACCTTGCCCATGTTTGCAGACTACCACAAAAGAAGTCGTAAAGGCGGGTTCACCTATAATTTCTGTTCGGTACAAAGTTTTTTGGTAAACCCGCCCGTACAGAAGTCAGAAGTTAAAAAGTGCAATTTACTACAGTTTATAGTACACTACATACGAGAAAATAAAAACGCTGATAAGTATTTAGAGGATGAAAAACCAATTTACTAAAAATTAGGTCAAATAATACTTTTTAAACTGCTACCTACTTTCTATTTGTTGATAACTGATAACTGATAACTGATGAACCCAAGCTGGGTATTAAATCAATCTGGAGATGGTGCGATCGCATCTGTAGCCTTACATGACGGTCATGATGTCAGGCAAGAAGTTGCAGATTTAATGGTCATCAGTGAAGCCGATCGCTGGCGAGAAGAAGACCCATTTACAGCGGCTTGGACGACGATCGCAGATACGCAAATTGTAGTGAAGCGATCGCGGTTTGAATTAGATCTCAACCGTTCTAGAGAAAAAGCTGTTTATATTCACCCTAGAGATGCATGGGGTTTGGAAGTTTGGCAATCCGTACCACAAGCTGAAATTCTTGCCCGTTCCTTGGCTGAATACGATACTTTTTATGCTAGCTTAGAACGAATTTTTAAAGACTTAGAACGCCGTCACGGACGTTTTGTTGTATTTGAACTGCATACCTACAATCATCGCCGTTTGGGACGAGATGCTGAACCTGCCGATCCGAGATATAATCCAGAAATCAATTTAGGTACTGCCACGCTGGATCGCGATCGCTGGCATTTTGTCATTGAAAGTTTTCTCTCGGATCTCCGCAATTTTGACTATTTGGGAAGGCAACTCGACGTAAGAGAAAATGTCAAATTTCACGGCGGACATTTTCCCAGATGGACGCATCAAAAGTTTCCCGATTCTGCTTGTGTCCTCTCGATTGAAGTCAAAAAGTTCTTTATGGATGAATGGACGAACGAAGTGGATTTAGAGCAACTAGAAGCGATTCGCCACGCCTTACAATCCACAGTACCAGGGATATTGAAGCAACTCATGGTAGAAAACAGAGAAAAATATTAATTTTGCTAATTTAGCGGCTAGGTGCGATCGCGATTCGAGTCAATTAAGCTTCAGCAGAGGAAGCAATTTGCCTAACTGCGTCGATCTCCAAACCTAGCTGTTGAGCAATCTGTTCTAAACCGCTTTTGTTGCCGTTACCCAAGATGTAAGAGTTAACCCTAGCGGCGAGAAAATGCAAGTTCCCGTACCAGTCTTAACCCCTGATGGGCAATCGCCACCCGCTAGCGCTAGCGTACCAGAACCCAGTCAATTATGGGGGAATTTAACTGCGATCGCGGCTTTGGGGACGTATTCTTGTTTGGAGAAAGTCGAGAAAACCTCGCCACAATCATAAATCGCGATCGGATTGAACCACCAGGATCTTGTCAGGGTGGATTTATTATTGATGGCATTTATGTATGTAGGGGCGCACAGCTGTGCGCCCCTACCAATCGGATATTTTATCTAATTACCTGGCGATCGAATTGAATGTCATTTCACATTGTCACCGAACGAGAACCAGGTGGGCTTTTGCCCACCTGACTGAGAGTTTATCCAATATTAACTTTCACAACTTTATTCTTTTCTTCTTCTGCTTTCGGCAATGTGAGAGTTAGAACACCATTTTGATAGTTAGCTTGGACGTTTTCATGCTGAATTCTCGATGGGAGTGGAATGACGCGACGGAACGAACCATAACGGAATTCGGAACGAGTTACGCCTTTTTCTTCTGTCTTGGTTTCAGATTTACGTTCGCCGCTAATGGCTACAGCTTCAGCCGTTACTTGTACGTCTAAATCTTTAGCTTCCATTCCAGGGACTTCGAGTTTCAGGTGAATTGCTTCTGGTGTTTCTTGCAATTCTGCTGCTGGTACGAACGCCATCCCACCATTACCACCAGTTCGAGGTGACAAGGTATCAAACAAGCGGTTCATTTCTCGTTGTAAGCTGCCAAATTCGCGGAATGGTTCCATTTCAAATTCGCGGAATGGTTCCCAACGTACTAGTGCCATAATTACCTCCGAACTTTGCTGTATCTCTAGCTAACGTGTGTCACTACAAACGCGATCGCGATTAACTGAATTTCCGACTCAACAGCTGTTTATTTATCGGGGGTTGACTTTTCTCAACCCAATATTAGGCTATCAAAGGCAGCCGTGGGGGGATGTTCGGTTCTTTGCCTATGCCATGTTCTTCTTACCGTAATTGTGACAGCGTAGGGGCGCACAGCCGTGCGCCCCTACTTATTGTTTCGACCTTCTTAAATAAGCTGTAGGTTCTAAAACCCAAACAGTATATCCTTTAGGAGTTTTAACAATTACAGCATTGTTGTCTTTTTCCTGAAGTTTAGCAACCACGCTTAAGGCTTTTTCTCTATCTTTAACTGACTTGAAAAAACTATAGTATTGCTTGTTAAACATAATTGCAGCCATTCGTTCATTTGAATCTGGGACGCAAATATGACAAGTACAGAATTCACCAGGGGAGAGAAATAGATTGGTTTGAGGATCGCGGTTGGAAGATGAAATCGTTGGTTGCATAATCTTTTCTTTTAATATTGACTCAGCAGAGGATAAGTTACAGATAGCGATCGCCCGATCGTAAATCTCGTTCTTATTATTAAAATATGTAAATTTAGTTGTGAGTGCATACCGTACGATTGCGGATTTCCACAAAAATAGGTAGCACGGCTGTGCTACCCAATAGTAGTAGGGTAGGTTACATAACGCACCCTACCATTGTCGATCGCTAATCTAGACTTGCACCAAATGATAGGGACTGGTCAACTTATCCAACTGCTGTACTAACAAACTCAAGAATAATCCTACATCTGTCACCACACCGACAGATTCAACCGAACCGCGATCGCTTAGTTTTGTGACTACGGCGGGGTTAATATCGACGCAGACCATTTTCACCCCAGCAGCCGTCATATTACCTACGCCTATCGAATGCAGCATTGAGGAGAGCATTAAAATCATATCTGCTCCCTGCAACAACCGAGCGTATTCGGTTTGAGCCTTAATCAAATCCATCTCGGTATCGGGTAAAGGACCATCATCCCGAATTGAGCCAGCTAAGCAGAAGGGGACGTTGTTACGGACGCATTCGTACATGACTCCGCTTTGCAATACACCTTGCTCGACAGCCTTGGCAATACTGCCATAACGCCGGATCGTGTTGATAACCTTCAAGTGGTGGCGGTGTCCTCCCTGTACGGCGACTCCCCGCTTCATATCAACACCGAGGGAAGTCCCCATCATATTTTGCTCGATATCGTGGACGGCGATCGCATTTCCACCCAACAAAGCTTGCACGTAGCCTTGGCGGATTAACTGCGATAGGTGTTCCCCGCCACCTGTATGAATTACCACAGGTCCAGCCGTGACAACAACCTTACCACCTTGGTCGCGCACTTGTCGCAATTCCCAAGCCACTTGTTCTACTACTAACTCGACGCGGCGTTCGCTGGAAACTCCAGCCGACATGAAGCTAAATTCCTGCTTGTTGCGCTGTTCCCGCGATTCCGTCTTGCGAATGGTACGGATACCTTCAATCCCAACGATGACGTGTTCGCCAACTTCCAAATCCCGCAATAACTTGCAACGAGCCACAGGACTACCAGAGTTAAATGTAACTGCGATCGCGCCATCCATCCGCTGATTTTGTACCTTCACCCACTCGCAATTTACCCGCACTTCTGTCGGATAAATCGTTGTGACGTAAAAATCATCGGGAGCTACACCCGCTTGATGTACGGGTTCCATATTCACGTCGCAAACTTCTTGCGGACGTGGCACAGCACCCAAATCGATCAGCTGAGATATTATCTCCTCCATGACATCGCGCGAAGGAGCTGTCACCTTCACCTCAGCAGAAGAAGTGCTTTGTCGCTGTTCTCCCAAGCTAAAATTCAGCACCTGGAAGCTACCACCATTTTCCACGATCGCATCTAAAGCGCGGTTGATTAAACCGGAATCGAGTAAATGTCCTTCCATACGGACAGCACGACTTTCCACAGGCGTGCTGGCGTGGACTTCTTCCCTTACTGGTTCTGTCACCCGCAACGTCAAACATTTAGCAGCTCCTCCAGCTTTCAGAAATTCTGTCAGCGGGGTTTCAATGACGCGAAATCCGAGTTTAGTCAAGCGAGCTTTCAAGTCATCGCTCGCTTTATTCATCACCACTACCGAGTCGATGTTGACGGCGTTGCAAGCGAAGTTTACCGCATCGGCTTCTTTAATGGCGATCCGCTTTTCCGCTGGAACCCGCATTTCAATCAGACGGTTGGAATAGGAGTCAAAAGCTGGAGGATAGTAGAGGAGATAACCGCCACTCAAGGGACAAAAACAAGTATCGAGGTGATAGAAGCGCTCGTCCATCAAGCGCAAGGATAAGACTTCAATATCAAGCCATTTGGCGAGATAAGGGTGAGAATCGAGTTCGGAACGAAAGCCATACCCAGCCCATAACCAGCGTCCTTCCCGATCTAGCAGTGCATCTCCAGCACCTTCAAATGGTAAGTCTTTTGGCAGTTCGTGTACCGTGTAACCTTTGGACTCAAACCACTGCTTGAAAAATGGTTCTTCTCCCTGACGCTCTTTGTGGAAAAAGCGGCTGAGGACAACTGTTTCCCCTAAAACTAAGCCTGCATTTGCAGTAAATACCATATCTGGTACGCCTGGTTGCGGTTGCACCAAATCGACAACGGCTTGTTCCTTCAAGACGTGGAACAACTTTTGCCACTGTTCGACGGCGCGATCGCGGGAGGACTTGTGAATGTTACCCTCCATCCAGGGGTTAATCACGTAGTCCACATCATAGTGGTCGGGGGCGCACATTAAGAAGCGGATCGAAGAACTCATAAAAAGCTTTCAACTGGGTCGATATGACAAACTCTTCATGAATACAGATTTTTCTGTCACCAATTCTGTAGAAATTGTTACGGAATCTGTACTCAATGCAACTACATTGCAACTGCAATTCTAGATCTTCATTCTATTACTTTGAGCAACAGTAGGATGAAATGGCTTGTGAGGGGGCGATCGCTTTTTCGATGATGCTAAGTATTTACTCTTATTAACTAGACTGGCGATATTCCAGCTATTTTCAATAATTTGCGTGTTAGCTTAACTAATTTTTTGTAGATAAAAGTCAATTGAGTATAGGTGGGCATTGCCCATCCTACTATAGGACTCAGATTGAATTTTTGAAATATCCTACGTAGGATGCGTCATGCGATCGTGCTAACGCATCACTCTCAGTTTTTGGTGCGTGACGCAAGGCGCGTAACACACCCTACTCATACTAAGATTTTTTGCGCTCGTCAAACCGGATTCCTATATAAAATTGCGATCGCTCAGAGTGACGATGGATTAGTTAAGCTGACTTGATTTTTAGCTTGCTAGTAGATAGCACGAACTATTTCTAAATCTTTGATTTTTAATATTTTCTAAATGATTTGCAACGAAGGGTTAGCAACTAATAATAATCGCGCTTTTCAATCTGTAAACTCATTACCAATTACCATTTACCAATTACTCAGCTAGCTTTTGTATTGCAAAAATGCAGCTATTTTCCATCATAAATAGCCGCTAAATTCAAAAACTACTACTTTTTCTTAACATTTGCCTTAATAATCAAAAACGCTATGTTAAGCTGTTGGCGCAAGTAACATTTGAGGAACTAGAGAAAAGCAACAGTTTTCCATGAATTTACTTATATAGACTGACTAATAAATATTACGGATAGAGCTAGTAGTGATATGGTTTAAACTACTATAAAAACTATATTTCAATGCAAGTGTTGTACTTAGACTTAACAAAAAATTGCGCAATATATTCAGTATTTTGACTTTTAGCTTTTAACTTTTGACTTTCAGGGGAGGCTCTTTGTGTCAGAAAACTTACAATTAACAGATGTTGAATTTTCCCTTTGGGATGAAGAACCAGTTCAATTAATTAACCAAATTCAACCACATGGAGTCATTGTAGTTTTAGAAGAGCCAGACCTCAAAATTTTACAAGTCAGTACTAATACATTTTCTATTTTTGGGATTCCGCCTGAAGAATTGGTTTTGCAGACTTTGGCAGATCTTCTCGATCCTTACCAAATAGAAAGAATCAAACTAGGGCTAGCAGAAGAAAATTTCGATCTGCTCAACCCTATAAAAATTTGGTTGAGAGTCAAAGGAGACGATTACGTAGTATTTGACGGCATATTTCATCGCAATCGAGATAAATTACTAATTTTAGAATTAGAGCCAGCTCTAACTCAAGAAAACATTCCATTTTTAAGTTTTTATCATCTAGCTAGAGCCTCAATTAATCGATTAGCAACAACAACGAAATTACAAGATTTCGGTCAAGTTATCGTTCAAGAAGTACATAAAGTCACGGGATTTGACCGCGTGATGCTCTATAAATTTGACAATGACGGACATGGTGTTGTCATTGCCGAAGAAAAATTAGATGATATGGAAGCTTATTTAGGGTTGCACTTTCCCGAATCGGACATTCCTAAACCAGCGAGAAAACTATTTTGTTCTAATTGGATTAGAATAATCCCCAACGCTCATGCTAAACCAGTAGAACTTTTTCCTTTAATTAACCCGACAAATTTACGTCCGCTAGATTTGACTCATTCAACCTTAAGAAGTGCATCTGCTTGTCATCTTAAGTACTTACATAATATGGAAGTAGGTGCTTCGCTGACAATTTCTTTAATTAAAGAAGACAAACTTTGGGGATTAATTGCTTGTCACCATCGATCGCCAAAATATGTATCTTACGAGCTACGTAAAGCTTGCGAGTTTCTCGGACGAATGATTTTTGCGGAAATTTCGGCAATAGAAGAAACAGACGATTACGACTACAACCTGCACATCACACACGTGCGATCGCAACTCGTCGAATATATGTCCCAAGCCGAAAATTGGATTGATGGTTTAGTTAAACAAGAACCGAACTTATTAGAATTAGTTGATGCTCAAGGAGCAGCCATCTATTTTAATAGCGAATGGACGGCAATCGGACAAGTTCCCAAGCAAGAACACTTAAATGTCATCGTACAGTGGTTAAAACATCAATTTCGAGATGAGGAAGTTTTCTACACGGATACCCTACCACTGGTATTTCCAGAAGCAGAAATTTATAAGCATGTTGCTAGCGGCTTGTTAGCGATTCCTATTGCCGATAAAAGCTATATTATATGGTTTCGTCCTGAAGTCATTCAAACAGTGAATTGGGGTGGAAATCCGCATGAAGCGTATGAATTCGGTCAGGAAAATGATAGCGTGTATTTGTCTCCACGCAAATCATTTCAATTATGGAAAGAAACTGTACAGGGTAAATCTTTGCCGTGGAAAAAAGTAGAAATCAAAGCTGCGATCGATCTGCGTAAAGCCACAATTGAGGTAGTTTTAAGACAAGCAGAAGAACTATCACAAATCGCCTACGATTTAGAACGTTCTAATGCCGAACTGAAAAAATTTGCTTACGTCGCTTCCCACGACTTGCAAGAACCATTAAATCAAGTTGCAAATTACGTCCAGTTGTTAGAAATGCGCTATCAAGAACAGCTAGACGAAGATGCTAGAGAATTTATTAGCTATGCAGTATCGGGAGTCAGCCTCATGCAGACGCTCATAGATGACGTACTAGCTTATTCCAAGGTAGATCGACAGAATGTCGAATTTCAACCCGTAGATTTGGAGGTAGCCTTAAAACGCGCTCTCAGTGGCTTGCAAGGCAAGATTTCGGAAACAGGTGCTACGATTTCTTACGATCCGCTACCAACAGTATTAGCAGATAGCACCCAAATGCTTCAGCTATTTCAAAATCTGATTGGAAACGCGATCAAGTTTCGTAGAGACAAGCCACCTGTGATTCACATTGGTGTCTCACCCTTAGAAGATGCCTGGTTATTTTCAGTCAAAGATAACGGGATCGGTATCGATCCCCAGTTTAGCGATCGCATTTTTGTCATTTTCCAACGCTTGCATACCAGAGATGAATATTCTGGTACGGGAATGGGTTTGGCAATTTGCAAAAAAGTTGTTGAATGCCATCGAGGAGATATCTGGGTGGCTTCAGAATTAGGTCAAGGTGCAACATTCTACTTTACAATTCCCGCCGGAGGTAAGAAATATGAATACAGGCACGGCAGAAAAACCCAAAACCATTTTCCTAGTGGAAGATAATAAGGCTGATGTCCGCTTGGTGGAAGAAGCACTCAAGCGCAGTTCTATCCCCAACCAAGTCCTATCTGTACGAAACGGGATGGATGCGATCGCTTTTTTGCGTCAAGAAGGGGAATATACCGACGCACCCCACCCAGATTTAATTCTGCTCGATCTCAACTTACCTAAAAAAGAGATGGTGCCTCAGCAAAGCGTGGAATAAGTTGCAATATCTTGCCAAGTCCAAGGTTGTGAGGTTAAGTCTGCTCGTTGAGCGGCTGTGGTTCCTAAACGAGAATGCACCCAAATCCAATTAAAGTAGCTGATGACCAAACGCAATGTGACTTTTGTCTGCTCCCAAACCTTGCCAAATTTGTTTTGTCGTCGATGCCAACGCCCTGTCTGTTGCCGAAGGGAACCATTAGTACGCTCTAATCGTTGTGTCAAAATTTTACTAATGTAGTGCTCTACTTCATCGTCTGTGCACAACACTCGCTCATACCCTGACCAGCCATCGGTATGCCATTCCTGACAATCAGTCTTACCTTGGGTACTAGTCACCAACTCAATTGCCAACTTGTCAGTACGTTTGCCTACTCGACCAGATAAAATTAAGCCATTTAACTGGGCTAAACTCAAAGCTATCCAACAGTCTCCGGCTTCCAGTTCTTCGGGTAGGCAGTGCTTTTGTTTTTTTGGACAAATGACCACATTTCGTCGGCAGCGATGGCATCCGTATCAACAGAAGAGACTTCGCCATTGTGAACTAGTTGTGCTTTTTGACTGGCAGCTCGAATCAAGCTGACTCCAGTGTTGTAGGACAGTCCACTAATTCGACTAATACCACGTAAACTAGTTCCTTCGCAATGCGACTGCAAGACAATCCGTACTTCCTCCTGACTTACTTGCCGCCGATAGTAAATTGTGTCAAAAGTATCGGTGAATGTTTGCTTGCAGTTGGGACAACGGTAGCGTTGGCTTCCCTTACTCGTTTTCCCGTGTTTATAAGTCTTATCGTGACTGCATAGGGGACAAGGCATTGCTTCTTAGAACAGGAGTGATTTTTTTCACCATAATATCAATTCCACACTTTCCTGATGCACGACCAAAAAAGACGGTCGGGAAGTCTTGGCAGAAATCAAAGCCGATCCCCAACTGCGACGTATCCCTGTCGTGATCTTGACGACCTCCAAAAACGAGGAAGATATTTGTCACAGCTACGATTTACACGTCAACTGCTACATCACCAAGTCCCGCAACCTCAGCCAATTGTTTCAAATTGTCAAAGGAATTGAAGAGTTTTGGCTTTCTACCGTAACTTTGCCTATAAGCTAATTGCGCGTATCCCGATCATTATGGGTATGACTTTTGACTTTTGACTTTTGACTTTTGACTTTTGACTTTTGACTTTTGACTTTTGACTTTTGACTTTTGACTTTTGACTTTTGACTTTTGACTTCCTAATGACTCCGGTAAAAGTTCTGTTGATTGAAGACAACTTAGCAGAAGCCAGACTCATGCGAGAGCTGCTGAAGGAGTCTCCAGTCAAGCAGTTTGAACTAGTACACGTCCAGCGATTGCAGGAAGCGCTCGATCGCTTGCACGAGGATTGCTTTGATGTTGTGTTGTTAGACTTAACTCTACCGGATAGCGCCGGGTTAGGATCGCTCATACCATTACTCAAAGCCGTTCCCAGCCTTCCCATCGTCGTGCTGACAAATACGAATGATGACGATCTGGCTCTAGAAGCAGTCCGTCAGGGAGCGCAGGATTATCTCGTTAAGCGACAGGTAAATTCAGGCGTGCTGATACGTTCTTTATGCTATGCGATCGAACGCAAGCAGGTAGCTGAAGCGTTAAAAACAGTCAATCAAGCTTTAGAAGTGAGCGTGCAGGAACGCACTGCCGAACTCATCAAAGCAAAAGAAATGAATCAGTTTAAATCTGATTTTGCTTCCATACTTTCGCACGATTTTCGCAGTCCCCTAACGACTATTCTACTAGCAACTGGATTGCTACAAAATAACGACCAAAAATTAAGCCAAGAAAAAAAGTTCGCTCACTTTCAATTGATTCGTTCTGCCATTAGCGATATGGCTAGGCTATTAGATGAATTTCTGCTTTTGAGCCAAGCTGAAGCAGGCAAACTTAAATGCAAACTCATCTCGCTCGAATTAGAGCAGTTTTGCCACTTCATAGTAGAGGAAGCAAAATTAAGTACCAATGCCAAAGACTTGATATTAACTTTTCATTGCCAGCATGGCGATCGCTTGCATGGTTCGGTCTGGGATGAGAGCTTATTAAAACACATTTTAAGTAATTTACTCAACAACGCAATTAAATATTCTCCTGCTGGCGGTCAGATACAGTTTGAACTGATCGTTGAAGAAAAAACTGTGACCTTTCGATTTCAAGACCAAGGGATCGGTATTCCCCCAGCAGACCAAGCACAGCTATTTCAGCCGTTTTTTCGCGCTAATAATGCCGAGAAGATTCCTGGGACTGGTTTAGGATTGGCAATTGTGCAAAAATGTGTTGCAGCACATAGCGGTGAAATTACCTTGGAAAGCACGGTGGGAATGGGTACGACTTTTACAGTCACCCTACCGTTAATCAAAGGAATCGGCGATGTTTGCCCCGTATTTATGCAATCAATCGAGCAATTGTAGCAACGAGGCGATCGCTCCTTAATTCGTGCTAGTCTTATGCGCTAATCTTAATAGTGACTAGTGGCTGGTGACTAGTAGCTAGAATTGCTCCCTTGTCCCCTCTGCTCCCTGCTCCCTTATCTCTGCTCCCTTTTCAAAGTTATGACTCTGATTGTCCAGAAATACGGTGGTACTTCGGTTGGTTCGGTAGAACGCATTCAAGCTGTGGCAGATCGCGTTCTCCAAACAGTGAAAGCAGGAAACGCTTTGGTGGTTGTCGTTTCTGCGATGGGTAAGTCTACCGATGCACTGGTCAAACTAGCGCATGAAGTTTCTGCTAATCCCAGTCGCCGGGAAATGGATATGTTGCTCTCAACTGGAGAACAGGTGACGATCGCCCTGTTGAGCATGGCATTACAAGAATTAGGACAACCAGCAATTTCGCTCACGGGCGCTCAGGTGGGGATTGTAACTGAAGCAGAACACACGCGGGCGCGGATCTTACACATTCAAACATCTCGGATTGAAAAGCAACTGAAAATTGGTAAAGTCGTTGTTGTTGCCGGATTTCAAGGGATTACCAGCACGGAAGAATTAGAAATTACTACTTTGGGACGCGGTGGCTCCGATACTTCAGCTGTAGCGCTAGCAGCAGCACTCCGCGCCGATTGTTGCGAAATATATACAGATGTTCCCGGCATTCTGACTACAGATCCCCGTCTCGTACCAGAAGCGCAGTTGATGACAGAAATTACTTGCAACGAGATGCTAGAACTTGCCAGTTTGGGGGCAAAGGTCTTGCATCCGAGGGCAGTGGAGATTGCTCGTAATTACGGCGTACCGCTGGTCGTGCGTTCCAGTTGGACGAGCGATCCTGGCACTTGGGTGGTTTCGCCCAAACCTCAACCCCGCCCGCTAGTAGATTTAGAAATTGCCCGTCCGGTTGATGGGGTAGAACTGGACGCAGATCAAGCCAGAATCGCCTTGCTGCGCGTCCCCGATCGCCCAGGAGTAGCAGCACGGTTATTTAGCGAGATTGCTCGTCAAGGCTTAGACGTAGATTTGATCGTCCAGTCGATCCACGAAGGTAACAGCAACGACATTGCTTTTACCGTCACGACCTCGCTACTGAAGCAGACGGAAGCAGTCGCCGCCGCGATCGCGCCCGTATTACGCTCCCATCCCGACCCGCGATCGGAGGAAGCAGAAGTGATGGTACAGCCGCACATTGCCAAAGTCAGCATCGATGGGGCAGGCATGATCGGTCGTCCTGGGGTAGCAGCGCAAATGTTTTCGACCCTGGCTGAGGCAGGAATTAACATTCAAATGATTTCTACCTCAGAAGTCAAAGTCAGTTGCGTCATCGATGCAACCGACGGCGATCGCGCTGTCGCAGCCCTGCGAGAAGCTTTTGAGATCGCAGAAGAGAGAGTGGTATTAGACAGGGAGGAAGTCAAAAGTCAAAAGTTAGAAGTTAAAAATAACTCCGAATTCCAAATTCCGAATTCCGAATTCCGAATTCCGAATTCTCCCGTTCGCGGTGTAGCTCTAGACATCAACCAAGCCCGTTTAGCAATTCTCCAAGTACCGGATCGCCCAGGATTGGCAGCGAGATTGTTCGGATTGTTGGCGCGGGAAAATATTAGCGTGGATACGATTATTCAATCTCAACGCTGTCGGATTGCCAACGGCGTGCCAAAGCGGGATATTGTTTGTACGGTAGCGCAGATGGATGCGATCGCGGCGAAGCAAGCCTTAGAACAAGCAGCGCCAGAGTATGGCTGGGGACAAGTCGTGGTAGATACGGCGATCGCTAAAGTCAGCGTCGTCGGTGCGAGAATGGTCGGTCAACCTGGAGTCGCGGCAAAGATGTTTGCTGCCTTGGCACAAGAACAAATTAATATTCAAATGATCGCGACTTCCGAAATTAAAATTAGTTGTGTCGTCGCTCAAGAACAAGGAGTTGCTGCACTCCAGGCAATTCATGCTGCTTTTGGGTTGAGTGGTAGCGGTGAAATTCAAGTCTCGGCATGATGGGGTTTAATTTACCAGAACTGTTACGGCAAACTTTACAGGGAATAGAAAACCTCGGAACTATAGGCGCGATCGCGTTTATCTTAGTGTATGTCATTGCCACAGTTGCTTTCATTCCCGGCACAATTCTTACCTTGGGCGCAGGAGTTGTTTACGGAGCAATTTTCGGTTCAATTTACGTATTTATCGGTGCAACCTTGGGAGCCACCGCAGCTTTTTTAGTTGGGCGCTATTTAGCACGGGGTTGGGTAGCCAAAAAAATTGCTGGAAATCAAAAATTTCAAGCCATTGACGAGGCAGTCGGAAAAGAGGGATTCAAAATTGTTTTGTTAACCAGACTTTCACCTATATTTCCCTTTAGCCTGTTAAACTACGCTTTTAGCATCACTCAAGTTTCACTCAAAGATTATTTCCTTGGCTCGGTAGGAATGTTGCCTGGAACAATCATGTATGTATATCTTGGTTCTCTAGCGGGTAGCCTTGCCACACTCAGCAGTAGCGATCGCCCCACCAATTCAACTGTCGTATGGATAATTCGCATAGTTGGTTTTATGGCTACGGTAACGGTAACTCTGTACGTAACTCGGATCGCCCGTAAAGCGTTGGCGAAACTGTAGTTATCAGTTATCAGTTATCAGTTATCAGTTATCAGCGATCGGTTATCAGTTATCAGTCAACCATCAACCGTCAACTGTCAACCGTCAACTGTCAACTGTCAACCGTCAACCGTCAACCGTCAACTGTCAATCAATGTCTCAGGAAACTGAAGAGATCCAATCATCAGAACATCAAATTCCCTATGCTGCCCTCAATTCGCAGCAAAAAAAGCAAAGACTGCAAGAATTAGCACTCGTATTTCTGAAGTTAGGTACGATCGCCTTTGGTGGTCCTGCCGCGCATATCGCCATGATGGATGATGAGGTGGCAAAGCGCAGACAGTGGATGAGTCGCGAGAAACTACTCGATTTGCTGGGCGTAACTAACTTAATCCCCGGACCCAATTCTACAGAACTAGCTATTCACATCGGCTACGAACGGGCAGGATGGCGCGGTTTGATTATCGCGGGAACCTGCTTTATTTTACCTGCCATGTCGATCGTCTGGGTATTGGCGATCGCCTACAAGCAATACCAAACTTTACCCCAAGCTGAAGGATTGCTCTACGGTATTAAACCCGTTATCATCGCGATCGTCTTACAAGCATTGTGGAAGTTAGGTCAAAAAGCGATTAAGGATGTAACAACGGGGATAGCAGCAGTAGCGGTCATAGTTGCCTTTTTTTTTGGCTGGGATGAAATCGTATTGTTGTTACTGGCGGGACTGAGTGTGACGTTGGTAAAAAGTCTGGGGCGCAGTCGGGGTAATGCGGCAGCTTGGCTGTTGCCGCTATCTTTTCCGCTAGCACAAGCAGGTAGTACAACCCCTACTCCACCTGTAGGCTGGGTGAATGTGTTTCTGTTTTTTCTCAAAATTGGTTCGGTGCTGTACGGCAGTGGTTATGTTTTACTTGCCTTTTTGCAACGAGATTTGGTAGAACGCAATCAGTGGCTAACCTCTCAACAACTTTTAGATGCAGTCGCGATCGGTCAATTTACCCCTGGTCCCGTATTTACCACTGCTACTTTCATCGGCTATCTTTTAGCTGGTCATGCAGGGGCGATCGCAGCTACAATCGGAATTTTCCTACCTGCGTTTGTACTAGTTGGTATTATCAATCCCTGGGTTCCAAAACTACGTCAATCTACTTTAGTTGGTGGTTTTTTAGATGGGGTAAATGCTGCTTCTTTGGGATTAATGGCTGTTGTCTCGTATACTTTGGGACGCACGGCATTGATAGATATCGTGACTGTAGTTTTAGCAATTGCCAGCGCGATCGCTGTTTTCCGCTTCAAGATTAATTCTGCTTGGCTGGTTTTAGCTGGGGGAATTATTGGTTTAGTCTTACAAGCCGTAAGATAACAAAGAGTATTCAATTCTATGTTTGCTATTAGAAATACTTTTAGGATGACTAAAAATTAAGTTGTTGTCGGAGTTGTTGAAAAGAACTTCTCAAACTATTAGCAATAAAACCGATCGCGCTGACCATAACTGCAAGAATAACGCTAGCTGCTACAACTCCCACAATGACGAGTAAGCCATCACCTTCACTCATACCTAGACTAATAACAACGATCGCGATCGCGGGTAGCATATTTCCTAGCGGAATGGGCAAGGCAATAATTATCGCCATCAATAAAATAAATAATCCTAACAACCTTTGTGCCAATCGCGAAGTGATAAAACCCCAACGGGGACGGACGATTTTTTCAGCTTTTGCGAGGTAATGCAGCCCTTTTTCTACTACCTTGGCTAAGTTTTTTTGCTTCCAACGCCGTTTAGCCAGCCATTTTGGTAGATGGGGACGAGAAAAACCCAAACTTAATTGCGCCGAAACCAGCATTAAGGGGATGGCGATAATCGCCGACACACCCGCCACGGGAAGAGGTAATGCTTCTGGTAAAGCGCAGATAACCAGCAAAGGACCGTAAGCGCGATCGCCCAATTCTGTCACCAATTCTCCCAAACTGACATACTCTTGTTCGGCGTGCCGTTCTAGAAACTGCCGTAGTAGTTTAGAAGTATGCAAGCCTGGGGATGAGTCGATCGTAGAAGGCATAGCGAGATAACTCAGAATTAGTGATGGTTAGGGGCGCATAACTGTGCGCCCCTAGTCAGCAAAGTCTATAAGCAACCCCTAGCTATACGCCTCCATCGGTTGGCAGGAACAGACGAAATTGCGATCGCCAAAGGCGCTATCAATTCGTCCGACGGCAACCCAGAACTTGTGTTCTCGCGTCCACGGGGCGGGATAGGCGGCTTGTTCGCGGGTGTAAGGATGTTGCCAATCGCTTGCTAGCAGGCTTTCGGCAGTATGGGGAGCATTTTTTAATAAATTATCTTCCCGACTGACTTTACCTGCTTCAATCTCGGCAATTTCCTGCCGAATCGCAATCATGGCATCGCAGAATCGATCCAATTCTTCCTTCGATTCGCTTTCTGTGGGTTCTACCATCATCGTCCCTGCTACGGGCCAAGAAATTGTCGGGGCGTGGAAGCCATAATCCATCAAGCGCTTGGCGATGTCTTCGACTTCAATTCCAGCAGTTTTCTTGAGCGATCGCAGATCTAAAATGCACTCGTGGGCAACAAAACCAGCTTTACCCTTGTACAGTACGGGGTAGTGTGGCTCTAGTCTGCGGGCGATGTAGTTGGCGTTGAGAATTGCCACTTTAGTCGCCTCTGTCAATCCCTCGCCCCCCATCATGGCAATGTACATCCACGAAATTGTCAGGATGCTAGCACTGCCCCAAGGTGCAGCGGAGATAGCGCCAATATTGGAGGGGTGAGGAGTGAGGAGTGAGGGATGAGTATCGCTACTTATTTGGGCAATAGAAGTGTCGGGGAGGAAGGGGGCGAGGTGAATTGCTACACCAATTGGTCCCATCCCAGGACCACCACCACCGTGAGGGATACAGAAGGTTTTGTGCAGGTTGAGGTGACAGACATCCGCCCCAATATCTCCAGGGCGACATAAACCGACTTGGGCGTTGAGATTTGCCCCATCCATGTAGACTTGTCCGCCGTAGGCATGGACGATCGCGCAGATGTCTTTAATTTGTGCCTCAAATACGCCGTGGGTGGAGGGATATGTCACCATTAACGCGGCGAGTTCGTCTTTGTGCTTTTCTGCCTTTGCCTGCAAATCTTCTACGTCTACGTTACCTTGTTCGTCACAGGCGATCGCCACCACTTTCATCCCTGCCATCACCGCACTAGCTGGGTTCGTACCGTGGGCAGATTGGGGAATCAAACAAATATTCCGATGTCCTTCCCCCCGACTTTCATGATATTGCCGAATCGTTAGCAGACCAGCATATTCACCCTGCGAACCAGCGTTCGGTTGGAGAGAAACCGCAGCAAAACCCGTGATTTCTGCTAACCATGCTTCTAACTGTTGGAACAAAATCTGATACCCCCGCGTTTGCGACAGTGGGGCAAACGGATGCAGATTGCCGAATTCCTGCCAGGTGACGGGCATCATTTCTGCCGTTGCATTCAGTTTCATCGTGCAGGAACCCAAGGGAATCATGGATGTTGTCAAGGACAAATCCTTTGCCTGCAATCGATAAATGTATCGCAGCAGTTCTGTTTCCGAATGGTAGCGGTTGAAAACGGGATGGGTGAGAAATTCGCTGGTACGAGTGAGTTGTGTGGGAACTTGTAGGGGCGGGTTTTGCCGTGATGCCTGACTAACCACAGATTTGTCTGATAAACCCGCCCCCAATTCTTCGATGGTGAAGGGTAGGTTTTTGCTACCTGCGAAAATCTCGAATAGGTCGGTTAAATCTGCTTCTGCGATCGTTTCATCTAAAGAGATACCTACAGACTTTTCATCAAATATCCGTATATTGATTTTCTTAGCTTGGCAAGCCTGCAAAATATCATCTAAGTTACGATTGACTAAATTAATCCGTAATGTATCGAAGAAAGATTCTGAACTGATGGTGTAGCCTAGCTGCTGTAATCCTGCTGCTAAAATTGCTGTAAATTTGTGGATTCTGGTAGCAATTTGTTTCAGTCCTTCGGAACCGTGATACACCGCATACATCGAAGCCATGACTGCCAGTAAGACCTGCGCCGTGCAAATATTACTGGTGGCTTTGTCGCGGCGGATATGTTGTTCGCGAGTTTGTAGTGCTAGGCGTAAGGCTGTTTTCCCGTAAACATCCTTAGAAACTCCGACAATCCGCCCTGGAACTTGTCGCTTAAATTCTTCTTTCGTGGCGAAATATGCTGCATGAGGTCCGCCATAACCCATCGGTACGCCGAAGCGCTGCGTGCTGCCTACCGCAATATCAGCACCCCACTCTCCCGGGGGAGTCAGTAAAGTTAAACTCAAAGGGTCGGCGGCGACAGTTACCAATGCCCCCGCAGCATGGGCTTGTTCCACAAATGCCCGATAGTCGTAGATCGTACCGTCACTGGCTGGATATTGCAGCAATACGCCAAATACTGGCACGTCAAACTTGAAAGTTTGGTGGTCGCCAACAATCACGTTAATTCCCAGCGGTCTAGCACGAGTCTGCACGACTTGAATTGTCTGGGGATGGCAGTTTTGGGAGACAAAGAAAGCTTTTGCCTTCGTTTTGCACAGACCATAACTCATAGTCATGGCTTCGGCGGCGGCTGTCCCTTCATCTAGTAAAGAAGCGTTGGCAATTTCCAAACCTGTCAAGTCAATAATTGTCGTTTGAAAATTCAGCAGCGCCTCTAGTCGTCCCTGCGCGATTTCTGGTTGGTAGGGAGTATAAGCAGTGTACCAGCCTGGGTTTTCCAAAATATTTCGCTGAATTACTGGTGGAGTAATGCAGCCGTAATATCCCATGCCAATTAGCGACCGAAATACTTGGTTTTTTGAGGCGATCGCTTTTAACTGCGCCAAAGCCGCATATTCGCTGCGATCGCCTTCTAACTGGAGCGATCGCTGTTGGCGAATGGCTTGTGGCACTGTCCGGTCAATCAAAGCATCAAGGGTCGGTAGCCCCAACACTTCTAGCATTTGCTCAACCTCAATCGGTTGAGGACCAATGTGTCTTTGTCGAAATGAAATTGACTCGCTGCTTATTTGTTTTTGCTGCCGATCGCGTTGAATACGAGGACTGTCTAGTACCACAAATAGCTTCTCCAATAGTGACTTATTAATATTCTGCAACATGAAGGGAGTAGGGAGCAGGGAGTAGGGAGTAGTGAAGAAAGGGTGTGGGGTGTGGGGTGTGGGGTGTAGGGTGTGGAGTGTGGGGAATTTTGAATTGTCTTGCTCCCCCAGCTCCCGATCTCTCCCGATCTCTCCCGATCGCTCCCTCAGCCTCCTCAGCCTCCTCAGCTCCCCCAGCTCTCTTTCCTAGCCTCCCTCTACCTGAGTGCGATATTCTTCGGCAGTGAGCGCCTCGTCTAATTCGCTGGCATCTTCGACACGCACTTTGAGCATCCAGCCTTCGCCATAGGGATCGTCTGCTAGTTGTTCTGGTGTCTCTAGTACAGTTTCATTGCGTTCGACGACTGTACCAGTCACGGCGGAGTACATATCTTCTACGGCTTTAACTGATTCTACGGAACCGAAGGTTTCTCCTTTAGTGACGCGATCGCCAACTTCAGGAAGTTCCAGAAATACAATGTCACCGAGCTGATCGACAGCAAAAGCAGAAATGCCAATAGTAGCGATATCGCCATCCATGCGGACGTATTCGTGCGAGTCAAGATATTTCAGGTCGCTTGGATATTCCAACTCCATGTCAGTTCCTCAACCAAATCGCGGATATATCGTTAATTAATATGCTTTACTATAGACGCGATCGCCTAGTAGTCAATCCCTTTTCAGTTGTCAGTTGTCAGTTGTCAGTTGTCAGTTGTCAGTTGTCAGTTATCAGGGAGCAGGGAGTAGGGAGTAGTGAGTTACGACTTACGACTTACTTCGCCGGACGATTCTTAGCCCGATAGAAGGGTTTTTTCACTACTACCGCTGGATAAGTCTTGCCTCTGATTTCTACGTCTAAGGTTTGCCCTGGCTGGCTGAGGGATGTGGGAATGTAGGCTAGGGCGATCGGATAACCTAACGTGGGGGATAATGTGCCGCTGGTAATCTCTCCTACGACTTTACCTTCAGATAAGACTTGGTAGCCGTGGCGGGCAATGTGTCGCCCTGGCATTTGCAACCCTACTAATCGTCGTGAAACTCCGTTTGTTTTCTGTTGCTCTAGGATATCGCGCCCGATAAAGTCGCCTTTGGTGTCGAGATGGACGAGCCAGCCTAAACCTGCTTCTAAGGGGGTGGTGTTATCGTCAATATCTTGCCCGTAGAGTGCCATAGCTGCCTCTAATCGCAGGGTGTCTCTTGCCCCTAGCCCGCAGGGAATGACTCCAGCTTGAGCGAGCGATCGCCACACTTTGACACCTGCTTCTGGATCTACCATCACCTCAAATCCATCTTCTCCCGTATAACCAGTCCGAGCCATAAAACTCGGTTCTCCTAAAATCTTGGTTTCCAAATGCCCGAAGGCTTTGACTTGAGATAAGTCTGCTTCTACTAAGTTTTGCAAATGTGCCACGGCTTGCGGTCCCTGCACCGCAATTAAGATTTTCCGGCGGGAGATGTCTTGTAGTTCTACCTGTTCTGTGTCGAGGTGTTGCAACAACCATTTTTTATCTTTACTGGTGGTTGCCGCATTGACGATTAATACTCCTTGCTGCGTGTCATTATCTTCCCCTTGGTAGTAGAAGATGATGTCATCGATAATTCCGGCTTGCGGATTTAATAACACCGTATACTGTGCTTCTCCCGATCGCAGCCGACTCAAATCGGAAGGGACTAAGTTTTGTAGTTGAGCGACTAGCTGTTTTCCCCGCAGGACGAATTTACCCATGTGGGAAATATCAAACATCCCCGCTGTTGTCCTGACCGCAGCATGTTCTTGTCCGATTCCAACAAACTGCACGGGCATTTCCCAGCCACCAAAACTAGTTAACCTTGCCTTCAGTTCTAGAGCGAGGTGATAGAGGGGTGTTTGCGCCAGAGGTAGGGCGGTTCCTTCTTGATTAGCCACAGATAGTCTTGTCGTTGTAGGTGAATCTTTATCTATCCTACGGAAACATTAGGTGTACGGGAAAGTCAAGATTGTTCTACCAAGTATCAAAATACACTTTCTTTCAATTTTAAACAGATAATTTAGAGAAATTAAGCAATTTGCTACCAGGTCTATTTCTGCATATATATTTAGTATTTCCTGAAAATATAGTCCTTAGTTCGGTAAAAAATGGTGGCTATAGTTCTTAGCTTTATCAAGGTTTAGCAGTCTTGCATTTACTTGTGTTTATACATATTTATTTTTTTCAAATTTGCGATCGCACTCATTTTTTCGTAGTCAAACTAAAAATATATAAATTTACTGTGTTTTATTTTATACTTAAAACAAGGGCGCGAAATACAGATATTTCAAGCACAAACACGTTAGACACGAATATTTTCTCTGAAAGTTTTACATATATAAAGATAGCGATCGCCAAATATAAAGAGTATGTGAATCGAGCGGATTTCTTCAGGAAACATAAAAACTGGCTTTGTATTCTAGCCGCATGAAATAGCCAGCAAAACTCAGTCATTCCTATGGTTTATGGATGACAAGTTTGTGCTGGCAATTGAGACACACCAAGACTAACTTTTTACGATTTACGACTATTTTGAGTGAGGGATTGACATCATGTCCGTAATATTTGGTACAGATTTAGACGATTCCTTAACTGGTACAGACAGCAACGACAGAATCTATGGCAAAGCCGGAAAAGATACTGTGTCCGGCGGCTCAGGTAACGACCTATTATGTGGTGGCGATGGCGACGACACCGTTTATGGTGACACTCTCTACGGTAGCGAGTCAGGTAACGATCGGATCTACGGTGATGCCGGTAACGATCTTTTGTTTGGTGGCTATGGTACAGATGAAATTCATGGTGGTAGCGGTAATGACTCTCTCAACGGCTATTACGGTAACGATCGCCTCTATGGTGACAGTGGTGACGATTGGTTGACGGGTTCTTGGGGGAACGATGTCGTAAATGGAGGTTCAGGAAACGACTATATAGATGGTGCGGGTGGCAGAAGACCGAATGATATGTATAGCAGTGCCAGCCGTGGCAGAGGAGAAATCGATATCCTCATTGGTGGAGCTGGAGCAGATACATTTAACTTCACAAGCAGTGGTGCTGGTCGCGACGGTCAGGGCATTGCCTACGCAGGTAGCAATGACTATGCTCTGATAACTGACTTCAACAAAAACGAGGATGTCATTAAACTCAGCCGCAACGATAACTCTCCATTCACCAGTTATACTTTTACTGAAGTTACTTATACTCTGGGTGCATCCCCTGACGGTTTGCCATCAGGGACGGGAATTTACGCGCAATTTGCGAACAACACTAGTGCAGCACCAGAGCTAATTGCTATCTTGCAAGGTGTTTCTCCCGACACGCTCAATTTGAATGCATCCTACTTCCAGTATGTTCGGTATTCTTAATAAGGAGTTTTGCCTGATTAGTAAGGCTTAACTGAACAAGGCGATCGCTGACTTGTAAAAGCTGACTTGTAAAAATTGCGATCGCCTACCTGTATCGTGGTGTACTTGTGTGAAAACATGTCGATGGTTTCATACAGTATTCATGCGATCGATTCGCCCTAATTTTAGCGATCGAACTAACGTTTTACTTCTGTCTCAGTATTTCCACTTGGTTAAACTCTAGTCGTGATGTAGCGAATTCTATTTAAGTCGTAAACTTATCGCTTTTGCTGTTGACAGTTAACGGTTCACTGTTTGCAGCTTGTAGTGTTTTTATACTCAATTTGATTTGGTATATCATTACTTAGAGCGAGTAGAACCTACTATAATACTGTGTTTTACCAAGAACATAAGAGTGTTAACCTAGTTGTTAACTAGGCTTTTTTGGCTTGTTTAGACAGAGGAAAATCTGTAAAAACATTTGTTAAAAAAATATTACAAATTCGCTAAAACAATGCAAAAATAGCATTATATTGTTAG
Organism: Scytonema millei VB511283; assembly: GCF_000817735.3. Lineage (NCBI taxonomy): Bacteria > Bacillati > Cyanobacteriota > Cyanophyceae > Nostocales > Scytonemataceae > Scytonema > Scytonema millei. The sequence continues at coordinate 3,603 of NZ_JTJC03000009.1, read as the reverse complement.
CCATATCGCATCAGTTTAACTTGCAAAATATCCCGATCTTTTGTAGATTGACTATGTTATTTGTAAGCAAAGACAAAACGCGGTAATTAATCGAGGTTTGCATCAATTAACTTCAGTAAGTCGATCGCTTACTAGTTTTTGGCTAGGTATATATTTAACGATTCACTTCATTGAAAGCCAAACACTATTTGGATAGTTTTGTTGTGGCGATTTGAAATGCGATCGCGGGGTAAAAACATCTACGCATACTTATTAGAATTAAAGGCTTATCGACATGGCAAATATCTTTGGTACGGACTTAGACGACACCTTAACTGGTACGAGCGGCAACGACAGAATCTATGGCAAAGCTGGCAACGATACTTTATCTGGCGGCTTAGGTGAAGACATTTTAGATGGTAGTTATGGTGCAGACACTCTCAAAGGCGAAGACGGAAATGACACCTTGTATGGTGGTAACGGTGACGATCTCCTAGAAGGTGGTAGCGGTAACGATACCTTGAAAGGAGGAGCTGATAACGACACCTTGTATGGTGGTGCAGGTAGCGATCGCATCGCTGGTGGCGACGGTAACGACACGATTTATGGCGACTTCTACACTGAGGTAGGCAACGATCGCCTCTATGGTGGTGCAGGTAGCGATCGCATCGCTGGTGGCGCTGGTAGCGACGAAATTTATGGTGAGGACGGCGACGACATCATTAGCGGCGGACTCATCGGTAACAGCAGTAATGATAACGACCGCTTGTACGGTGGTAAAGGCAAAGACACGTTGGTTGGCGAGTTCGGTAACGACTATTTGAATGGAGGTGATGGAGACGACTATATCAATGGTGCTGGAGGAAGAGTATTTCACTGGGATGGTGATGTCAGTCGCGGCAGAGGTGAAATTGATACTCTTACAGGAGGATGGGGAAAAGATTCATTTATCCTTACAGGAGGCTCTGGACGGACTGGTGTAGGACCTTCTTACATAGGTAGTGGCAATGGTGACTACGCTCTGATTACCGACTTTAATAAGAACGAAGATGTTATCTCGTTAGCCAAAACTGAGAGTAGTCCTGTAGTCTATCCCGCAGTCACAATCGAGTACAGTTTGGGTGCAGCACCAGAGGGCTTCCCACAAGGGACGGGAATCTATGTAAACAACCTGGGTGCAAAACCAGATTTGATTGCGATCTTGCAAGGCGTTTCTCCCGACTCTCTAAGTCTCAGTGGGTCTTATTTTCAAATTTCCTAACTGCTAGTTTTTCTGGCTGCTACGCATACTAACTAGAATTAAAGGCTTATCGATATGGCAAATATCTTTGGTACGGACTTAGACGACACCTTAACTGGTACGGATGGCAACGACAAAATTTATGGTAAGGCAGGAAGTGACACTATCTCCGGTTTAGGAGGGGACGATCGCATCTATGGTGGTGCAGGTATCGACTATTTAGGTGGTGGAGATGGTAACGATACCTTGTATGGTGACGAAGATAACGACTATCTAGTCGGTGGCAGCGGTAATGACACTTTGTACGGTTGCAACGGTGATGACAAGCTATACGGTGGCGACGGTAACGACAACTTACAGGGAGGAGATGGCAATGACTATATAGAGGGTGGATTTGGTGAAGATGTCATCTATGGGGGTAAAGGGGACGATGTAATAGTAGGCGATCTCGACGATTATCGAATCAGAACTGGTGACAGCGATCGCATCTATGGCGGTGCTGGTAACGATTCGATCTACGGTCGCTATGGTAACGATTCGATTTATGGCGATGATGGTGACGATCTACTGGCTGGCGATGGCTATGGAGTCATTTCTGGTCCTGATTATGGTGTGAGAAAAGATGATAACGATCGCCTCTACGGTGGTAATGGCAAAGATACACTAGTTGGCGAGTTCGGGAGCGATGTTTTAGATGGAGGATCTGGGGACGATATCTTGATTGGTGCTGGTGGTGGATGGTTACGCGGTACTGTTGATTCCAGCCGTGGTGACTCAGAGAAAGATGTCCTGACAGGAGGATCGGGAAAAGATACATTTATCCTTGCAGGTAGCGGAGGAAGACCTGGTTCAGGGACTTACTATGGAGTAGGAGATAGCTACGCTTTGATAACTGACTTCAATAAGTATGAAGATACAATCTTTTTAGCAAAAACCAACCGCCCTGTAACTCAATCTCAGTACATAATTGAATACAGTTTGGGTGCAGCACCGGAAGGCTTGCCAGCAGGCACGGCAATCTATGCAAATAATGTAGGAGAAACCCAACCAAATTTGATTGCGATCTTGCAGGGTATTTCACCCAATTCGCTGAATTTAAACGCATCTTACTTCAAGATTAGCGACGAGTACGTTCGCTATAGTTAATTGCTCTGTATGAGTGACATTTGTAGGGGCGCACGGCTGTGCGTCCTTACAGCTCGTGTGTTTACCCAATTGAAAGCACGATCGGGGAGTAGGCGATCGCGCTACCATCGCATGACAAGAGATATTTTGTGTTAGAGTACGGCGATCGAGTACATTATTGGGTAAAGCTAGGGCGAGAAGCCTCAAGTTACGCTGCCGATTCAAGATTCGATAATGCAAGAGGACATGAATGCACGCGGGACAATACTACAACCTGGTACGCTGCTGGATAGGGCGATCGCAATAACCCAACATGCCCTTGAACGCGGGGCTTTAGTCACCATTCCTACCGAATATCAGTTTGTAGAACAGCAAGGCGTGCGTTTCCTGGTCAGAACAGCCACCAATCTCAATCGCAAAGACGAGGCAAAGCAAAAACAGGATCGGCAAAATGCTACGACTGGTAAAGACTTTAATCCCTTTTTACCCTACGACAAAAACTTATACGTAGCAGACATTTCCGAGACTCATGTTTGTTTGCTAAATAAATTCAATGTCGTCGATTGTCACCTACTACTCATTACCCGCGCCTTTGAAGAACAGGAAGCCTTACTAACTCTCGCCGACTTTACTGCCATGTGGATCTGTCTGGCAGAGTTTAACGGACTGACATTCTATAACGGTGGCAAGACAGCAGGCGCAAGCCAACGTCACAAACATTTGCAGATCGTTCCCCTCCCACTCACACCCGCAGATTTTCCCCAAATTCCCCTCGAACCTTTGTTGGTAACTACTAATCGCGGTACAGTCGAAACTCTACCAAGCTTGCCTTTTGTCCATGCTTTCGTACAACTAGAACCGATTCAAACAAAATCTCCTCAAACAGCTGCCACAGTCACGCTCAATTATTACTACCAAATGCTCAATGCAGTGGGGCTAAAGTATGACATCGGCTCGAATAACATCCAAGCAGGAGCTTACAACTTACTCGTAACCCGCCAATGGATGCTGTTGATTCCCCGTTCTCAAGAAAGCTTTGAGTCGATTGCCATCAACTCTTTGGGATTTGCTGGCACAATGTTCGTGCGTAACGAACAACAAATGCAAATCTTAAAAGAATTGGGACCGATGCAGGTGTTGAGTCAGGTGGCAATATCAAAAAGCAAGTAGTGAGTGGCTAGTGGCTAGTAGTAGATAGGGTGTGGGGTGTGGGGTGTGGGGTGTGGGGTGTGGGGTGTAGTGGATTGTTAACTGGTCAG